>JBDTLT010000332.1:0-4990 GCA_039934635.1 Acidimicrobiales bacterium
AAGATCAGCTAACGCGCGGTCGGCACGAGCCGACTGCGACGCGCTGCGCGCCACGCAATGGACGGTGGCCGAGATCGCCATGGAGGGCATCTACGAAAGGAAACTTCCCTTATGATGCGCTCCATGTTTGCCGGTGTTTCCGGCATTCGGGCACACCAAACGATGATGGACGTGATCGGCAACAACGTTGCCAACGTCAATACGGTGGGCTTCAAAGCAAGCCGCGTGCTGTTCTCGGATGCGCTGTCGCAGCTCGTGCGCGGCGCCTCGGGTGGCACTGGTGAGGCAACCGGTGGTGTCAACCCGCAGCAAGTAGGCCTCGGCACAAAGGTGTCCGGGATCGAGATGTTGTTCACGCAAGGTGGCTCACAGCTCACCGGCAACGCGACCGACGTATCGATTCAGGGCGACGGCTTCTTCGCGGTGCGCGGCGGAACAGAGACGCTGTACACACGGGCCGGCGCGTTCGCATTCGACAGCGACGGCGCGCTCGTCGACGGTTCGGGTGCGATCGTGCAGGGTTGGCTCGTCACCCCCAGTGGGACGATCGACCGCAATGCTCCCGTCGGCGACATCCGCGTACGCATCGGTCAAGCGATCGATCCGTCGGCGACTTCATCGGTCAGCATCCGCGGCAACGTGTCGGCGGCCGCCGTCGTGGGCGACCCTCCAGTCACCACGGCGATGGACGTCGTCGACGGCCAAGGCAACATCCACCGTCTCACGTTCAGCTTCGCGAAGACCGCGGCCAATACGTGGACGATGAGTGGCCTCGACCCTGCGGCCGCCTCGATCGGCACGGCGACGTTGGTCTTCGACCCGGCCACCGGCTTGATGACCTCACCGGCCGCCGCACCATCGTTCACCTACACGCCGCCCGGCGCGTCGCCGATCACGTTCTCCGTCGACCTCGGTGCCGCGACGGGCGAATCACGCCTGACACAGTTCGGGTCGAACAGCGACCCGCAGGCCGTGTCACAGAACGGTGCGACCGCCGGCGTACTGCGGTCGTTCGCCATCGGGTCCGACGGCACTCTGTCCGGCGTGTACTCGAACGGCAAGAGCAAGCCCATCGCGCAGCTCAGCGTGGCCAACTTCGCGAACCCCAAGGGTCTCATCGCTGCGGGCGACAGCAAGTTCCGTCGTTCGAACGCGACCGGTGAAGCGCTCATGGGCACGCCCGGTGTCGGTGGCCGCGGCGAACTGAACGCGGGCACGCTCGAGATGTCGAACGTGGAACTCGCGCAGGAGTTCACCAACCTGATCCTCGCCCAGCGCGGTTTCCAGGCGAGCTCGAGGGTGATCACCGCGAGCGACGAGATGATCCAAGACCTCGTGAACCTGCGCCGCTAGCAGCCGGATCGCTGCCCGATAGTCCGTTTGCACTGTTCGGTTGGCGTTCTACAGGTGTCGACACGTGTAGAACGCCAACAGAACGCGGATCTGAAGGTGCTCGCATTTACATCTGGCGCGTCCCGGTCGACTCTGCCTTTCGCAGACGAGATCGCAGGGACGCAGCATGATCTGGCTAACACGACTGAACGGGCACGAATTCGTGCTGAACGCCGACTTGATCGAGCAGGTCGAATCGATTCCCGACACTGTCGTGACGATGATCGACGGCCGCAAGCACATGGTCACGGAGAGCGCCCACGAGGTCGTCGACCTAGTGATCCGATTTCGCAATTCCATCCTCGAGGCACCTCGTCTCGTACCCGCACCGACCCCGAGTCGTGAGGGTTCAGTACATCGCCTCGAACCGCGCAAGAAGGATCAAACCTGATGGCTACGAAGAAAAAAGCTGCCAAGGACGGGGAGGAGAAGAAAGGCGGCCTCGTCACCAAGCTCAAGCCGGTGTTGATGATCGTGGCCGCGGTCGCCGGATACAAGTTCTTCCTCGCACCCAAACCGGTGGCGACCCCGACCGAAGTGAGCGCAGCCGCGGTCGCCGAACCCGCGGAAGGCGCCATCGTCACGATGCCCGAACTCGTGTTGAACCTCGCGGGCCCAAAGCAGACCTATCTACGCGTCGGTGCGGCACTCGTGCTGGAAAAGGGCGTCGATGCCGAGGCGCTGAAAGAAGAGGTGCCCTTGGCCAGCGATGTGCTCGTCGATGTCTTGTCGGCGAAGACACCCGAAGAACTCAAGGACCCGGCAGCCAAGCTGGAGCTCAAGAAGGAGCTGTCGGAAAAGGTGCGGCACGCCTTCCACGACGAAAAGGTGCTGCGCGTCATCTTCACCACGTTCGTGATGCAGTGAGCGCGACCCGGGCGACGCTCAGGCGCCGTCGTCGCGGTCGTCGCGCGCCGACGACGCGGGACGACCGATGAGCGTCTCGATCACCGGCCCCAGCAACCGGTCGGCGAAGAACAGCCCCACGAGCAGTATCACCGCTCGTGTGGCCGCGACGTCAACGGGATAGAGACCGCGCAAGAGCCCAATCGCAAGGCCTCCGAGAACCACGAGGCCGATCGCGGAAAACCACGGCCGCATCATTGACAGAGACAGCTTCGAATCGCGAGCGCGAGTTCGAGCGCGCTAGCCGGTGCCGTGCGCTCGCGCAGGTGGATGTAGTCGACGCGATGTCCTCTGAGCGCGCTGGCGAGCAGCGTCACCGCCGACTCGGCACCGTACCCATGCATCGCGATGCGGTCGCGGGACTCCCCACTCGGCAATGCATCGCTGATCGCGCGTTCGAGAGCCATCGTCCACGCCGTGTCGGTCGGCGGTTGGGGGGCGACGAGACGGCGTAGTACCTCTTCGGCCACACCCAAGCGGCGCAAGTTGCTGACGCTCCACTGCGGACCGCGACGATGCGACGCTGGTTTGCGCGGACCTCGACGCGCCGGCCGCTCGTCCGGTTCGTAGTCGCGTCCGATGGCGCGTTCGACCGGTCGTGGCGCGGGCTCGAGGACCGGTGCGGGCGGAGGTGCCTGCGGCAACGGCGCGAGATCGGCATCGGTGAGCCGCCGCGGCATCGGCGCCGCGACGTTGGGGTCGACCTGGGGCTCGTACTGAGGCGCGTACTGGGGCACGACCGGTGCGGCCATGGCGGATTGCGGCTGGGGTGCCACGGGAGCCTCCTCGTGTTCGACGGCGCGGACCATTTGCTGGAGATGTTCCTCGAAGGCCATGGCTTGCGCACTGCGGTCGATGGCCCGGTCGGAGAGGTCGATGGTCATCGGATCCGCCGTGCGCGTCGCGGATCGCGCCACTTTTCGGGCGCTCACTTCGACGTGCTCGCTGGCAAAGAAGCCGGCGACTCCGCCGCGGCGAACGCGGCGAGCAGAAAGGATCTCGGCGTCGTCGCCGAGATCTTCCATCGCGCTGCGGACTGCCACCTCGACGGTGCGGCCGCTATATCTCTTGGCTTGCGTAGGCAAGGTCGATCACCTCCACGGGTTCGACCACGATGGTCGGTACGAGTTCGTTGTACGACAGAACGGGTGGACACTGAGCGCCCCGCCCGACGAGCCGCTGCATGACGGGACGCAACTGGGGCGAGCAGATCAGCGCCACTCGCCGCTCGCGACTTTGCCCGGCGATGACCGCCTCGGCGGTCGCGCGAATGAGGCGCTCCATCCGCGACGCGTCGAGATCGAGGAACGACCCACTCTCGCCGACTCGGCGCGCCTGGATCAGTTGTTGCTCGAGGCTCGGCTCGATGGTGATCGCCGCGAGTACCCCTTCGGGCGCGGCCTGCGCGGAAATCGCGGCTGCCAACACATGGCGCGCGGCCTCGACGAGTTGCTCTCGATCACGTGTGTCGCGGGCACGAGCGGTGACCGCCTCGAGAATGCGTACGAGGTCGCGGATTGGCACGAGATCATCGAGCAGCGACCGCAACACCGCGTGGATCTCGGCCAGCGAGACGCCATTCGCGCCGATGTCTTCGAGTAGCGCCGGCGCGGTCATGCGCAATCCGTCGATCAACTGCTGAACGTCTTGGCGTGACAGCAGCGAACCGGCGTTGCGCCGCACGAGATCGGACAGGTGCGTCACGAGCACGGAACTTCGGTCGACGACGGTCGCGCCTCGGGCGCGGTGATGGTCCGCCAATTGATCGGGCACCCACGCCGCCGGTAGCCCGAAGACCGGCTCGGTGGTGGGGATGCCGCCCGCGATCGGACCATCGTCGCCGGCGAGGACGAGCACGTGTCCCGGCGGCGCCTGGCCCCGCCCCACTTCGACGCCGTACAGCCGGATGACATAGGTCGATGGTGCGAGCAGCACGTTGTCGCGGGTGCGCACCAGCGGCAACACGATGCCGAGCTCCCGCGCGATCTGTCGCCGCAGTCCGCGCACGCGCTCGAGCAATGTCCCCCCACGGACAGAATCGGCGAGATCGAACATGTCGGTCGCGAGCTCGAGCTCGAGCGGTTCGACCCGCAACTCGGCAACGGCGTCGTCCTCGGGGATCGCGGGGGCGGCGGGCGACGAGGCGTCGTCGGTGGCCTCGACGGGGTCGGTTGCCCGTGCCCGCAGAATGAGGAACATCGCGGCGAGAAACAGGAAGGGCAGCTTGGGCATGCCGGGCAGCAGGGCGACCGCGGCGAGCGCCGCGGAGGCAATGCCCAACACGCGGCGATTCTGCAGCAGCTGTGTGAAGAGCTCGGCCCCCAGGCCGCCGCGCTGATCGGACACCGAGCGGGTGACGATGACACCCGACGCGACCGAAATGAGCAGCGCAGGAATCTGACTGACGAGACCGTCACCGACCGACAGCAATGCGAATCGTTGGATGCTGTCACTGACCGACAGGTGCAGCTGCAACACGCCGATCGCGATACCGCCGAAGAGATTGACGAGCACGATCACGACCGCCGCGATCGCGTCGCCCTTGACGAACTTCGACGCGCCGTCCATCGAGCCGTAGAAGTCGGCTTCCCGAGCAACGTTGAGCCGGCGCTTGCGTGCGTCGGCATCGCTGACCAAGCCGGCGTTGAGATCGGCGTCGATCGCCATCTGCTTGCCCGGCATGGCGTCGAGG
>JBDTLT010000333.1:0-4920 GCA_039934635.1 Acidimicrobiales bacterium
GCGCCTGCCTGCGAAAAACCAGCCAGACGATCGGCACCACGCTGCAAGTCATGCACACAACACTCGCCGCGGACCCAAATGTGAGCACGACCCCAGAGGCCGAGCCTGTCCCCGACCCGGCACATGAGACGCCGGTCGAGTTTGCGCAGGAACTGCTCGCAAAAGTCACGCCGAGTACGGACGTGACCGTCGAGTCACCGCAATATGTCGCTGGACGGCCGGCCTATCAACTATCCCTCGCCCCGCACGCCTCGGACTCGACTGTGCAGCAGATCGCGATCGCGGTCGATGCCGCGGCGGGTCTGCCGCTCGAGGTCAAGATCGTTGCACGGTCGACCGGAAACGCGGCGCTGACGTTCGGCTTCAGCAACATCTCGTTCGACCAGCCGGCGGCGTCAACCTTTGACTTCAAACCCCCGCCCGGCTCGACCTTGCGCGAGGCCGCGGATCTCGCCACGTTCATCAACCCGCCGCACCGTCACCCGCGGGAGAGGACCGGCACGTCCGGTGGTGCAGTAGCAGCGCCGTCAACGCCCGAATCGGCAACAGATGTCAGCGATCGGGTCACCACTGTCGGCTCCGACTGGGGCACGATCGCGATCCTGTCCCCAGGTACCGTCCCGGCAGAACTCTCCGCGCTATTGTCGAGTTCGCCGCAGGTCACCGCAGGACCGCTCATCGGGCGAATGCTGAGCACCCCGTTGGTCAGCGTGCTGCTCCTCGACGACGGCCGTGCGGCCATCGCGGCGCTGACGCCCGCCGCGCTCACTGACGCCGTCGCGAAGCTGGGCTGATGAGCACCGCCATCGACACCACAACCACAGCGACCGCGCGAACGACTTCGCCCGCGTCGAGCCCATGGGCAATCCGCACACGCGGGCTCACCAAACGTTTCGGCACGACCGCGGTCGTCGACGGCCTCGACCTCGAAGTGCCGACCGGATCGGTGTTCGGCTTCCTCGGTCCAAATGGATCCGGCAAGACGACCACCATCCGTATGCTTCTCGGCCTGATCTCGGCCAGCGATGGCGAGATCGAGGTTCTCGGAAAGCCGATACCCAGCGCGTCAGCCAGTGTCCTTCCCGCGGTCGGGGCCCTAGTCGAAGGGCCCGCGTGCTATCCGTGGCTCACCGGCCGTCAGAACCTCGAACGTATCGATGCTGCCGGTCCGCTCGGAGAGCGACGCACACGCAGCCATCGCATCGACATCGCGCTCGAGCGCGTCGGCCTGACCGGCGCAGCAAGTAAGAAGTTCGGCGCCTACAGCCTTGGCATGAGGCAACGGCTCGGGCTCGCGAACGCGTTGCTCCGTCCCCGCCAACTGTTGATCCTCGACGAACCGACGAACGGCATGGATCCACAAGGGACGCGAGAGATTCGCAACCTCGTTCGCGAGCTCGCGGCCGACGGTACAACGGTGTTCTTGTCCAGTCATCTGCTGGCCGAGATCGAGCAAGTCTGCACCCACGTTGCGGTCATGAACCTCGGCCAGCTCCTCGCGCAGAGTTCTCTTGCCGTCCTGCAAGCGTCGACCACGTCACGACTGCGTATCGACACCGAAGACGTCGGCCTCGCCGCCAAAGTCCTCGCAGAATGCGGACTCGAAACATCGACGACGCAACAATCGCTAGTCGGCGACCTTCACGGTCAAACGCCCCACGAGCTTTGTCGCAGGCTCGTCGATGCGGGAGTGCGCGTGAGCGGATTCATCGTCGAGCGCCCATCGCTCGAGGACACCTTCGTCGCGTTGACGGGAGAAGGCTTCGATGTTGCGCGCTGAACTCCTGCACCTCTTTCGACGTAGGCGAGTACTCGCGCTATTAGTCGTGCTCGCCCTCGTACCGATCGCCATCGTCGTTGCGTTGAAGTTCTCGGGCGGCCCCGACGGCGGCGAGGGTCCGACCTTCCTAAATCAGGTGACGAACAACGGTGTCTTCGCCTCGCTCGCCGCGCTCACCATCTCCCTACCCATCTTTCTTCCACTCGCGATATCGATCGTCGCAGGCGACGCGATCGCGGGCGAAGCCGGCCTCGGCACACTTCGCTATCTCCTGGTGCGACCAGCAGGAAGATCACGGCTACTCGCCGTAAAAGCGGTCACCATCGTCGCGTTCTGCTTCGCAGCCACACTGGTCGTCGCCGTCGCGGGGCTAGCGAGCGGATCCATACTCTTCCCGGTGGGTAGAGTCACCACGCTATCCGGCGACACATTGTCGCTATGGACCGGCATGGTGCGCATCGCCGCAGCAGCCGGGCTCGTCGCCCTCACGCTCCTCGGACTATCCGCCATCGCTTTGTTCGCATCCACGCTCACCAACGTCCCTGTCGGCGCGATGGGAGCCACACTGGGCATCCTCATCTTGTCCGGCGTGCTCGACGCGATCCCCCAACTGTCTGGCCTGCACCCCTGGCTGTTCACTCACGGATGGCTCTCGTTCGCCGACCTGCTGAGAACCCATATCACCTGGACCGCCATCGAGAAGAACCTCGCACTCCAAGCTGGCTACATAGCAATCTTCGCGAGCGCCGCGTGGGCCCGATTCACCACTAGCGACATCCTCGCGTAGACGAGCGCCCGCTGCGCGTTCGCTAGGACGCGGCCGTCTAGGAATTGGCTCACTGCCTCGAGTCTTCGGGTAATAAGTGAGTAGGCGGTGGGCATATCGACTTCTTGCTCAGACCGCGCACGCCCCACACTGCAGTGGAACGCGAGTTTCTAGCACCACCTCTCAAAGCGCTTTCGCGAGTGCATTGCCCGGACCGGTTCACCAAGTTGGCACCAGCGTAAGCGCCACTTGATACTCGTCGTACGTCGAAGATCAGGAGGTTGCAGCGTCGACCACCAGAGTGCTCGTACTCGGCGCGATCGCAGGTATGACAATCCTGCTCGGATTGCCCGTCGGCCGTCTGCGCAACCCCGCACCGCGATTGCGAGCGCTGCTCAACGCGGTCGCGATCGGCATCCTGGTGTTCTTGCTCTTCGACGTACTCTCACACGCAAACGAGCCCGTCGAGGCGGCGCTCACCGACGCGGGAGATGGCGTCGCAAGCTGGTGGCGCTTCGCAGGGCTCGTCATGGTCTTCGCTACAGCGTTCGCGCTCGGTCTGATCGGGCTTGTCTATTTCGATCGACACATGAACTCGACCTCGACGGCCAACGGGGACCGTCGGTCGCCTTCGAACTGGACACCCGCTCGACGCCTCGCCCTGTTGATCGCAGCGGGAATCGGATTGCATAACTTTTCTGAAGGTCTAGCCATCGGCCAGTCAGCCGCTAAGGGCGAGGTCAGCCTGGCATTGCTATTGCTCATCGGATTCGGACTACACAACGCCACGGAAGGCTTCGGGATCGTCGCGCCACTCGCCGCGGACCCCGATGCCGAGCTTCCATCATGGGGATTCCTCGCGGCGATGGGCACCCTCGGCGGCGGCCCAACATTTCTCGGCACCGTCATCGGCAGATCCTTCGTCAACGACACCATCTTCCTCGCGTTCCTTGCGCTCGCCGGGGGATCAATCCTCTACGTAATCATCCAACTGCTCAACGTCGCCAGCCGCCGAGCCAACAACGAACTCACCATGTGGGGCATCTTCGTCGGCATCGCTGCGGGATTCGCCACGGACTATGTACTGGTCGCGGCAGGCATCTAGCGCGCCGACTGCTCCCGCCATCGCCGGCCATCGCGAGTCGGCGGTTGTCCCCGCAGTCTGTCACAGGCACGCGTGCAGCAAATTCAAGCGCTGACCTGCTGCACGCGTTGTCCGGCATTCAACGACGCAACGACGCGATCACGCCGCGGTTGCGCTGCTGCTTGCTGAGGAGGTGGGCGTAGTCGCCCCGCCATTGCCGGCGTGTTCCTGCGCTTCGCGCTCCGGCGACTCGCTCGCCTCATGAGCGGGGTCCTCGTTCGGGCCAGACGCACCATTAGTGGCGGCACCGTCGATGGTGATCGTCGTTGGCGGGGCCGTCGTCGACGATCCGGTGACCGCACTCGCGATGCCGGCTGAGCCGAGCAGACGGATTACCTCCATTCCGGCGGTCGCTCCCATTGCACGACGAGACGACTGAAGGCACAGTGAAGTCCGGGTTAGAACCAGGTGAGAATCACGCCGCTCGAGCAGTCACAGGGACATGAGCATGAACGATTCACCCGACTCGGGCGGGCTCCAGCACGCTCACGCTCAGACGTCAAACCGCGTGCGCAATGTTGCGTTCGCGCGGTCCGCCCCGCGGCTTGTTCGTTGGATAAGCGCCCGGAGCATGGGATCGCCGTAAAGGATCCTCACGAGGAGGTTGACGAGCGCGCGCAATTGTTGGTGCAAGTACCGCGCAGCGCGGCGTTCGTAGTGCTACCGCAACCCGGCTGGCTCGGCTATCCGTGCGGTCGATGTCCGACTTGTATCGGTGGCGCTGTATCGCGACCCAGGGCACGATCGCGGGTCAGTGATCGCGTTGCGAAGTACGTCAGAGCCGAGATCGGAATCGGCATCCAGTAGTTGAACAGGCGGTAAACAGCGACGCCGATCGCCGTTGGGCCGGCCGATGCACCTAGCCCAACGAGGGTCGCCGTAATCGTGAGCTCTACCACGCCAAGTCCACCCGGCGTCAGCGGGATCATCGCCGCGAGATTCGCGAGGGCAAATGCGACGAGCACCGAGCTAGGCCCAAGTCGCTGACCGAAGGCCGCGAGGATGATCCACAGGGCGGCGGCGTCGATCACCCAGTTGAGCGTGGCCCAAATCAGTGCCCGTCGGAAATCGGCCGGCCGTCGACGCCAGCCGTCGAGCTCCAACGCGAGTGCGTTGAGTGTTCCGACGATTCGTCCGGCGGCAGTTGTTGGGAACCGGTTCTCGATCGCGGCACCCATCGCCCACAGCGCCGGGCTCCTCGTGGAGGTCGCGTGCGCAACCACAGCAAGG
>JBDTLT010000334.1:0-4895 GCA_039934635.1 Acidimicrobiales bacterium
CCGCGAGCGTCACGCCTTCTCCTCGGCTTTTCTCAGCTGGCCGCGACCCAGCCGCCGCCGATCGGGATGGTACCGCCGGTGTCGGCGGAACCGCTGGATGGTAGGCCCGCTCGAGCCCGCCGCGACGGGCGGACGTCCTCAGGCAGACTGCCGCCGGATCGCCGAGGGGACCACCGCCGCGCCGTCCTGTGAGGCGTCGCGCAGCTCGGCTCGTATCAACTCCCGGACCCGGCGCACCGCTTCGTCTTTGAGCTGCGACACTCGCGAGCGGGTCACCCCCAGCCGATCGGCGATCTCCTTGAGCGACTTACCCTCGAGCAGATACGACACGACGACAAAGCGTGAACGCTCGTCGAGCGAACGGAGGCTGCGCCGCGCCATGGCAACCAACTCGCGCTCGAGCACCATCTCCTCGATGCTCGCGCTGGTGTCCGGGATGATCTCACTCAACCGAACCGCCTGGCTGCTGTCCGCGCGCACGTCACGGTCGAGCGACTCGATCGTCGCGATTGCGACTCGGGCCTGATGATCTTCGAGCGCCTTGTCGGTGATCTCGAGCGATCGAGCCAACTCGGTGCGGCTCGGCGCCCGACCGAGGCGCTCGAATAGCACGCGCTCTGCGTTCGATACCCGTTGCTCGAACGCCCGACTCGAGCGCGGCAGCCAGTCGCCTCTGCGCAGGAAGTCGATGATCGCACCTTCGATTCTCAGCCCGGCGAAGGTCGAAAAGGGGCTGCCACGCTCGGTATCGAATCGGGCGGCCGCTTCCACCAACCCGAGCATGCCTACATGCACCAATTCTTCACGCTCGATATGACGGCCGTAGCGGGCGTGCACGCGCTGCGTGATGTGCTCGACCAACGCCACGTTTCGCACCACCAGGTCGCGCCGCGACTCATCGAGGCGAACTAGGGTTGATGGCATGTCACTCTCCAATGGATTCACACATCGTCCATCGGCGACATGGGGTCGGTTCTCGCGGCGATCACCCCAATCCATTCAGCACCAATTTGCACAACGCACCGACAAGCCCACTGAGGCATCGAGCCCACCGAACAACGTCGAGCGGCTCGTGACCACGCATGGCTGAGCGCGCTCAAGTCTCTTTCGACGCATTCCTCGACGCGGTTCCCGACGCGATGCTGTGCGTCGATCACAACGGTCGCATCGTGTCGGCAAACAGCGAGGCCGAGCGTCTATTCGGTTTCGTTCGCGGTGAACTCGTCGACCAGCGCGTCGAGGTTGTGCTACCCGCAGGCACCGATGGCGTGCAGACCGGCCTCGAGCGAGCCGCACAACACAACTCGGGCACCGTGTTTCCCGCCGATCTGTCGCTGTCCACGATCGACACCCCAACTGGCACATTGGTGATCGTGGCGATTCGCGATGCAACGGCGCGCGTCGATGCGCGCACCGAACACGAGCGGTTGCAACGGCAGCTCAATCAATCGCGTCGGCTCGAGAGCCTCGGCCAACTCGCCGGCGGTATCGCGCACGACTTCAACAACCTGCTGGCCGTAATCCTCAACTACACGACGTTCATCAACGAAGAAGTCGAGCGGGCGACCAGGGGTCCCGACGGCGAAACTTGGCGCGCTGTCGGTGTCGATCTCGGCCAGGTCCGCCTCGCCGCCGAGCGCGCCGCGAGCCTGACGAAGCAACTGCTGGCATTCGCCCGGCGCGATATCACTCATCCGCGTGAGTTGTGCCTCAACGACGTCGTCAAGGACATCGATCAGATGTTGCAGCGAACGCTGGGCGAACACATCGAGTTGGTCACTTCGTTGAGCCCTGATCTGTGGTCCGTGGTCGGCGACCGCGGTCAGTTCGAGCAGATCTTGGTCAATCTCGCGGTCAATGCTCGCGATGCAATGCCCGATGGCGGCACGTTACGCATCGAAACCGACAACATCGCCATCATCGACGGGACGGCCAACGCATTGCGGGTCGAACCGGGCGCGCACGTGCGGCTTCGAGTCAGCGACACCGGCGTCGGCATGACGCCCGAGGTGGTAGAGCGGGCGTTCGAACCGTTCTTCACCACCAAAGCAGACGGGGCCGGCACGGGGCTCGGCCTGGCCACGGTCTACGGCATCGTCACCCAGAGCGGCGGCGACGCGTACCTCGAGTCCTTCCCTTTGGGTGGCACCACATTCTCCGCGCTGTTCCCGGCAACCGAAACCGCGGCCGACATCATCACCAAGCTCCCCGAGGCGCATCGTCCGCGCGGGGTCGAGACCATTCTCGTCGTCGAAGACGCCCAGGCAGTCCGCGAGCTCACGCAACGCATCCTCGTGCGCCACGGGTACCGGGTGATCACCGCCCGCCACGGTGCAGAGGCGTTGGCCCTCGCCGAGACGTACGGAGGCCCGATCGACCTGCTGCTCACCGATGTCGTGATGCCGCAGATGTTGGGCCACGAAGTCGCACAGCGCTTCGTCGAGTTGCGACCGGGCGCGAGAGTGCTGTTCATGTCGGGCTACGCGCAACCCTTGGCCGAGGCGCGGTATCAGATCGACCCCGAGGCGCTCGTCCAAAAGCCCTTCACCGAACCAGCGGTCTTGACCAAAGTGCGACAGACGCTCGATGCAACAGTGGCCTAGAGGCCTGCTGTGATCAAGGTTTACACAACACTGATCATCTTCAAGTAACCAGTGCCGATCAGTGTGGCGTGAACGCCCGTGCCACCACGCCACCAGAGCCGACGACTGCCCGTCTCGCGCTGCAGCCCCTGACAGCGCGCGCGGTGCTGCGTTCTGTCACCGATCCCGAGGCGTCTTCGGGCCACCTTTCGCGACTCGTCGAACTCGACCCCGCGCTGTCGGCGACCGTGCTGCGCATGGCGAACTCGCCATTCTTCGGAGTGAGTGGACGCGTCGGCGGCGCCCGACAGGCCGTTGTCATGCTCGGCGTCAAGTCAGTCGGTTCACTCGCAATCAGTCGCACCGCGGCCCTCGTGTTCAGCGATGACGACACCTGCGCACCGCACGGTTACTGGACTCACTCGATCACGACCGCGGTGGCGTGTTCGGTTCTTGCGCCTCTTGTCGGCGTCGCCGATGACGAGGCGTTCACCACTGGATTGCTGCACGACATCGGCTCACTGATCAGTCACAACAACGCCGACGAGAAGGCCAGCTCGGATGCGATCAGCGACCATGTCGCACTCGGCGCCGAGATCCTGCTGCGTTGGGGCCTACCGAGAACGACAGTGAGCGCACTGCGCCTTCTCTACGCCGATCCTTCGGTTGTACACGAACCGGTCGCACGACTGCTCATCGCTGGGCACAGCCTGGCCGTGAGCGTCCTCGACGACGACAAGGACCATTGGTCGCTGTCGCCCCGAGAAGTACTGAGTCTCGTCGGTGCCGCGCCGAGTCGTCTCGACGAGTTGGTCAACAAAGTCAATTCCGAAGTCGACCGAATCGCAACATTCATCACGGGAGCAGCGGCATGAATGCGTTGTCAAGGCTCGAGGTGTCGAGCCGCGTCGACCTCGAACGACTGCGTGACGCTGAATCGGGTACTCGTGACCTGCTCATCGAACTGATCACCACATCGTGTCTCTTCGAGATCACCAAGCTGATCGCGGCTCGACTCGATATCGCCTCCTTCGTGACGGCAACGGTCGATGTCCTCACGCAACACGCTCCGATCGAAAACTGTGCGATCAACATCGCTGCCCCCGACGTACCGCCGGTCAACGTGCTCGTCGGCGACTTCCCCGCCGAGTTCGCCAACACTGCTGACGGTGTCGACCCACAACCGGTTGCGTTCGCCGCGCTCACCTCGCTCGACGAGCCCGTCGGCTATCTGGCGGCCAACGGGTTGCCGGGCCCGATCGCTCAGTCGCAATTCCTGGTCAAGGCCGCCGAGCAGATTTCGTCCGGGCTCGCAGCCTTGATCGAGGCCGATCGGATGCGCCGTCAGTTGGCGGCGGCGCGGGCGAGAGATGTCATCGCGTCACTCGACGAGAGCTACAGCCACGAGAATCTCCTCAAGCTCGTCGACGCCTTGTCCATGTTGCCGAAGGCAGTCGGCTCGAGCTTGAAGCTGACGAACCCTCGCTTCGGTGGCCCACTCCACCTGAGCGCCGGGACGGTCGGCTTCGGTCATTCACAATTCGTGAAGGCGACCGAAATCGATCAGCGCACGAAGTTCAAGCTGTGCGTGCAATGGGGCAACGAACCCACGCCCAGCGACGAGGCCTCGTTGACCGAGACACTCAACTCGTTCGCGACCACACTGATTCGCATCGAGCGCGACGTCCGACTGCTCGAAGAAGTAGAGACCGACGAGCTCACCGGCGTTGGCAACCGTCGTCGCGGGTTGAAGACACTGTCGGCGACGCGGTCGTGGGCCGATCGTGAAGACGGCAGCTTCTCTGTTCTGCTGATGGACCTGGATCACTTCAAGCGAGTCAACGACACGCTCGGTCACGACATCGGCGACAAGGTGCTGGTTGCATCGGCGAAGGCCATCGAGACGACATTGCGCGAATACGACACACTGGTGCGCTGGGGCGGCGAAGAGTTCCTCATCGTCTGCCCCGACACCGACGCCGCGCAGGCCAGCGCAGTCGCCCGTCGCATCCTTGCTCTGATACCGACGGCGTGCGCAGCATGGGTCGGCGCCGAATGGAACCAGACGGTCTCGATCGGCATCGCGACGTTCCCCATTGCCGGATCGAACCCGACCGAGCTCGTGCGAGCAGCGGATACTGCGCTGTACGTAGCGAAGAACTGCGGTCGCAATCAGTACCAGGCCGCGACGCAACCGGTCGCAGCGTCGGTCCGCTGACCCCAGCAGTGCGCTGATCGCACGCCGATCAGCGCCCGTTGATCAGAGCACGCCCGAGGCCAGCACCGTCGACACGCCGTCCCCGGTGCCCCACG
>JBDTLT010000335.1:0-4887 GCA_039934635.1 Acidimicrobiales bacterium
CGCGGCCGTTGCGCTGACCGTCGGTGCGGTGCTGCTCGTCGCAGTGCTCGCGTCGAATCTCTTTTCGCGAGCTGACGCCGGCGAAGCCGCGACCGATCTCGTGCGCCCTGAACTGACGGTCGAGGGAGTCACGCAGCACCGGGCCGACTTCGAGCTCACCAAGCGCGCCACCGATCAGTTGGTCGACGAGGCGATGCCGGCCGTCGGCGATGTGCTCGGCCTCACTGCGGCGCAGCTCAACAGTCGCTACCCGAGGATCGCTGCCGCCGGTGCGCAAAGAAGCACGATCTACCCGTTCGCCGAGAAGATCGTGGCCAACCTCGAGCGTCACCAGACCGACTTCGAAGCGGCCGATGACATTCCGTTGGCCGGACTGCCGATGTCGGCTGCACCACCGTTCGCCGTGGCCGCGATCGTCGTGCTGATCGCGTGTGCGCTGTTGACGTTGCTGCGGCGCGGTCGCGTCTGGCTGATAGCCCTGGCCGGGTACGCGTTGGTGTTGATCATTGCCCCGTTCGCCACCGGCTACCCCGACAAGGCGACGAAAGCCGCCTCGGTACTCGATTCACTCAACGTCTCGCACGAGTTGGCGGCGCAGACTCGCGCGCATTTCGACACGATGGCCGCGGCATCCGAGGAGTTCGAACAGAAAACGGTGCCCGATCTGCTCGCCGCGACCGGTGCTTCACGAAGCGCGCTCGACCAACAGCTGGCCGCGGAGTTCCCCGCACTCACCGAGGGTCGCCAGCAGTTCGCCGCCGTGTTCCGCCGCTACGACGCGCGCGTGAGCATCCGAGAACGCGGCGTCGACAGCGTCATCGAAGCCAAGCGATTCCCGCTCGAAGCGGTGACGTGGTGGATGGTTATCGCAGGCGCCGTCGTATTCGCTGCCGCCCTGCCGGCGCTCGTGCACGAGCGCCGCCTCGGCAAGAATTCTTGACAATTTGTCAGGCTGCAAGCTTTTGACCGGCGCTTCTTTGCGCCCCTGATTTGGCTCGTGATCGGCTCGCGTGATCTGGTCCCGCTAGCCGGTGAACCAGCCAGCCAGGTCGGCGATGAGGTGTCCGCCGCCAAAGTGGAAGAGGTCGACTCCGTTGGACCTTCGTGCGACGATCACGAAATTGGCGATCGTTTGACCACCGTGATCGATGTTCAAGTTCGATGCTTCGGGCCTCGGGTCGGCCGCCGGCCAAGCGGTGACGTATCCGGGGCTGAGGGATTGTGTTGCGGTCAGATTGAACGCGACTGCGGTGGCGTTCGAGGGGACTGCCGTTGCGGGATCGAACGACAGACGGGCGGTCCCGACGGCGGCAACTGCACCAGCGGGCGTTCTCGACGGATCTCTTGTGTCGAGCACCCGTAGCGGATCCGTTGGCACAAACAATCCGGTAGTCGATGTTGGCTGGGTGTTGTCGGTGAACCAACCCGCGACGTCCGCGAGCAGATGGGTCTGGGAATAGGTGAACAGGCGAACATGGCCGTTCGCGCCGAGTGGTACCACCACGAAGTTGGCCGCTGTTTGGCCTGGCCTCGTCAGGTTGAGATTCGATGCGTTGGGCTGCGGTACGCCGTCGGGCCACACCGTCACGTACCCCGGCCCGGCCGCCTCCGCGGCGGTGACATTGAGCGCGACTGCCGACGCGCCTGCCGGGGGAACACCGCCGACGCCCCCTATTGCCAGATCGATGACGCCCAACCCCGCCACCGGGCCGATCGCAGCGCCGAGTCCGATTCGCGAGTCGAGCACCCGGTGTGGCGTCAGCGCCACGAAGCGACCACTGCTCGACGTCGTGGCTGGCGTGTAGTAGCCCTCGATGTCGACAAGAAGGTCGCCGCCACCGTAGGAGAAGATATTCATCCATCCCGACGGGCCGAGCGGGACCGTGGCCAGGTTGGGAATCGTTTGGCCCTTCTCTTCGACGTTCAGATTCGAGACCTCGGGTCTGGCCGCTCCCCCGTAACAGAGCAGCATCGGGGCGCATTGGGTTGGCCGATCGCGCCGCCAGAGCGGCCACGCGGTGACATACCCGGCAGCGCTCGAGCCCACGGAGGTCACGTTCACGACGACTGCGCTGACCGCGTGCAATGGCACACCGCCACGACCGGCGACGAGAAGAGGAACCGCCTCGCCGGGATCGAGGGGCCGTTGCGGCGCACCGAATCCGATCCTCGTATCGAGAATTCGTGTAGGTGTCACCGGTATGAAACGAGACGCGAACGTCAGGCCATTCGGCTCCAGCGCCCGGACGATCGGCATGCCGCCGCTCCACGGGCCTGGACTGCGCCAACTGTGCAAGACGTGCGCTCCGTCGGCCGCCAGGAACAGATCGGCGCTCGTTCCCGCAAGTGTGTTGTAGGGCAGTCCGGGTTCGAGCGACACGGCGCGGATCTCACCGGTCGACATGCGACGAACGAAGACGTCGATCGATTGATTGGCGTCGGTCAGGCTCGGTACCAGATTGTTCGCAGACGAGGCGAACGCGACAACATCACCGTCAGCGCTGATCTGTCCGTCGAAACTGTCATCATTGGCCGTCGCGTTGCCTGCTGCCGCCGTCGACACCAGATGCGTCGTGCCGGTGTCGAGTCGTTTGACGAAAACGTCTCTACCGGAATGTCCCGGCGGCTGATCCGGCGGCTTGTTCGTGTCGCTCACACCCGCGACGAGATCCGCGCAAGTGGAGCCGAACACAATCGATCGACCGTCGGCACTCAATCCAAAGGGCTCACTGTTGCCGTTGCAGGTCGTCGTGCCGCCGATCGCATTGACCAGCGTCACTGCGCCGGTGCCGATTGCATACGAATAGACGTCAGACCCGCCGTAGGGATCCGTGTAGCCCGAACCGGCGAGGCCATACGATTGGAACGCCAGAGTCGAGCCATCCGCACTGATAACGACGCTTACCGCGCCTACGGCGGATGCTCCGGCCGTGCTGATCAGCGAGGTCGTGCCGGCGTCGATATCACGCAAGAATGCGTCGCTGTTGTGGTCGAGATCACCCGCAGCAAGGTTCGATGCCTTCGAGATGAACGCAACCAGACTTCCGTCAGCGCTCATCATTGCGGTCGAGACTGCGTCGTTTGGCAGAGGACTCGCGTCGCCGCTCACCAACAGAACCGCGCCTGTCATCCGGTCATAGCGGTAGACCTGCACCGAACTGACACCAAACTGGCCGGGGAAGAGAAGGTACCGACCGTCGCCGGTCATTTGCAGCGGCTGACCCGCGAAAGGAAAGGCCGCGCCGACGAACGTCGTGACGCCAAAGTCCATGTCGCGCAAGAAGAGGCCGGGGCCTGCGCCTGGAACTATGTCATCACCCTGCGAGTAGAACGCGATCCAGCGACCGTCGTCGCTCATCGCACCGCCGACTGATCCCATGGCCGAACCGGTCGGCCGCGCCGTGCCAGGGATCGCGCTGACGAGATCACGACTCGCGGTCGCGGCGTCGAAGCGATACAGCTGATTGGCTCCATGCTCGACGTACGGGGTGGGTTCGTGGAAGCGCGCGAACATCAAGCTGAAGCGACCATTCGGCGTGATTGCGATCGGATCGGCGCCGAACGAGGCGTTGTCAACCTCGATCATCCGAGAATCGAACGTCCACACGGAACGCCCGCGGTCTATCGAGATCGCCGCGCCTGCCGTTGACGAATGAACCATCAGTTGTCCCGCGGACAGGCCCAGTATGAGGCCGATCCCCAGCGAGCGGCGCCAGGATTGTCGTGTCCCTATGCTCAGCGCTGGTTCTCCGCTCTCGGCATGATCGAACCCCATTCTGCAACGCCGGTTTCGAGCGGTTCAAGAAGTCATCAGACCCAAACGCATGCGACAGCCGTCGAGCGTCCTCGACGCGAGGTCCGTCTCCACGAGGTCGAGCCAGCTCGCCTCGAACCGTTTTGCTTCGATGTCGTTCGCACCCAGTCAGCGGATCGCGGCCTGCGTAGATCGTTGCGTAAGCGCCCGCGCAGCTCCCAAGCGCCGTAACGCTTTGCCAACGGATCCGTTGGCAACAGGCTCGACTTTTTGACGATCTGTCAGGCTGTGAGCTTCTGACCAGCGCTTTCTGGCGCCCCCGATAGGGTTCGAACCTACGACCTTGTCATTAGAAGTCATTGAAAATGACTGATAGTTCATGTTGTCGTATGGTCTGACCTGCGGTTTGGTCCGGCGGTGCGTCCGGCTGATACCTCTGAATCCGAGCCGATTCGAGGAGTCCGTTGGCAGATCCGTTGGCAAACGCGGACGACGCTGGACCGGCTCGTCATCGCGCTCCTGATCTGGGCGGGTTACGTCGCCCAGATGCGGTTAGGGGAGCAGTCATGAGCCACTGGTTCCGGCTCCCTGCCCCCTCAAGTGATACTTGACCTTGTCGGTGGCGTAGAACCAGCGTCTTGCGCAACGACAGAGAGCCGTCGCGGTTATTGTTGCTCGCAAATACCTCCACCCACAGAGAATTCCCGCAACGCACTACTGCCAATGCCCCCGCCGCAACGGACTCGTCGGTCGCGACGGCGCAGGACGCAATTCGGCGCACCAACGCATGACCGAAGACTGAGGCGCCAGCGGACGTCAACACCGTCGCAGGGACCGAACTTGCCGCAGGGCACCCCGACGCGCTCGACGCCATCTCGATCGCAGCAGCATCAACGGACGATCCGCGCAACGCACTCTCGACCAGCCTGATCAAATTGTCATCCGGAATGGCCGCAACCACACACGCCGCGCGCTGTTCGTTGTTCGACGGGTCTGTGAGCATACGATCGTGCCGGCAGGATCGCGTAACGCGACGGCGTTGCGTAGCGCGGACACCGCGAGCTCGGCTGTCATGCGGTCGCTGATCGAGTAGCCGACGATGCGTGTCGACCACAGATCTTTGATGGCGCACA
>JBDTLT010000336.1:0-4867 GCA_039934635.1 Acidimicrobiales bacterium
GAGCTCGCCGTCATGGGTCCGCAGGGCGCGGTCGAGATCATCTACCGCCGCGAACTGCAAGCGGCGGCTAACCCGCCGGCACGAAGGGCCGAGCTCGTCGAGGAGTACACCGAGCGCTACGCCAACCCCTACATCGCGGCCGAACGCGGCTACGTCGACGACGTCATCGACCCGGCCGACACGAGGATCAAGTTGATCCGTGGCCTCGAGATGCTGCGATCCAAGCGCGAGGAACTTCCCAAGCGCAAGCACGGCAACGTTCCGCTGTGACGATGCGTATCGATCCCGTCCCGAGCGATGAAGAAGCCGCGGCGGTCGTCGCCGCGATCGAAGTGCTGTGGCCGCGACCGGGCAGCGCGGCGACCAATGCGCGGATCGTGTCGCCGGCGTGGCGATTCTCGGGCCGTTGGTGGTCGGGCACTTCTGTCGTGCGCCAGTCGCGGCCCTGAGCCGGCCGCTCGCTCTCAGTCGCCGGTGGCGACTTCGATGCGGTCTTGTTGCCAGTCGCGCGCCGATGTCAATGCGTCGTTCGCGCGCGACAACAGCTCTGACGCACCAAATGCATGCGCCGGGTAACACGCGATGCCGGCGCGCAGCGTCAGGTTCTGGGCCTGCTCGTTGAGCGAACGGCGGATGCGTTCGACTGTCCAGATCGCGCCGTTCTCGCTCGTGTCCTCGAGCACCAACGCGAACCGCCCGTCGCGCATGCGACACGCAGTGTCGGCCTCGCGCAGCGTCTCGTTGACGGTCGCAGCAACCATCGCGGGGTGGGCCGGCTGTGGCTGTTCGGTGCGCAGGCCTTCGACGACTTCGAGCATCACGACACCCACCGGACGCAGGTGACGGCGGGCGGCCGCGATGCGGGCATCGACGGCAACGAGGAAATACTCCTGAGAAAACAATCCGGTCGCGGCATCGGTGAGCGAATCACCGCCGCGATCGGCGACGGGCAGATTGAGTTGGCTCGCCTTGGCCGTCGTCTCGCGTTGAGCCATTGCCAACTGATCACCCAGGCTGCGCACCGCTTCTTCGGAGCTGATGCGGGCCTGTACCTGTGCGGCCAGCGCGGCCTCGAGTTCGGTGATATCGCCCTGCAGATCGGTCGTCGCGGCCTGCTGGGCCTGGCCGTGGCGCCCGCTCAACAGCGCGAACCCTCCGGCGACCAGCGCGGCGACTCCGGCGACGAGGGCGAAAGCGGGCATGTCGGCGGCCGCGGCAGCGATCCCCGCGGCGAGGCCGGCGATCCCCACAACGGCGCCTGCGGTGCTGTGCTGATCATTCACGAATGCTCCATCGGCGCGCCGCGGCGGCAAATCAAGAGGCTTTCACCCTGTTGTTGTCGTCGGTGGGGTGGATACGGCGCCTCGTGTGACGGGCTGCGCTCAGTGCCACCGCGACGGAAGTGGCTGTACCAGCGCATTTTCGAGCCGCTTCAAGTACACAGGGCGGTCGAGTTCCCGGGCGCCCAGGCTGGCGAGATGCGGTGTCAGCCATTGCACGTCGAGCAGTCGGTTCTCGCTCTCGCGGAGCAATTCGACCAATGCGACCAGCGCAACCTTCGACGCGTCACGGGCGTGATGGAACATGGACTCGCCCGCGAACAATCCTCCGATGGCCACACCGTAGAGACCGCCGACGAGCCGTCCATCGTCGAACGCTTCGATGGAGTGGACCCAGCCGAGATCGAACAAGCGCGTATACGCGTCGATGATGCGGCTTTCGATCCAACCCTTGGGGCGCGACGGGTCTCCGCAGGCGCGGATGACAGAGTCGAAGGCAGTGTCGACCCGGATCTCGTAACGGCGCGTCGCCTGGCGCAGCGAGCGACTCACGCGAAGGTCGTCGAGATCGAGGACGGCGCGCGGGTCGGGCGACCACCAACCGATCGGTCCGCGCTTGCGGATCGGCATGGGAAAGAGCCCGCGGCGGTACGCGGCGAGGATCGTTCCCGGCTCGAGATCGGCGCCCACACCGACTAGCCCGTAGTCATCGGCCGAGTCAATCGGTGGGAACACCCACGGCGTGGGCGGCGGCTCGATCGGCACGAGCGCAGGGTACCGCCCGAAATCGGATACCTTCGCCCGGCAACTCGACGACAGCAGGTGACTAGATGACCGGACCGCTTGCGCTCATAGGCGGAACCGAGTGGACCGACGGCTGTGACTTTGATGCCGCGCTCCTCGCGATGAGTGGCGGCACCGAGGTGACCATGCTCCCGGGTGCCGCCGCATTCGAAAATCCGTCGAAGGCGATCGCGCGGGCCGAGCATTGGTTCGCCGGTCTCGGTGCGACGGTGCGCGTCGTGCCGGTCTACCGCCGAGCCGAATCCTCCGATCCGATTGCGATCGACGCGGTACGCACGGCGCGCTTCATCTACCTCGCCGACGGCTCGGCCGCGCATCTACGGTCGATGCTCAAGGACACGCCGCTCGTCGACGCGTTGGTCGCGGCATGGAACGAAGGCGCGGTCCTCGCAGCGTCGGCGCAAGCGGCCACCGCATTGTGCGATGTCATGGTCGACCCGCGTGGTGGCGCGTTCACCGTTGGCCTGGGCGTCATCACCTGGCTCACGGTGATCCCCCGCTATGACGAGTGGTCGAAAGAAAAGACCCAACGCACCATTCGCATGGCGCCTTCGACGTTGGTAGTGGCTGGTGTCGACGATCGCACCGCGCTCATTCGCTCACCGAACAACGAATGGTCGGTCGCCGGTGCCGGCAAAGTGACCCTGTTTCGGGATCACAAGCTCGTGGGCCTCGACGCGCTGAACTGACTCAGCGGTTGCAATGACTCAGCTGACCGTGATCGTCACCGACTGGATCAAGATCGCCTCGGTCGGTGTGCCTGCCGCGCTACCCGCGGCGTCGAGGGCCTTGAGGGTCGTGTCGGTCCCCGCCGTCACTTGGCCGAACAGCGAATAGTTGGGGTCGAGGGCGATGCCCTGCGGACCGCTGATGATGAAGAACTGGCTGCCATTGGTGTTGGGCCCCGAGTTGGCCATCGCCAACGAACCGAGCTTGTACTCGCCGGCCTGGGGCAGTTCATCGGCGATCTTGTAGCCGGGGCCACCGCTGCCGGTGCCGGTCGGGTCGCCGCACTGCACCACGAAGTTCGGAATGATGCGATGGCAGGTGATCCCGTCGAAGTACTTGTTGAGCGCCAAGGCGACGAAGTTGTTGACGGTGCCCGGCGCCTTGATCGGATCGAACTGAACGGTCAGATCGCCCTTGCTGGTCTTGATCAACGCCGTGTACGTCTTGGTGACATCGATGCACTGCTTGAACGGCGCGGTGAACGCTCGCTTGGCTTCGGTGGCGCCGGTGATCGGTGGGCATTCGCTGCTGCCGTAGGCGAACACGGTGGTGCCGGTGGGCACGGTCGATCCGGGGACGGTCGTGGTGGTGGCGGCGGTGTTGTCGTTGCCGCCACCCTTGAAGATGACGATGCCGACGACGACCGCGACGATCACGGCGCCGTAGATGGCGTAGTTGCGCAGGTTGCGATTGCGCTTGGACTTCTTGGCGGCAATCTCTGCCTCGACCCGACGGCTCTGACGGCCGGCCTTTTGGCGTTCACGTTTGGCGGTACCCACGAGGGCGGAACGCTAGCTGCGGATCTGGCCGATAGCGTGTCCGGCCGTGGCCTTGCTCGTCCAGAAGTTCGGTGGTACGTCGGTTGGCGACCCCGATCGCATCCGTCAGGTGGCCGACCATGTGGCCCGCTGCCGGCGGCGCGACGACGATGTCGTGCTCGTCATCTCGGCTATGGGCAAAGAGACCGACGAGCTGTTGCGACTGGCGTCCGACGTGTCCAAAACCCGCCCTGGTCGTGAAATGGACATGCTGATCACGGGCGGCGAGCGCAAAGCCTGCGCCCTCGTTGCCATGGCTCTGCACGATCTCGGTGTGCCCGCGGCGTCGTTCACCGGGTCACAGGCCGGCTTCATCACCGACAACACCCACACGAACGCCAAAATTCTCGAAGTGCGGCCCGAACGCATCCGCGAGGCGATCGATCAGGGCGTCGTGCCGGTCGTCGGTGGCGCACAGGGTGTGTCCCTCGACCGCAATGTCACGTTCCTCGGCCGCGGCGGCTCGGACACCACCGCCGTCGCGCTCGCCCATGCGCTCAAGGCCGACGCGTGCGAGCTCTACACCGACGTCTCCGGCGTGTACACGACTGACCCGAGGGTCGTGTCGCAGGCGCGCAAGATCCCGCAGATCTCCTTCGACGAGTTGCTCGAGATGACGGCGTCGGGCTGTCCCAAACCGGCGATGCGGGCGGTCGAGCTCGCGCGTCTCTACAACGTCAAGCTGCATGTGCGTTCGGCCTTCACTTGGGAGCCAGGCACGTGGGTCTTCGAGGAGGATCCCGCAATGGAACAGGCCATGGTCTCCGCCGTCACCCACGACATGGGCGACGCCAAGCTCACCGTCACCGGCGTACCCGACCGACCCGGCGTGGCCGCCTTGATCTTCGGTCAGCTGGCCGAGCGCGACGTCAACGTCGACATGATCGTGCAAAACGTCTCCGCCGAGGGTGCGACCGACATCTCGTTCACCGTTCCGGCCGACCAGCTCGACGTGGCCGAAGCCCAGCTGCGTGGCCTCGCCGGCGAGATCGGTGCCGGTGGCGTGACCGCCGATCGGGCCATCGCCCGCGTGTCGATCGTCGGTGCCGGTATGAAGACGCATCCAGGCGTCGCGGCCAAGATGTTCGAGACACTGGCATCCGCCAACATCAACATCGAGATGATCTCGACCTCCGCCATCCGCCTCACCTGTGTCGTGCACGAAGATGACGCCGAGCGCGCGGTCGCCGTGTTGCACGAGGCCTTCGAGCTGCAAATCGGCTGAGCGCTGAACGG
>JBDTLT010000337.1:0-4862 GCA_039934635.1 Acidimicrobiales bacterium
CCCGCGTTGTTGACCAACGCGTCGACCGGCCCCACCGCCTCGGCCACCGCCTGCACGGCTGCCGCGTCTGCCACGTCGCACTCGATCAATCCGGGCCCGCTTTGCCGGTCGAGACGAATGACGTCGTAGCCATCGCCTTCGAGACGCGCCGCGATCGCGGCACCGATGCCACGCGCCGCTCCCGTCACGACCGCTCGCCCCGTCATCCGCGCGATCATAAGATGCACCCCGGTGCGAAACCTGATCTACACCGGTGGCTGGGCCCACCCGTTCGAACGGACGGCACCGGTTGTCGCGGACGTCCTCGCGGGGGCCGACGTCACCAGTCAGATCACCGATTGCCTCGGCACCGTGCGGCGAGCCCTCGATCTCGGCAACTTCGACCTCTTGACCGTGTACGCCTGCCGGTTCTCGATGCTCGACGACCGCTACACCGACGAACAACGATCCCAGTATGCCGAGCGGATTCCTGCCGACGTGCAGAGTGCGATCGAGGCGCACGTCGATCGAGGCGGGGCGTTGCTCGCGTTGCACACGGCAACGTTGTGCTTCGACAACTGGCCCGGATGGCAACAGTTGATCGGTGGCGGTTGGGTCTGGGGAACAACGTTCCATCCGCCGCTCGATGTGGTCACTGTCGACCCTGTGGGTGAGCATCCGATCATGTTCGAGATCGAACAGTTCACCGTCGAAGACGAGCACTACCGGTTTCTCGACGTCGCGCCCGCCGCCACCGTCCTCGCGTTGACACCCTCCGACGGGGACGCACACCCCGCGATGTGGACGGCCGGCCCTCGGGTGTTCGTCGATGCACTCGGGCACGACGAACGTTCGCTGATGCATCCCGCACACAGCAACGTGCTGCGCCGCGCCGCCCGCTGGCTGAACGGGGCGAGCGACGCCGCGGTGCGGGCCCAGACCTGAACGGACACCCGCGCGTGAGCGCACGAGGGAAAGAGGAAATGTGCGCGAGACCGCAGGTATGTCGATTCTGATCACGGGTGGCGGCTCGGGGATCGGTGAGGCCGCGGCCCGGTACTTCGTCGAACGCGGCGCGCAGGTGACCATCAGCGGCCGGCGCGCCGACCGCGTCGAAGCCGTTGCCCGCGAGCTCGGAACGGCGTGTCGCGGCGTGGTCGGCGACGTCACCGAGGACCGCGATCGCCGGCACATGGTCGAGTCTGCGGTCGAACACGGGGGCGGCCTCGACACGCTGATCAACAACGCCGCCAACATGTACCGCGCCGACATCGACAAGGTGGACGAGCGCCAACTCCTCGAGGTTTTCCACTCCAACGTCGTCGGCGCGATGATGCTCACGAGCGCGGCGCTCCCGCACTTGGTGGCCGCTCGGGGCTGCGTGATCTTCCTCGGTTCCGTGCACACGAAGCGCGCCTTCCCCAACGCGTCGCCCTATGCCGCCACGAAGGGCGCGCTCGAGACGCTCACCGGCGTACTCGCGGCCGAGCTGGGTCCGCAGGGTGTGCGAGTGGGCTGTGTCCGTCCCGGCGCGGTTTCGACCGAGCTCAACGTGCGGGCCGGCCTCGCCACCCCCGACGAATCCCACGAACGCTTGTTGAAGCTGTCGCCGGCGCATGCGCTGGGGCGCATCGGGACGGGGCGGGAAGTGGCCGAGGCGTTCGAGTACCTTGCGTGCGCCGAGTGGGCCACCGGTAACGTCTTGGTCGTCGACGGCGGGCTCGGGCTGGGCGTCACCAACAGCTGATCTTGCGGTGCCGTAGTGTTCCGACTGGGTGAGGGGAGCCCAAATGCAAACCTTCACGGTCACGTCCTATGAGATGGCGAAGGACTGCTACCGCAACAAGGACCTGCGCCAGGCGCTCTACGACGCGGGCGAGGTCATCATGGCCGACGTCCTCGTCAACCTGCACGGTGACGCGCACCGCAATCGGCGCCGCCTCGAAAACCGGTTGTTCCGGCGAGATACGTTCATGTTCTACGAGCGCGAACTGTTCCCCGAGATCATCGCCGACACGCTGGCGCCCCATCTCGCCGCCGGCCGCTGCGAGCTCGTCGGGTTCTCGCACCAGTTGATGATGAACCTCGCCGCGCTCACCGCCGGTGTCGATCGTCCGCAAGGCACGCCCGAGGAGACGTTTCGCCTCTACGACTACCTGACGACGTTCATCGAAGGCGCCACGCTCGCGCATTACACCGGCGACCGCGCCGCCAAGGCCCGCGAAATCGAGGAGAAGCTCGACCTGTTCGACGCCGAGTTCCTCAGCCCCGGTATCGCCCGCCGCAAGGCTCTACTCGCCCGCGCCGCGGCCGGGGAAGTGACCGACGACGACCTTCCGCGCGACGTGCTGACCATCTTGTTGCGCAACGAGGACAACCTCGAGCTCACCCACGAGATGATCCGACGCGAGGTCGCGTTCTACTTGCTTGCCGGCGCCCATACCAGTGCCACCGCGTTCACGCGTGTGATGCACAACATCTTCACGTGGATCGCATCGCATCCCGAAGACGAAGAACGGGTGCGCACCGACCGGTCGTTCGTGCAACGAGCCACGCACGAGACCATCCGGATGCAACCGTCGAGCCCGATCGGTATGCGTTGGGTGCTCGCCGACACGACCCTACGGGGTGGCATGCAATTGTCGCCGGGCGACAAGTTGGTCATCGACTTGTTGCAGATCAACCGTGACCCATCGGTGTTCGGTGAGGACGCCGATTCGTTCAACCCGCACCGCGAGTTGCCCGAGGGGGTTTCACCGTGGGGACTCAGCTTCGGCGGCGGAATGCACGCGTGTATCGGGCAGGACCTGGCCGCTGGTGTCGTCTCCTTCGACGATCAAGATCAACAGCAGCACCTCTTCGGGCTCGTGCCCGTGGCGGTGCAGGCGATGTTCGACAACGGCTGCCGTCCCGATCCCGATGATCCGCCCGAAACCGACTCGTCGACGACGCGCCCGTACTTCGGCCGCTATCCGGTGATCTTCGGTCAGTCGTGAAGGGGGCAATGTGGTGTTGCGAGTAGAGATCGATCAAGACGAATGCCTGAGCACAGGCAAGTGCGTCGCCGATCACCCCGTCGCCTTCGGCTTCGACGCGGACGACCTTGCGATCGTGCTCCCCGGCGCGGCCGATGTGGGCGACGAAAGCCTCAAGCGGGCCGCCCGCCTCTGTCCGAGTGGTGCCATCAGGCTGTTCGGAGACGACGGCAGCGAGATCCACGTACGCTGACGATCCTTCAACACGACGAGGAGCACCCATGGCAGTCACCGACGATTCCGGCATGCTGACCCAGATTCTCGAAGGCAAGGTGACGTTCCCGCGAGCGATGCCGGGCCTCCCGGTCGAGCTCACACCAGAGCAGAAGATCGCGCTTTGTGCTCGCATCCTCGATCGGGCTGGTTTCACCCTCGACGTCGCAGGACACATCACGGTGGTCAAGCCCGACAGCACCGACTTGTGGTGCACGCCGTATGGCTTGTTCTGGAACGAGGTCAAGGCGTCCGACATCATCTCGATCGACAAGGACGGCCACGTCATCGGCGGCATGTGGGACGTGACTCCCGCCGTCGCGATTCATACTGAACTGCACAAAGTGCGGCCCGACGCGAAGGTCATCATCCATAACCATCCCTACCACGCCACGCTGCTGGCTACGTTGCATCGGCTCCCCGAGATCGCCGACCAACAGGCGTGTCTATTCGACGGCGAGATCGCGTTGTTCAACGAATACACGGGCGGTGTCGACGACGCGAGCGGCGGTCAGTACTTGGCCGACGCGCTCGGTTCGGCCACGGCAGCCATACTCGGCAACCACGGCGCCCTCGTGATCGCCGAGAGCATCGAACTCGCCGCGTATAAGTCATCGTTGTTCGAACGCACGTGCAAGCTCGCCGTCGACGCGGCCCGGATGAACGCTGCACCCGTGCCGGTGCCGCCACACACCCGCGGCACACTCAAGGCGATGATTTCGCGCCATTCATCGCGATTCTTCTGGGATGCTTCGGTGCGAGACGTGTTACGCAGCGAACCCGAGGTCTTGCAGTAGCGCACGCGCCGCGTTGCAGTAGTGCGTCGCTCGCACCGCGGGCGAATCGGTGCGGGCACGCTCGATTTGTTGGACCTCGAGCGCGAAGGGAACGTCGCGCAGGTCGAGTGCGCGCAGCATTTCGGCCAGCGGGAGCTCGCCGTCGCCCGGCGCAAGGCGGGTGGTGCGGGCCTCGTGTGCAAGTGCGTCGAGGTCGGCCGGTGCCGCGCTCGGAGCGTCGCAGAGCTGCACGTAGCAAATGCGCGATCGGTCGATCGTTGCGAGTTGTGCCGGACTCTGGCCGGCGCGCTGATGGTGCAGGACATCGACGATCACCTCCGCGTCGGGTACGTCCGCGGAGAACGCCAGCGCGTCGGCAACCGTATGTACCGCGGTGAAGGCCATCGCCTCGAACGCGACCCTCAGTCCATGCGGCCGCACCGCCTCGGCCAACGCGGCGAGGCGCGCGGCGCCCTGCTCGAGATCGGGATCCTCGCATGTCGTGAGCAACCACGACGCACCCAGGATGACGCCCGCCTCGATCGTACGATCGATGTCGGCCGAATAGCCGTGCGGCTGAATCCGTACGACTTCGAGGTCGAGCACCGCGAGGCCGAGCGCGTCGGCGCGCCGCCGTAGCGCGCGCAGGTCGGCGAACGAGGTGTCGTCGAACAGGCGAACACCGAATGCGCCGTACCCGGTGGTGGCGGCAAGGTCGGCGAGATCGCGCACCGGGCAGTCGAGCACCGTGCCCGCCGACAGAGAGAGCAGGGGTGAGGACATATGCGGCATCATGTCCTATTATGAATGAGCGCGTGACGCTTCATCGCTACCGCGACGTGCTCGAGGCGCTGCGCAC
>JBDTLT010000338.1:0-4861 GCA_039934635.1 Acidimicrobiales bacterium
CTATCGCAGCCCGTGCCGTCCAAGGTCGGCTCGGTTCTGGTGGCAACGCCACCAGACGATGCAACGGAGGGACGGCGGGTGAGGTTTGCCCTACCTCGCCCGCCGCACTCCGTGCGATGATCACGTCATGGGCGGATTGGCCGAGGGCAAAGTCGTACTCGTCACCGGCGCGGCCTCAGGCATCGGCCGCGCCGCGGCGTTGCTGTTTCACCGCGAAGGCGCGCGTGCGGTCGTAGTGGCCGACATCGATGCCGACTTGGTGGACGAAACCGCGGAGATGGTGCGGGCGGCCGGTGGTGTCGGGCTCGCGCTCGAAGTCGACATCGCGAATGCCGGTGCCGTGGATGCAATGGTTACGCGCACCGTCGGCGAGTTCGGACGACTCGACTGTGCGTTCAACAACGCGGGTGTTGCGGGCAAAGCAGCCCGCACGGCCGATTGCACCGAGGAGAATTGGGACTTCGTCATCGGCACGATGCTCACCGGCACATGGCTGTGCATGCGCCGCGAGCTACGCCAGATGCTCGCACAGGGCGGCGGCGCCATCGTCAACACCGCGTCGGTGTCGTCGTTAGTCGCCAGCCCCGCTTTGCCGGCATACACGGCAGCGAAACACGGCATCGCCGGGCTCACCAAGACGGCGGCGCTCGAATACGTGCTCGACAACATCCGGGTCAATGCCATCTGCCCCGGCGCCACGTTGTCGCGCATGATGCTCGAAAACGCCGGCGCGTCTCCCGACGCGCTCGAACGAATTGCGCGCAGTCAGCCCGGCCAGCGCATCAGCGATCCGCTCGAACAGGCGCAGGCCGCCGTTTGGTTGTGCAGCGACCGTGCGTCGTTCATCAACGGCACCTTGCTGACCGTCGACAACGGCGCCACTGCGGGTGGCACGATGTCGCACGAAGAGAGGGCATGACGATGACATCGAGCAAGCAGATCACGTTGGTGCGTCGTCGCGACGACGTCGACGAGTTCACGTTCACGCAGCAGTTGATCGACCACGGCACTCAGGTCGCCGCACACCAGGACGGCGTCGTCAAGGTCGCGGTCAACATCGTGCAGACGGATCAGCAACTGTTCGAGGCAATCGGCCTGCGCGTGCGCCCGATCGAATGGCACGGCCTCGTCCATACGTGGTTCGATTCCGCGCATCCCGCCACCCGGACGTGGCGCTACCCGCATTCCGAACAAGCACTCACCGATCATCTGTTGACGATCGCCGCCGACAGCACCGGCTGGTGGGTCGACGAGAACGACGCCTGGATCTATGACCGAGATTGGCCCGATGGTGTGGCGACTCCGGGGGTCAAGCAGATGTCATTGGTTGCGCGCCGGCCCGATCTGAGCTTCGCCGAGTTCGTCGCCCGCTATCGCAACCATGTCTCCATCGCGAAGCTCCACCACATCGGCTGCTGGCAATACGTGCAAAACTTTGTCGCCGAGCCCGTCGGCACGCGACCTGCGCCGCTCATCGACGGCATCTCCGAGCTGTGGTTCCGTTCGGTCGACGACATGATCGAGCGGTTCTACACGGCGCCCGGCAGCCCTGACGCCGTGCGCGACGACACCAGCGGGTTCATCGATTTCACCAACACCCGCTCGTATCTCACGATCGAGACGATCGCCTTTTCCCGCTGACGCGGTCGCGGCCCTACTGAGTGACCGGCTCGGCGAACGTGATGAAGTAGCCGTTGGGGTCGCGCAGCCCGAGCTCACGCATGCCCCACTCGCGAACCTCGGGGCCCCACTCGATTGGCGTGTGGTGCCGGACGGACTCGTGCAGTTCGGTCACGCTGGGTGGGTAGATGTAGATCGTGCCGGTGAAGCCCGGTGCCTCGGGCCACGGCGTTTCGCCGGCGAGGAATTGCAAGATCACACCATCGCGCGCCAACTCGCACCATGTGGCGTCGCCTTTGTCAGGGAATTGGCCACGCAGCTCGAAACCGACGCGCGTGTACCAATCGATCGTGGCACCCATATCGAGTGTCTTGAGTATCGCGGTGGCACCCATTGCGGCGAGCCTACCGTCGCATGGTCAGCGGTTGTTGGCCGTCATGCCACCGTCGACGGGGATCACGGTGCCGTTCAGATACGAGCTCGCCGGCAAGACCAACGACAAGATGATGTGTGCGACTTCTTCGGGCTCGCCGTAGCGACCGACCGGGACGCGCCGCTTGGCGAACGTGCTCTTGGAGTCCTCTGGTATCTGGGCGGTCATCCCCGTGCGAATCGGGCCGGGACAAATCGCGTTGGCGGTCACGCCCGACCGACCGAGCTCGACCGCCAGCGATCGCGTCAGGCCGACGACACCGTGCTTGGACGCGGTGTACGGCCCGGTGCGGATCGTCGCGCCCAACGCCTCGGTCGACGCGATGTTGACGATGCGACCGTCACCGTTGCGGCGGAGATCGTCGAGGCAAGCGCGCACGAATCGCATTGGTGCGGTGAGGTTGATCGCAATGGCCTTTTCCCACGCCTGCGGAAACTGGGCATCGTCGTAGGGAGCGGCGGCGGTCGTCCCCGCGTTGTTGACCAAGATGTCGATCGGCCCGAAGGCATGGTGTACTGCGTCGACCGTCGCCGTTATGGCCTCGTCGTCCGACACGTCGCACACGAACGCCACGATCGTGCCCGGTGATTCGGCAACCAGCGATGCCAGCCCGGCTTCGTTGAGATCGAGCGCGGCGACCAACGCACCCTCGCGGGCGAAGAGGGCCGCCGTGGCGCGACCCATACCAGACGCGGCGCCCGTCACGATGGCCACGCGCCCCGCGATCGATCGGCTCAGTCGACCGACAATGGCGTCTCGTTCAGGGTTCATCGCCGCTCGCCGCGTCGGCGGTTCAGCGGATCTTCTGGACGACGGTGCCGGTGACCGCGTCGCCCGACGCGATCAGCGCGCCCATCTTGCCCCGCAGCGCAGTGAGCACCTCGCCGCCCAGATGCGAGTCCATGGCCGCCTGATCGCGATAGTGCTCGTAGAAGTACATCGTGTCGGGCTGGTCGCCTTCGATCAACGTATAGAACATGGTGCCGGGCTCGTTCGCGGCAACGGGGAACATCTCGGCGAAAACCTTGGCCAGTTCGTCTCGCTTGCCCGGATGAGTGACGATCGTGGCGATCATGACGCGGTCGTTCATGGGTTCCCTTCCTCGACGCTTCGGTGGGCGCCATGCTTGCACATCGACCCGGAGCACCGGCGCCGGCATTCCGCTCCGGCCGCTCGGTCCCAGGCTCCGCCCTTCGGCCTATGCTCGCCGAGTGGCTGAATCCGCAGACAACGCGACCAGATCCGAGCCCCGCGGCATCGCACGACCCGCAGTCGACCACTGGCTGAGCGCGCACGTCGACGGCGCGACGGCTCCCTTCGACTACAAGCTCATCGCGGCCGGCGGCTCCAACCTCACGTTCCGCGTCACCGACACCGCCGGTCACCAGTGGGCGCTGCGACGGCCGCCCGCCGGCCATACATTGCCGACCGCGCACGACATGCATCGCGAGTACCGGCTCATGTCGGCGTTGGCGGGGAGCGCCGTCCCCGTGCCGGAGTGCATCGCGTACTGCGACGACAACTCGGTCACGGGAGCGCAGTTCTACGTGATGAGCTTCGTCGACGGCCACATCCTCCGTGACCGCGCTTCGTGCGCGGGCATGAGCGAACACGACGCCGACGTCGCGACCGATTCACTCATCGACGTCCAGGTCGCCATGCACACCACCGACGTCGATTCGGTCGGGCTGGGCGACCTGGCCAAGCGCGACGACTACGTCGGTCGCCAACTCAAACGCTGGCGTGATCAAGTCGAGCGCGCCAACATCCGCGACCTGCCGCTCATGGTCGAGTTGCACGAACGCATGGCGCGCGCCAAGCCCCGCGAAGTTGCACCCCCCGCGCTCGCGCATGGTGACTACCGATTCGACAACACGGTGATGAACGACGACTACAAGATCGCTGCCGTACTCGACTGGGAGCTGTGCACGATCGGCAACCCCGTTGCCGACTTCGCGTGGTCCATGCTCTACTGGACCGATCCCGGTGCCACGATGTTCGTGCTCAGCGACCCACCGACGCTCGAACCCATCTTTTGCCGCAGCGACGAAGTCATCCGTCGCTACCAAGCACGATCGGGCTTCGACCTGTCCGATCTCCCGTACTACCGCGTGTTCTCGTGGTGGAAGCAGGCCTGCATCGTCGAAGGCGCGTACGCGCGCCGTCTCGCCGGCGCGACAGGCGGCATGACCGCGACGGGCAATGTGCACGACATTGCAACGCGGGTCGACCGCATGCTCGAACACGCGCACGAACTCGCACGTGGCGTGCTGTGACCTCGCGGCCGGCCACCGGCCCTGATCGCCGGGCGAAGATCATCCTCGACTGCGATCCCGGCGTCGACGACACCATCGCCATCCTCACCGCCGCTCGCTATGGCGATCTCGTCGGCATCACCACCGTCAACGGCAACGTCTCGATCGACCACACGACGCGCAACGCGCTCGCCGTCACGCAGATCGCCAACCTCGATGTACCCGTCCACCGAGGAGCAGAGCGGCCGTTGGTCGCGCCGGTTCACGGCGCGGCGCGGGTGCACGGTCTCACGGGCTTCGGCACGGTCGCGCATCCCGAGTTGCACCGCACCCAAGCGAGCGACGATGCCGTCGGCTACCTGCTGGACATGAGTTGCGGCGACGACGAGATCGACCTGATTGCAATCGGTCCGTTGACCAACATCGCGCTGGCCATCGGCCGGGATCCCACGTTCCTCTCCCGATGGCGCAGTCTCACCATCATGGGTGGCGCGGCACACGGCCTCGGCAATGTCACTGCGGTCGCCGAGTTCAACATCTGGGCCGACCCCGA
>JBDTLT010000339.1:0-4850 GCA_039934635.1 Acidimicrobiales bacterium
TCGTCGAAGTACTTGACCATGTCGAGCAGCACCGCACGAGCCGCGAACCCGCCGACCTTGTCGATGCTGAGCTTTTGCGCGCCACCGAGCGCGTGCATGGTGTCGTGACCTACGCCGTTGTAGTGCTTGTAGTCGCCGTAGACGTGGACGAGCGCGTCCATGTGCGACGTCGTGTGCGAGGCCATCACGAGCACGTCTTCGTGCGCGCCGGTGCCATCGTGACAGCCGTACATCTTGTAGATGCCGTCGTCGGTGGAGTCCTGCAACGTGAGGCGCATCGGCGTGCCGCGGTAGTCCATCAGCGGCACACCCTGCGACTGGATGGGGATGCCGAGGCTGTAGACCTTGCCGTGCTTGATCGACGCCGTCGCAGCCTTGATGACGTCGGGCGTCAGCAGGTTGAGCGCGCCCCGCTCGTCGTCGTCGCCCCACCGACCCCAATTGCTCTTCACCGTGTTGGTCGTGGCGGTCATCGGTCCCCCTGGCTGGTTGCGTCTGGCGCGGGCAATCTAGCCGGTGCCGTCGAGGCGTTGCGGTGCTCGAGGGTGGCTTCGGCCAACTCGAGCAGGCCCCCGAAACCAGGGATGCGGCGCAGTCGCCAATCGGCGTAGAAGATCGCGCCGAAGATCACCACGAACGCGCTGACCCAACTGACGAGCAGGCGGATCAGGATGAATCCGCTCTTGGACGAGTGGTTGTACAGCCAGACGTCCCATCCGGCGGAGCCAATCTCGTAGCAGCCGGCGAGAACGGTGAGATGGTTCATCGTCGATCGGTAGTAGCGATGCAACCGCACGTCGTCGGGAAAGGGCAGCACCCGATGTGCATACATCGTGCCGAGGCCCCTGCCGACGACGACCGACCCGATGAGACCGAGGCCGATGGCCGCCTTTGTGCCGATACCGATGCCGAAGTAGGCCGCCCGCGAATCGGTGATGATGCCGATCATGCCGCGGATGACGAGATAGATCGTCGTCGTCGGCAAGAGCCAGCCGATGCCCTGGCCCTTGCGATGCTTTACGTACGCGGCCTTGAGCGACCAGGCAGTCGCGCCCGCGATCGCCCACGGAAGGCCGAAGAACTTGTCGAGCAGGATGAACGCCGCGACCGAGATGATCGAGTCGAAGGCGCCGGACTCACGAAACGATGGGTTCATGGTGCGAGACCCGCCCACGCCCGCGCCACGGATTCGTCACCGAAGATCTGCAAGCTGGCCGGCATGCCGCGATGCCATGCGAACACGAAGAGATCAGACGCCGGACCGCGCACGGCGGCGTCGCCCTTGCCGTGTTCCTGCGTGAGCGCGACCGCGCCGTCAACCGCCTGGACCATCCACTCCCCTTCACCGTCGGAGCGGTGGAGATGCAGCGATCCCGACGGCAACGTCACGCCACGGCGCTCGACATTGGACGGCAGGATCAGCGCGTAGAACTCGGCGATGCCGTCGGCGGCGAGGTCACCGTCGAACGGTGACGGCGTGCCCGACGCGGCCTCCGCGTCGAAGCGATGCATGGCGGTCTCGTGGGCCATGCGGCGGAAGTAGAAGCCCGCCGTCTTGTCGTCGGACCACGACCAGACGGGATCGGACGGGTCGGCGTCGCCGAGTGCCTCGAGCAATAGGGCCAACGACTCACGAAACCAGTTGACGACCTCGAAGCTGTCGGGTGACGGCGTCTTTTCGAAGGGAATCATCTCGATCGAACGCTTGGTGACATGCTCGGTCACCGAGCGATAGATACGCCCGACATGCACCAGCACCGTCTGCACGGTCCAACCCGGGCACGCCGGGATGATGCCGCCCAGGTTGCCGTCGGCGGCGTTGAGCAGCAGTTCACCTTCCCGTTCGATGGCTCCGAGATACACGTCCTTGTCGAGCGGCATTCCCCATTGTGTCCGAACTGCGATAGAAACGCGCCTCGCGTCCACAGAGAATGATGGGGGTCTCGATGGGCCTGTTCGCAATCACCGGAGCCGGATCGGGTATCGGCGCAGCCACCCGAGCCCGGCTCGAAAAAGCCGGTCACGCCGTGGTGGGCGTCGACCTTCATCACGCCGAGATCATCGCCGACCTGTCGACTGCGGACGGGCGCAGCGCCGCGGTTGCGGCTGTGCTCGAACGATCGCAGGGACACCTCGACGGGTTGGTGACCGCGGCGGGTGTGGGCCCTCCGTTCGACGCCGAAGCCATGGTGTCGATCAACTGGTTCGGCACCGAAGCGTTGTTGAGCGGGCTGCGCGTCGCGTTGGCCAATTCACGGCGCGGACAGGTCGTTGCCATCTCGTCCAACTCGACGACGACGATGCCCGGTCTTCCCGCCGATCTGATCGACGCCTGCCTTGCGCTCGACGAGCCCCTCGCGCGTTCGTTGGCCAAGAAGTATGGCGACGGCACCACCTACGGATCGTCCAAGACCGCGGTGGCGCGCTTCGTGCGCCGCCACGCACCGACGCCCGACTGGGCCGGCTCGGGCATCCGGCTCAACGCCATCGCACCGGGCGCGACGTTGACGCCTCTGTTGCAGGCCGGCCTCGACAGCGCGGAGTACGGTCCGGCCATCAAGGCGTTTCCCGTGCCGACCGGTGACTTCGGCCAGGCCGACGAGATCGCGGCGTGGATCGAGCACATGCTCATCGGCGACGGATGCCGGTTCATGTGCGGCTCGCTCGTCTTCGTCGACGGTGGCACCGACGCCATGGTGCGCGCGGACGCGTGGCCGACGACCTTCGCCATGCCGACCGGCAGCCAATTCGGGTTCGACTGAATGCTCAGTCCTTCTTCGGCCACAATCCGGCTGTTCCTCCACGTGATCGCCGCGAGTGTGTGGGTCGGAGGACAGCTCACGCTCGCCGGCCTTCTCCCGACGCTGCGCACACTCGATGGTGAGGCGCGCCGCGCCATCGTCAACCGCTTCAACAAGATCGCGTGGCCGGCGTTCGCCGTGCTCGTCATCACCGGCGGATGGAACATGTCGGCGGTCGACTTCAACAACAGAGGCACCGACTACCAGATCACGATGTTCATCAAGTTGACGTTCGTGGCACTAAGCGGCATCGGTGCGTTCCTGCACACGCAAGCCAAGACCAAACCGGCGCTGGCCTTGTGGGGCGCAATCGGCGGTGTGAGCTCGGTGGTCACCTTGTTCTTCGGCATCCTCTTGAAGACGGCCGCGTGAGATGTATCGCATCGGCGTCGACACCGGCGGGACCTTCACCGACACCGTGATCCTCGCCCCGGGCGGGCGCGTCGGTGTCGGCAAGGCCCTGTCGACCAAGCATGACCTGAGCCAGGGCATTCTCGACTCGATCGACCGGGCCGCGTCGACGCTCGGCATCTCCGGGGCAACGGCGATCGCCGATGCCGAGCTCATCGCGCACGCCACCACCACCGGCATCAACGCGCTGCTCACCGGTACCGGCGCGCGCGTGGGCCTGCTCACCACCGCCGGATTCGAAGCGACCGTGCCCATCGCCAAGGGCAACAAGGTGATCGGTATCGACGAGGAGTACCGCACCGAGGCGGCGCACTGGCACAAGCCGCCGATGCTGTTGCCGCGCCGGCGCATCATCGGTGTGCGCGAGCGCATCGATGCGCACGGCAAGGTGTTGCTGCAACTCGACGAAGCGCACGCGCGTGAATCCATTCGCCGGCTGGGCGACGACGATGTCGAAGCGATTGCCATCTCGCTCTTGTGGTCCGTCGTCGATCCGCGCCACGAGTTGCGTCTTGGCGAGATCGTCGCCGAAGAGTTGCCGGCGATTCACGTGTCGCTGTCGCACGAAGTCGCGCCGCGCATCGGCGAGTACGAGCGAAGCGTCACGGTGTTGTTGAACGCATACGTCGCTCCGTTGGTGTCGCGTTACATCGAACGGCTCGGACAACGCTTCGCCGAGCTCGGCTTCACCGGTCGGTTCGTGGTGACCCAGACGAGCGGCGGCGTGCGCGACGCGACCCGCATCTCCCGCACTCCGGTCGACACGCTGAACTCCGGTCCGGTCGGCGGCGTCGCCGCGTCGTTGGATCTCGGGCGGCGGCTCGGCCACGCCAACGTGGTCGCCACCGACGTCGGCGGCACGAGCTTCGACGTCGGCATCGTCGCGGACGGGCGGTTGCAGTTCGCACGACGGCCGATGATCGGCATGTATCCGTTGGCGACGCCGGTGGTCGATCTCACGTCGATCGGCACGGGCGGCGGATCGATCGCGTGGATCGACCACACCACCGGCTCGTTGCGCGTCGGCCCCCAGTCTGCCGGCGCCGATCCGGGACCGGTCTGTTACGGCCGCGGTGGCCGCCTGCCGACGGTCACCGACGCTGCGGTTGCGCTCGGCTACCTCGACCGCCTGGGCGGGCAGTTGACGCTCGATGCGGCCGCGGCGCGGTCGTCCATCGAGCGCGAGCTCGTCGGGCCGCTCGGCAAGAGCGTGGACGAGATCGCCGACGACATCCTGCGTGTGGCAAACGCGCAGATGGCCGATCTCGTGCGCCGCTCGACCGTGCAGCGCGGACACGATCCGGCCGACTTCGCGCTCTACGCCTATGGAGGAGCGGCGCCGCAATACGCCGGTCGTTATGCCGAAGATCTTGGCGTGCGCGAAGTCGTCGTTCCCGCGCTCGCATCAGTGTTCTCCGCCTACGGCGCGGCCGCCACCGACTTACGCTCGCTCGCTGAAGTCGAGTTGCGACCCGAACCACTCGAGCGCGCCGTGCGGTGGTTGCCGGCCACTTTGGCCGACCTCGAAGCGCGTGCCCGCCGCGACATCACCACCGACGATGCCGACACGATCACCGTCGAACGGCGCGTTTCGTTGCGATTCTCCCGACAGGTGCATGCGTTGCCCATCGTGCTCGA
>JBDTLT010000340.1:0-4835 GCA_039934635.1 Acidimicrobiales bacterium
TGCGCATCAAGCGCATGCAGGCACCGCCCGACTTCAAAGAGGTCGAAAACGAGATCGCCGAAGTGCAGCGCAAGAAGAAAGAGGCAGTCGAGGCCCAGCGCTTCGAAGAAGCCGGGCGTCTGCGCGATCGCGAAAAAGAACTGCAAGGCCGCAAGTCGTCCATGGAGGCCGACATCAAGGCCAAGGGCGTCGATCTCTTCGACGAGGTCGACGAAGAAGCCATCGCCGAGGTGTTGTCGGTGTGGACGGGTATCCCCGTCTACAAGCTCACCGAAGAAGAGACGGCCAAGCTCCTGCGCATGGAAGACGAGCTGCACAAGCGGGTCATCGGCCAGGTCGATGCCATCCGCGCCGTGTCGCAAGCGATCCGGCGCACGCGGGCCGGTCTCAAAGACCCCAAGCGCCCGTCGGGCTCGTTCATCTTCCTCGGCCCCTCGGGTGTCGGTAAGACCGAGCTGGCCAAGACGCTGGCCGAGTTCCTCTTCGGCGACGAGCACGCGCTCATCAGCTTGGACATGTCCGAGTACATGGAAAAGCACACCGTCTCTCGCCTCGTCGGCTCGCCTCCGGGCTATGTCGGCTACGAAGAGGGCGGCCAGCTGACCGAGGCCGTGCGGCGCAAGCCGTTCTCGGTGGTGCTGTTCGACGAGATCGAAAAAGCCCACCCCGACGTGTTCAACACGCTGTTGCAAATCCTCGAAGAAGGCCGGCTCACCGATTCACAGGGCCGCACCGTCGACTTCCGCAACACGGTGCTGATCATGACGTCCAACTTGGGCACGCAGGATCTGCGCAAGGCCAACCTCGGCTTCACCAAGGTCGACGAGGCCGTGACCTACGAGCGCATGAAGGACAAGGTCACCGATGCGCTCAAGATCCACTTCCGTCCTGAGTTCCTCAACCGCATCGACGAAGTCATCGTCTTCCACGAGCTGTCGCGACCCGAGGTCACCGAGATCGTCGATCTCATGACCAAGCGCGTCACCACGCAGCTGGCGGCGCAGGGCATCGGCATCGAGTTGACCGACGCGGCCAAGCTGTTCCTGGCCGAGCGGGGGTACGACCCCACTCTCGGGGCCCGACCGTTGCGCCGAGCCATCCAGCGCCTCGTCGAAGACCCCATGTCCGAGCGACTCCTGCTCAAAGAGTTCCGCGCCGGCACGATGATCGTGGTCGACGTCGAACCCGACGAGACCGGCGAGCGCAACATCATCTTCCGCACCGTCGACGGGTTCACCCCGCCGGCGGTCGAGATGGCCGAAGTCGGCGGCGACAGCTGATCTGACGCGACGGGGGCGGTTCGCCGCCCCCGTAGGCATTGCATACGCAGGAGTTCCCGCTCGCGGCAACTACTCTGGCAGGCGCTGTGGCCGCCCTTCGACCTTCCCGCGCTCTCGCTCGCGTGTTCCTGCTCGTGGGGGCGGCGGCGCTGCTCTCGGCCTGTCGCATCGATGCCAGTGTCGACGTCGCGGTCCGCGATGACGGCTCGGGTGAGGTCCACGTCAACGTGGGCTTCGACGACGAGGCGCTCGCCCGCGCCGGCGACTTGCGCCTCGACGACGTGCGGGCCGCCGGATGGAGCGTGTCGGGGCCACAAAAGGAACCCGAACGTGACGCGTCGGGGCTTCAGTGGATCCACGCCATCAAGCCGTTCGCCGGCAGCGAGCAGTTCACCGCCATCATGAGCGAGATCGACGGGCCCAACGGCATCTTTCGTGACTTTCACCTCTTGCGCTCGACCGCCTTCGCCAAAGTGACGTACTCGGTGACGGGCACGATCGACCCGACTCGTGGTCTCGACGCCTTCAGTGATTCCGAGATCGCCCAGTTGCTGGGGGGCAACGCGCTCGGACGGCCGACGGCCGATGTGCTCGAGGAGACGGGTGACGCATCGCTCGTGTTGTCGATCGTGCTGCCCGGCCACGTGAAGGGCGACGCCGACCGCGTCGGCGGGTCGCGCGCCGAGTGGGACGTCGTACCCGGAGCCGCGCCGACCACGATCTCGGTGCATTCCGACGACGTGCAGGGTGGGGCGCGCCGCTGGTCGATCTTCGCGGCCATCCTCGGCATCGCCGCGGTCGCCTCATTGGTGCTCGCGCTCGTTCGGCGTCCGCGGCGCGGCCATCGCCGCGATGACGTTCGCACCGTGGCCGCGTCGGTGCCACGGCTATCGGCTCGGTCCGCCGTCGACGCGGGTCCGGGTCCCGCACCGCTGACCACCGTGGCGACCGTTCGGGCGTTGGAGCCAGGAGCGGACGCGGCCCCTCCCACGAGTAGACCGGCGACCGGTAACCAGAAGCGCATTCAGCTCGTGGTGCTCGACGCGATGGGCGTCCTTTATCGCCATGACGATGATGTCGAAGCGTTGTTGATCCCGTTCGTGCACGAGCGCGGGGGCATCGACGACCCGCAGGCGATCCGAGCGCGCTATGTCGACGCCTCGCTCGGGCGGCACACCACCAGTGAGTTGTGGTCACTGCTCGGCGTATCGGGCGATCCGGATGACCTCGATCGGTTGTACACACAACTTTTCGAGCTCAGCGACGGCGTGCACGAATTTCTCGACGCGATGCTTCGACGGGGCATCGCCGTGGCGTGTTGTACCAACGACGTCGCCGAGTGGTCGGCGCTCTTGCGCCGGCGATTCGAGCTCGACCGGCGGGTGCACCCGTGGATCGTCAGCGGCACGGTCGGTTCGCGCAAGCCGGCCGAATCGATGTTCGCGGCGCTCGAGCACGCCATCGACGTGCCGCTGCGCGCTTGCCTGCTCGTCGACGACCGTATCGAGAATCTCGCCGCCGGGCGCAAACTCGGCATGGCGGTCGTGCATTTCGCGCCGCAGCCGGTCGAGGGTTCGCCGTACCGCCGAGTGAGTTCGCTGTTCGAGCTGTTCAAGGGGGGACGGGTCACGACCTAGTCGTCCGCCTAGTTGTCCACTCTGAGGGGCCCGCTCGCGGTGTCGTGAACTGAGTGTCACACCCCCTGTTTAGGGTGGCGCCATGGCCAAACAGCGCACCGTCTTCATGTGCCTTCAATGCGGGCAGGGCAGTCCCCAGTGGGGCGGTCGTTGCAACGGCTGCGGCGAGTGGAACACGCTCGTCGAAGAAGTCGAGGCGGCCGCACCGACCGGTGTGCCGCATCCCTCGACGCTGACGCGTCCGCAGTCGATCTCTGCCGTGGACAGTGCCCGCTTCGTCGCCGTGCCGACCGGCCTGCCCGAGATCGACCGAGTGCTCGGTGGCGGCTTCGTCGCCGGTTCGGTGTCACTGCTCGGCGGCGAGCCCGGCATCGGCAAGTCGACCCTGCTGTTGCAGATCGCCGGTGCCTATGCCGCGCGCGGACAGCGGGTGCTCTACGTGTCCGCCGAAGAGTCGTTGCACCAACTACAGGCGCGTGCCGCCCGCACCAAGGCGTTGCACGACAATCTGTGGGCAGTGGCCGAAGGCGACGTCGGCGCGATCGCCCAACACATCGACGAGATGTCGCCGGCGTTCGTCGTCGTCGACTCGATTCAGGCGGTCGCGGACCCGCAGTTGTCCTCCACCGCCGGGTCGGTCGCGCAGGTGCGCCACTGCGCGCATCGACTCTCCGCGGTCGCCAAGGCACGCGATGTGCCACTGGTGTTGGTGGGCCACGTCACCAAAGACGGCACGTTGGCCGGGCCGCGCGTGCTCGAGCATCTCGTCGACACGGTGCTGTCGTTCGAAGGCGACCGGCACCACGCGCTGCGGGTGCTGCGCGCGGTCAAGCATCGCTTCGGTGGCACCAACGAGCTCGGTGTGCTCGAGATGCAACCGCACGGTCTGATTCCTGTCCCCGATCCGAGCCGGTTGTTCCTGGCCGATCGAGCGGCCGACATCGCGGGGTCGGTGCTCGTGCCGATCGTCGACGGGCACCGTCCGTTCCTCGTCGAGGTGCAGGCGCTCGTCGCGCATTCCAATAGCGGGCGGCGCTCGGCTCAGGGCGTCGACGCGGGCCGGCTCGGGTTCTTGCTGGCGGTGCTGCGCGAGCGGGCGGGTGTGCAACTCGGCGAGCGCGATGTCTACGCGCTTGCGGTCGGTGGTGTCGATGCCAGCGAGCCCGGCGCCGATCTCGCGATCTGTCTCGCCGTCGCGTCGGCCGCGGCCGGTGTGGCGCTACCGGGCACGCTCGCGGCCTACGGAGAGGTGGGCCTCGGCGGCGAGTTGCGGCGGGCAAGTCATCACGAGCAACGCATCGGCGAATGTCTCCGGCTCGGCATCGAAGGCATCGTGGTACCCAAGCACGCGCCGACGTTGCCGAAGTCGATCAGATCGATCCGGGTCGCGAGCGTGCGGGAGGCCATCGAGCGGGTCGGGTTGGGTGGTGAATGAGTGCGGTGAGGGAGGCGCATTTTCTCCGAGCAGCTGGTCACCCCGAGTAGACTCGGCAAATGCCCGAGCGTTTGGCGGCCAAGATCCTCGACGTGCTGCGGCAGGTTGCGCCGGGCATGCCGTTGCGCGACGGTCTCGATCGCATCATCCAGGGCAGCAAAGGCGCGCTGATCGTCGTCGGTGACGGCCCCAATGTGCTCAGCATCTGTTCGGGCGGGTTCCTGCTCGACGCGGCCTACAGCCCGCAACGCCTGCAAGAGCTCTCCAAGATGGATGGCGCGATCATTCTCGCGGCCGATGCCAGCCGCATCGCGCGGGCCAACGTGCATCTCGTGCCCGACCCGAGCGTGCCCACGAGCGAAACCGGCACGCGTCACCGCACGGCCGAGCGCGTGGCCCGCTCGATCGACGTGCCGGTCATCGCGGTGTCCGAAGACATGTCGGTCATCACCGTCTATGTCAGCGAGACCAAAGCGGTGTTGC
>JBDTLT010000341.1:0-4832 GCA_039934635.1 Acidimicrobiales bacterium
GCCTCCGGGTCACCGAGGGTTCGAATCCCTCACCTTCCGCCACACCGTTCGCTGCTAGTCGCCGAAGTCCGCCGATATCCGCACTTGCGGCCCTCTGACCAGGTGAAACGTCCGCTCGGGTCCGCCATCGTCCGCTGACGTTTCTGGAGCGTTGCTCCCACCGTTGCTCCCATGTTGGGTTGCGTTGCTCCCATCGTTGCTCCCACATTCGGGTACCGTCATTGGCACCTCGAGGGTTGAAGGGACCGCCGTGGCACGCAGGGCACGCGGCAAGCGGTCGGCGGATGGAAGCGGCTCGGTGAGCATTCGAGGCAAGGTCGCGAACGGCGAGGGATCGCTCTATCAAGAGCCCAACGGCCGATGGCGAGCCACCTATCGCGTGCCCGGCGATCTGCAGCGCTACACGGTCTCGGGTCGCACCCGAGAAGAGGCGTTGCGAAGGCTGGCCGAACGCAAAGCCGAGATTGCAGCAACGGGCGTGCCCGCGCGACTCGAACGTTCGACAACAGTCGCAGCGCTGGCGAGGTGGTGGTTGACGACGGTCGCCCAGCACCAAGTGCGCCCCTCCTCCTACGGCAAGTACAGCGATCGAGTCGCGCGTATCGAGTCCTCTCTCGGATCACTCGCCGTCGTCGAACTGCGCAGCGAACATGTCGCGACATGGCAGGCTCAACTGCTCGACAGTGGCCTCGCCGCGAAGACCGTCGCCGACACTCGCACAACGTTGAAGCAAGTCCTCTCCGAGGCCGTCGCTCACGGGCTCCTCCTCACCAACCCGGTCGATCGCGTGCGGCCTCCGCGCAAGGAGCGAACCGCCGCCCGGGCACTGCCGTCGAGCGACATCCGTTCCCTTGTCGCCGCGGCAGCCGACCACCGCCTTGGCGCTGCCGTCGCGATGCTGTTCGTCCAGGGATGGCGCGTGTCAGAAGTGCTCGGCCTCGCGTGGAGCGATATCGATTTCGACGCGGGCACCGCAACCGTGCGTCGCGCCGCCGTCTACGTGGATGGTCGGGGTGTCGTACTCGGGCCACCGAAGACTGCGGGCGTCGAGGGCGTGCACTTCTTGGCCCCTACCGTGGTCGAGTTGCTGCGCAAGCGCCGGCGCGCTCAGGCAAAGGACCGCCTGGCGCTCGGTGGCGAGTGGCAGACGCAGACCTTCCACGGCACTCCGATCGATCTCGTGTTCACAACTGGCGATGGCGGCCTCCTCTTGCGCCAAACCGTGACGAAGGTCGTAAAGGACTCCGCGCGTCGCGCCGGGCTCGATCCCCTCGGCATCGCGACGCATACGGGACGGCGCAGTGTTGTGACCGCGCTCTACGCGGAAGAAGGGGTCGATCTCGCCGACATCGCTCGCCATGTCGGACACGGCAGTCCCGCCACGACTGCCGGCTACGTGCAGAGCCTTGGTAACCGCCCTCAACGGACCGCCGCCGCCGCTGCTCGGCTGTTGGATCCGTCCGTCGTGCAAGAGGGCATCGGCGACACAAGCCTCGGTTCTTGAGGCGGGAGTGTCTCGCCGTCTGATCGCTGTTTCCGCGTGCGGAAACAGGAAACATCGCTACGATGGGTGCATGAGATCGTCGCTCGGCGAGCTGTTGGATGGGTTCCTCACGACGCTGCGCGAGCTGGAACTCGACGCCACACTCACCACCGGCGAGAGAGCGCAGGGCTGGGATGCGGTCGGGTCGATCGAAGGCGTGTCCGTGGCAGTGGCGATCAAAGCCGCACCCAACACGGCCGACGTCAGCGCGTTGGCGGCTCGCCGACCGGCCGGTGTGTATGTCGTGTTGGTCGCCCGCCGGCTGTCGGCCACCGTGCGCGACGCGTTGATCGAGCACGACATCGGATTCTTCGACACCCACGGGCATCTACGGCTTTGGCGTCGCCCGCTGCTGGTCGACACCACCGTCGCGGCTCTGACTGTCGAGGCAGGGGCATCGAGACGGTTGCGGCTCGACGTGCCGTCGTTGATGGATGTGGCGTTGGCGGTGTTGGACGGATCCGTCGCCACCGGCGGGGTGCGAGCCACCGCGTCCCTACTGGATCGATCGCCCGGGACCGTCTCCAAGCAGCTCGCCGCGTTGCGTGACGCACATCTGGTCGACGAGCGCGGCGAGCCGGCAGTTCCCGATCTGTTCGACTCCATCGTCGACGTCTGGTCTCCGGTGCGCGTACCACTGGCCGATCTGCCCCGACCGAACGGCGGAGCGGTGAACAGCCGGCTGAAGCTCGGCTTCGATGACATCGCCGGGCCCGGCTGGGTGCTCGCTGACTCTTTCGCCGCCGCTGCGTGGGGTGCGCCGATCGTGATCGGCGGCGATGCCGCCCCCGACTTCTACTTGCCCGATGTTCAATCGCTTCGCCACGCCCGGACGTTGCTCGGTGTCGCCGAGTTCGGCAGGCACGCCTGCACGGTCGCGGTCGCACCCGCGCCGTACGTGTGCAAGCGCCGCTACGACCGCTCACACGTGATCGACCTTCCGTTCCGCGCGCCGAGCGCCGTCATCGCGGCGTTGGACCTCGCGATGGATCCTGCCCGCGGCCGCGAGACCCTCGAGTTGTGGTCGCGAAACCTGCCGCCCGAGGTGCGTCGTGTCTGGTGACCGACCGCCGATCCTTGTCACTGCAGAGCGTGACACCGTGCTCGCGCGTGCGGTCGAGGCACTCGGCCGTTTCCCCACCGCTCAGCCATGGGTGCTCATCGGCGGCCTGGGCGTGTTCCTTCGGCTCGGATCGATCACACGGCCGACCGCCGACGCGGACACCGTCGCCCGTTCACAGGCCGAACTCATCCAACAGCTGATCGCTGACGGGGTCACCAGCGTCGTCGTCAGCGGCGACATTCAGGTGCCGATCGGGGACGGCACCGTCGACATCGACGTGATGGACCTTGCCGACGACCCGCTGCCGGTCGATCTCGAGCGCCGCGCATTCGCGCTGGCCCGACGCTGTGCACTCCTCACCGCCGAGACCGAGCAGGTCATCGTGACCGACCGCAGCCATGCGGTGATCGCCGACGCGAGGATTCCCGTCGCGACGATTGCCGCGCTCACCGCGCTGAAGACAGTGTCGATGGTCAGACGCCCACACGGCGATCATCCGCACAAGGTCGGCTCTGACATCCACGACCTCGTCCGCCTCGTCGCAACGGGCGACCTTCGAGCGATCGCCGGCGGGCTCGTCGCATTCGACCGCGAACTCGCCGGCTGGGTCGCGACACAGATCGCGCGCGCCTTCGGAAACGATCTCCGCTACACGCTGCTGCGTCTGCGCAGCAACGATCGATCCCCCGCCGCTCGAGCACTCACCGACGACGACATCTCCGCCACCGTCATCCTGTCCGATGTTCTCCACGAGGAGATGGCAACCGGCTGAACCCGCGCAGAGTTCGGCCGAGCGCTATCGGTCGATTCCGAGCGTCTGTTGGTGAGACGTACGCAATCCAGGCGAGCGGTGCGCGGTGGGGATCTCGAGGTGGTGGGCGTGTTCTCGTGCGGTGGGTTCGGTGAGGTAGATGTCGTTGCTGAGTCGTCCGCGTGAGAGGGCGACGTAGCCCAGTTCGCGGTAGAGGTCGCCGGTGCCGAGCACGTAGGCGCGGTCGGTGGTGATGCCTTGCGCTTTGTGGATGGTGATGGCGTAGCCGTGTACGACGTGGCCGTCTTGGAGGTACGCGGCCGAGATTCGTCGGGTCTTGCCGTGGTCGGGTCGGATGGTGATCTCGCCGCTTCGCCCATGGACTTTGGTGATGGTGGCGAGGGTGCCGTTGCGGACACCGAGGTCGTAGTCGTTGCGTAGGGTGACGATGCGCTCGCCGCGCTGGAACGATGTTCCGTCGACGGTGAGCACCGCGCCGCGCAGGGTGCGGTCGTCGGTGAGTTGTTGTCGTGCGAGCGTGTTGAGTTGGTCGACGTCGCTGCGTCGGGGGGCGAGCATGATGGCGTGGTCGCCGTTGCGGGTCGCGGTGCGCCAGGCGTCGACGAGTTGACGTTGCGCGGTGTCGCGGTCGGGTGCGGTGTGGATGTGTCCGTGTTCGGCGTAGGCGGTGAGTGCTTGTTGCACGTTGCCGTGGCGCAACTCGATCAGCGCGTGGCGTTCCCATGGTTGGTGTTGTCGCCGGTTCTCAACCAGCTCCACCGGTGCGATACGTGCCGCGAGACCCCGTAGTAGTCCGCCGGCTTCGATTTCGGGCAGTTGGTGGTAGTCGCCGACGAGCACCACCTTCGCGCCGACGACAGCGGCGGCGTCGAGGATCGGTGCGAGTTGTCGTGTGCCGGCCATGCCGGCTTCGTCGATGACAAGGATGTCGCGGGCGGTGAGGGGTCGCCGCTGGAGGTCGCCGACGAGTTTGGTGATGGTTTGCGACGGGATGCGGGTGTGGGTTTCGAGTTCTTGCGCGGCGCGTCCGGCGAGCGCGGCGCCTTGTACGCGGTAGCCGCCGCGTCGCCATACTTCGCGGGCGGCGCCGAGCGCATAGGTTTTGCCGGTGCCGGCGGCGGCGACCACGACATCGACGCCGTTGCCGGAGGTGGTGAGCGTCGCGACGAGTCGTGCTTGTTCGCCGGCGATCGTGGGATACAGGGCGAGCACGGAGCGCATCGTCGACGACGCCACCACACCGGCGCCCTCGTTGACGCGGGCCACGGCAGTAGTAGTGACTCGGGTTTCGATGTCGAGGAGCTCCCGCGTCGAGAAGCGCGCCGTGTTATCGGTCGTGGTGAGCGTGACGATGTCGGGGCGGCCGTGGAGGAACGCGTCGGCGTGGGCCTCGATGTGTTGCGCGGTGGCGCCGGTCGGCGCGTACTGCGCGATCGCACGGACGACGTCGCGCC
>JBDTLT010000342.1:0-4798 GCA_039934635.1 Acidimicrobiales bacterium
CGCGTAAGTCGCGGGAAGCGCGGGCTCGGCCGACCGGTGGCTCGGGCCGAGACTGTCACAGGCCGTCGTTATTGTGCAGACATGACGCAAAACCCGAATTGGATGCAGGAACTCAAGAAGTTCGATGGGCTCCGCCCGCGGGAACTCTCGACCACCGACCTCGAAGCCGCGATCCAGGAAATGGCGGCCCTGCTCGCCCGCATGGAGGCGGCCGAGGCCGAGTTGGTCGCCGCATTGAGGCGGGCGTCGTGATGCCGTGAGGACGCGCCACAACGCCTACCGCGTCAGCGTCACAAAACCCGATCGTCAACCCAGCGGGCGTTGTTCGTCGAGGCGCTCAGCCGGCGCGCAGCTTGTAGTTGGCCAACTGCTCGACGCGCGCGACGTGGGCGGCACTGCGGCGAAAGCGACGGCCGATCTCGGCGTGGTTGGTGCCGCTGGCGCGCCACTTGAGGATGCGGCGCTCGAGTGGGCGCAGCACGGACGCGTCATCGGTCGTTGCCGTGCGAGGCACGTGCGTGTAACCGACCATCCGCCCGACGAACTCGGGCGTTCGGTGGAAGCGGCGGGCGATCTCGGCTTGGTCGACACCCTCGTCGGCAAGACGAAGCACGCGCCGTTCCATCGGTCGAAGTGATGCTCTGTCGACCATGGGGTGAACTCCTTGTCGTTGACCCGGAGCGGGTCCCCGACAACTTACTCCCCGAGGTGCCCGGTGCGGCGTCCGCCCGCATTGAGCGCCGAAACAAACGGTCATCGGGCACTCGGACGCACAGTTCACGCTTCGTTTACTCGAAACGGCAAGCGAAGGCACTTTGCCGCCGTACCCTCCGCGAAGGCGATCGTGACCCCCGCACGACGTCGAGGAGCAATCCATGTCCGTTACCAACATCGATCAACTTTCCGGCGACAGCACGCTGTTCGCCGGCCTTTCCAAGAAAGAACTCAAAGCAATCGGACGATTGCTGACACCGGTCAAAGTGCCGCAGGGCACCGTGTTGACACGCGAAGGCGATCTCGGACGCGAGGCGATGTTCATCGCGTCGGGCACCGCGAGCGTCGAACGCGATGGCATGAAGGTCGCGACGTTGGGTCCCGGCGAATTCTTCGGCGAGCTCGCGCTGTTGACCGGCGCCCGCCGCATGGCGATGGTCACCGCCGACACCGACATGGTGGTCGCTGCGCTCAGCCGACAGGAGTTCGCATCGTTGCTCGACACCAGCCCGACGATTGCGCAGAAGATTCTCGTCGATGCCGTGCGCCGACTGCACGACAACGCGGCCTGACGTCGCTCAGAACAACACCGTTGCGTCACCGCGACAGGTGACCGTGCCGAGCTGATTGACCCCGCGCAACTCGAGCGTGACCCGCGTGACGTCGTGTTCGGTGTCGACCGCACGAATCATGGCGTCGAGCCAGTGCGTGTCGCCCACGTAGTTGTGCGAGACGTGCACGAACGAGATCGTCTCGAGCCGCGCCTGATCGCCCATCCAATCGGTCAGCAGATGGACCATCCAGTTGAGACGGGTGTGCGTGTAGTCGTAGGCGCTCGGATGCCCGCACCGTTGCGCGTAGGCCTCGTCCCAGTGCAGGCGCTCGCGCGCATCCCATCCGCCGGTCTCGTCGCGATCGTAGAAGTCGGGACGCGTGCGGCGATTGTGGCGCGCGAGGTCGAGCGGTTCGACACCGAATGGCCCCGGCCCCACACCCCCGCGATACGCCACGAGGTCGGTCACCGTCAACGGGCCTTTCACCATCGGCCCGATCGACGCGCCCACCGACAGTTCGCTCGCAGTGAGTGGTGTCGCCCCTCTGCGGCGCCACCGCTCGATCAGCCGGTCGATCTCGGCGAGCGCGTCGTCGCCGTAGCGCGCCTTGCCGTCGCGCTCGTCGCGATGATCGTCCGACCCGATGGCATCGGCGATCGACCGGCCGCCGTGCACCCGCACGCGATCGTGCGTCGCGTAGTGCGTGTCGCCGACCGTGTAGGTCGAGCGCGTCGTCACGGTCGCGGTTGGCCCGGTCGCGATCTCGGCGAAGTCGATGGCGGCGATCGAATCTGCACGAGCGAGCCGCGTGCCCGGGTGGATCACGCGGTGCAGCGCCCATCGGTCGTCGACGACTTCGACGGCCGCGCCGCGTAGCGCGTGGCGCACGACCGCCGCCGGCTCGGCCGACGCCGCGACCGGTATGCCGGTGGCGATCGGGAACAGCGGCGGTGCGACGATCGTGCCCCACCGGCTCGCTCGCCCGTAGTCCTCGTCGCCGAAGAGCGGGTTGTCGTCGCCATAGGAGCGGGCGAAGTTGCGCAGGCTGTCGACGGTCGCGTATTCGACATAGGGGCGGACGTGCACCGCGAGCTCGGCACCGACCACACCGCGCAGGGCGGCGAGGTCCGCGTCGTCGAGCGGGCGCGCGTCGCTCACGACGCCCATTCGGCGCGCAGTCGCGGCAGCACCTCGCGACCGACCGCTTCGATCTGCTCGCGCGCGGTGGCCGGAGCGAGCCCCGCGACGTGCACGCGCACGTTGACCGCGTCGGCCTGTGTCGCGCGCAGGCGCTTTACGACACGCGTGGCGATGACCGCCGCGTCGTCGCCGTGGATCAATCCTTCTTCGGTGGTCGTCGATACCGTGCCGCCCGACGCGTGGCGATACTCACCGAGCTGACGATCGATGAGCTCCCACGGCGGCGTACCCAACCACACCCGCACGATCACGATGTGGGGGCCGGTGCCGCCGCTCGCATGAAAGCGCTCGACCAGCTCACGCGTACGCGTCTCGTCGAGCAGGGAGCTGCCGATGATGCCGATACCGAGCTCGGCGGCGCGTCGGACCGCCTTGTTGCTCATCGCGGCCGACACGAGCGGGATGCCCACACGCCGGGCCCGTGCGATGGCAGGGTCGCCCGCCGCGGAATCGCCATTGCCGCGCAGCAGCGCCACGATGTCGCGCAGCGAGCGATCGAACCGCTCGTTTCGTTCTGCGAACGGCACACCGACCACCCGGAAGTCCGCTTCGTTGCCGCCCGAGCCAAAGCCGACACCGACCCGGCCGGCAAAGCGGGCGTCGAGCCACGCGATCTCCTCGGCCGCGATCGGCGTGAGGCGCAGCGGCAACAACAGTGGGCAGGGCGCGACCCAACCCGCGGGCATCGCGCCGAGCAACCAACCCGCGGCCTGCAGCGGATTGGGGATCTGCCCCCACGCGCCGCCGTGGCGTTCGCTCAACATGACACCGTCGAAGCCGCTGCCGATCGCCAACGCAGCCTGGTGCTGCAACTCGTCGAGCACCGCCGTCGGCTCGTCGAGCTGGTGCGGGTAGAGGCGCAACGACACCGAGCCCGCAGCGAACGGCGCACGCACCGAGACGGTCATCGCCGGAACAACCGTGCGGCATTGCTCGACGTGACCGCACGGCGCGTTGCGGCCGGCACCGCGCAGTCGTCGAACATCCCCTCGACGAGCGCCCGTGAGTTGGGCCACGTCGTGACGTTGTGGGGATAGTCCGATCCCCACATCAAGTTCGTGGCGCCGATGGCGCCGATGTTGGCGACGGCGACGCGCTCGTCGGTGAACGTCACCGAGATGTGGTCATGGAAGAGCTCGCTCGGCGGACGGCTGATCGGCAAATGATCCTTGGCGCGGGCGTAGAGGCGGTCGGCCCGCTCCAACAGATACGGCACCCAGCCCGCGTCGTTCTCCGCCGAGAACCATTGCAACCGCGGGACTCGTTCGAAGACGCCCGACGCCAGCAGATGCACCACCGCGCGGGCGACGATCGTCGGTCGCTCGGCAATCGATTCGACCGCGAGGTCGAGGCCTTGACGGATCGGTTGCCGGGCCTTTGCCGCGAAGGCGTGGAAGCCAACGGGCAGCGCGAGATCGGCGGCGGCCGACCACAGTCGCACGAGCTCATCGCTCGAGTACGACCAGTCACCATCGGACCACAGCGGCACGAGCACCGCCACGTGACCGTGCGCACGGGCGGCGGTGATCTCTGCCATGGCAGTCGCACCATCGTCGGGGTCGACGATGCACGCGCTGAAGAGTCGACCAGGTGCTTCGGCACAGAGGTCGGCGATCCATCGGTTGTAGGCAGTGAGCAATGCTCGGCGCAGCTCGGCATCGGCGGTGCCCAACAACGTCATGGCGACGGTGGGAAACAACAACGAGTGCGCAACGCCATCGATGGCCATCGCCTCGAGCCGCTCGGCCGAGCGGTACGCGCCGGGAACGATCGATGCGTCCCACGAGCCGTCGAGCGCGGCATCGGTCACCCGCAGCGAACGCTCGCCCCGCGCCAACCCGCCGAGGCGACCGATCGCGAACAGATCTTCGCCGTCGCACACGATCCATTCACTGTCGCCGCGTCGCTCGAGGCGCGGTACGCGGTCGTGCAGTGATCGCTCGGTGTAGTCGGCCCAGATCCACGGCGGCTCGATGACATGCGCGTCGGCGTCGAACCAACCGTCATCCGCCGGCGCAACGTCGGCCGGGCTCATCGATCACCGCCGAGGTCTCGCCAGCCCCGCGGTGCGCGCAACGTGGTGCACAGCAGCCCGCCGTCGACGACGAGTGTCTGTCCCGACACGAACGACGCGAAATCAGAGGCGAGGAACACGACCGCGTCGGCCATCTCGTCGGGCACCGCCACCCGTCCCAACGGCACCGAGTTGGCTGTGGCACGGCGCCGTTCGTCGGTGACGTGGTGGGCGGCGGCCGGAGTGCTGGTGAAGCCCGGTGCGACGCAGTTGACGCGTACGCCTTCGGGGCCGAGCTCGACGGCCAGCGTGCGAG
>JBDTLT010000343.1:0-4794 GCA_039934635.1 Acidimicrobiales bacterium
CGAGGAAACCACCGTGGCCGCTCTCCTGCAGTCGATCACCACTCAGCTCGCCACGGGTACATGGATTGACCATGTCGACATCCTCCTCGTCGGCACGATGTCAACCGCAGACGTCACCGGCGCGGCTCGAGTTCGACGAGTTCCTGCTGTCGACGCAGCGATTGATGAGCTCGAACGGATCGCGAAGTCATTCGACGAGAGCCTCGACGCTGGCTTGCACAGTACGACGCTCGATGCGCGCATCTCCGGAGCGCCCAACGACGGCTGGATTCCGACAATCCTCGTCTGCACCGACGTGATCGACGATGAAAACGTCAAGCGCCTGGCAACGCTAACTGCAAGCGGAGAGCGAGGTGTGGGTGCCGTTGTCCGCTCGACTCGCCGGGCGAAGTGGCACGCGGAAGTCGATTCGACGCGGCTGGTACTCGATCCGTTGGGCTTCGTGGTCACTCCTTCGTTGATCGAGGCAGAGGCTGCGGACGCGATCGATTCGTTCCTCACTGACGTCGCCATCGGCGACGCGAACGAGACCGAAGCATTCGTCGAGCCATCGGTCGAGCGGAAGCATTTCGAGGCGTTCGAGGAACGGCCGTTCGAGATCGAAATCAGGGTGCTCGGCCCCGTCGAAGTCATCGGAACGTCGACGCCGATCGATCGTCGGAAGTCGGTCGAACTCGCGACCTACCTCGCGCTACATCCGCGAGGCGTCACCGACGACCGCCTGAAGACAATCCTGTGGCCCAACGATCCGCCGGCCGATGGCACGTTCAACACGACCGTGTCGCAGACGCGCAGCAAGCTCGGCAATGCCAATGACGGCACTGCGCACTTCCCTCGATTCTCGGATGCCGGCCTCACATACCGCCTTGGTCGCTTCGTCACCACTGATCTCGCGCGATTCGAAGCGCGAGTCAGGTACGCTCAGGGTTTGGAAGCGTCCGCCGCGATGCCAGTACTTCGTGACGCGCTCGATCTTGTGCGGGGACATCCCTTCGAAGGGACACGCGGCTACGAGTGGGCATTCAGTGAAGGACACGTCGCCAGCGCCGAAGCGACCGTCGCGGACGCGGCACACCGACTTGCGGAGCTCTACCTCGCCGTTGGCGATCACGCTGGCGCCGCATGGGCAGCCATGCAAGGGCTGAAAGCGTCGCCTGGCTACGAAGTGTTGTACCGAGACCGCATGCTCGCCTGCGATCTCGCCGGCAACCCGGCTGGCGTCGAGAGCGCCATGGACGAACTCTGCGAAGTCGTCGAGACACTCGAACCGTATGACTCGCTCCACCCCGAAACACTCGCCCTCTACGAACGCACGAGCCACGGACGCCGCGCCCGTTCGGCGCGCTGACGGAGCGTCAGCGCTACCTCTTCGAGGGCTGCAACGGCGACCCTCCGCCTACACATACCATCACAGCGACGAGCGAAACGTCGAGTGGCGTACCCGCTCTCGCTAGCGGCGTCGTTCGTCGTCGACAGTCCAGTCGACGCGTGATGACACGGGGACCTCGACGGCTTCGAGCTCTCATATGCCAGCAGACTTTTGGCGAGATTTGTGTTGCAAGCCATGTACACCTCATCGAGGTCGAATCGGAGTTGACCACCGAATCTCGGTTGATCGCATACCAGTGCTCCGCAACTAACGTGTCACCGCCACCACCACCCAGGTGTACCGACGCAGCTCGCCGACATCGAGGTCATCACGTTCGCGACGAACGGTTCGCGTTAACACACGACTGCAGCACTGAGGTTGTAGCCGCCGACGACCGAGCCGACGCTCATGTCTTTCAGAAGGCAAAGATTAACGATTGTTGGATTCGGATCCAATGAGCGCGTTCGCAGGCGTAGCAGACGTCCATAGATTGAATCGATACCGAGTCAAACCCACCAACCACGCAACGTTGCCTGACGCGGCGCTAGCGCCGATCCGGGTACATCGGCGCGTCAAAGAACCACTGGCCTCTGTCGGGATGGGCTTCGGTGAGATCGCGGATGAACGATCCGAATTCGTCGCGCAGCACCGTCCAGCGAGCAAAGACCGTCGACCAGTCGAACGTTGGATCGAAGTCGTCGTCGCGTTCGACCGTGAGATGCGCGAGTCGCCGATTCAAGTGACGAATCTCGGCCGACAGCAAGTCGCCCGGGCGATTGTCCCAGCCATCGTCGAAGTAGTCGTCAGCGACAAGGTCCGTCCAACGGCGCCGCTCGCGACCGGTCGGCCGCTCGTTCGTCAAGAACTCGTTCACGACGCGCATGTGTAACAGCCCGGCCTCCGCGATCGCCTGGTTGAGAACGCGCTGCGTCGGATCTCGGTCCGACGGGTCGAAGGCAATCCGCGTTTCAGCGAAGAAAACGAGACGCTCGAACTCGTAGGTGACGTGTCGCACCATTCTCCGAAGAAGTTCGGCGTCGAGCCTCAGTGCCATGGCGGCACGGTAGCCAGCGACCGAGGCGAGGCCGATTGTTTACGGAAACAACTATCCTCGTCAGCACGACGCACTTGTCGTCGCGCTTCCGAACGATCCTTCATACTGGAACCGACCAGCAACTACACGTGACACAACGCGAGCTCCTTTCGGCTCTACGAAGGAGCCACACTCAGCGGAGCACAGGCATAGCGCCCGCTCACCGGTGCCGGCACACTCAAAGGGCGCGAGACGGGCGGCGGGGCTGAAGCAGCGGCGAGCCGTGCCGCGGCCAGGTTTCATACGAACCAGTCGGGGCGCGCCTCGCGCAGGTGGTGTGTCGCTGCCTGAAGGCCTCGATTCCGACGCACTCCCGTCTCGATGACTGTGTCGGGTACGCCAACTTCCCGAAGGAGAACGAGTGTCATGAGCCACTCGATTGTGGCTGTGACCCGAACAGTCGTGTGCCACTCGTTATCGAGATCGACCATGCTTGGGTCTCGGTGCGCGACTGAGTTACGACCATCCTTCACCCATTTGCGCCAAGCGTTGAGGTCACCCACTGCTGTTGGGAACAGCGGGCCTGCCAGTGCGACCACGTCGTCAAGGCGGTTCGAGAAGCTCGGCTCGTGGCTGAACGCGAGCTGCTGCTTGAGCCAATGTTGGTCTTCGTCCGACGCTGACGCAACGATCCGCTTGATTCGGTCCTTTTGTTCTTGCGAGCGCTTCGTCGGGCCAAAGCGGTGTCTGTGGTAGCCCTCGATCGCCGAGGCGCCTGTCAGGAACTGCGAGCTGACGTAACCGCCCTTTCGACGCAACGATGCGACGAGATCGGCTACGACGCCGACGTCCCCGTGCAACTTCCACCACTCGGGCACGATGTCGCCGAATACGACGTCGTCGAGCGTGAAGATGAACTGAAAGGGTTGCTTGGTCCGACGTGGCGCGGAGCGACTTGCGGCCGAAACGACCGACGCAGAGCGAGTGCCCTCGTCAGCACCCTCCGGAGTGACAGTCAGCTCGACGACGGGACTTCGGGCGGCCGCCGCCAACTCGATGAAGTTCTGGAGGGGGCGCACCCAGTCGTGTTCGACCGTATCGAGGTCGATGGGCGCTTCGAAGTCGAAGTAGACCCACTCATCACTGGTCATTGTGACGGCGGACAGGTCGCCGCCCTCTTGTCCCCAGCTTCGCCAGAGACGGGCGGTGGCCCCAGTCAGAGTCGCCGTTTCCTCGGCGGGTTCTGTGAACGTGACGGTCTGGGTGTACGTCCCGCCGGTCGCGGACCCGAAGGACCACGGCCGCCGTTTCGCCCACTCGTTCAGGTGAACGAGTCGAACACCTGCCTGAGTGAACCTCGTGGCCGGCGTTGCATGAACGCCGACGATGACGGTGTTGGCACTGATCCGGGTCTCGTATGGGGGGTCGTTGGCGCTGGCGCTCCAGCCACCCGGAACGAGATCGAGGAGGCTTACAAGGGTGATGCCGATCTGCCCGTGGATCACGCTTGGGACTTCGACGTCGTCAGCGCTGCGGCCTGTCCATGGACCCAGCCAACCGAAAAGGGTTACGTGCCAGACATCGCTCTCCAGTTCCAGCCGTCCGCCGACGACATGGGATTGCTCGTCGGGCGACCACCATCGACCATCGAACGGAGCGTTGTCAGGGCTGATGGGACTAGGCATGGGCAGTCCAGTTATTACGGGCGAACGGATCCGCTCTGTATGATGCCCGTGCAAGCAAGGCGGGTCGAGGCAGTTCGTACCGATTTCGCGAGGGGCGCGTGGGCCGCGGGCTTCGAGCCGACCGCCTGGGAACGCGATCTCGCTCCGACTGTCCGGTCGTTGACGCGTGTTGAGCGGCAAGCAGTGCTCGCCATTTCAATCACGCACGCGTCCCGTATCCGAACCGGCAGTCACATCCCAGACCCAAAGCACTGGTCGTCTCTTGCGGCACTGGGGGCGTAAGGAGGGGCCTGCCCTCCCTACAACGTCCGCGACCGTCAATGCGTGACCGGTGTGCTGGCATAGCCTGATCACGAGACCTTCGGTCAAGCCGATTGTCAAGCACACGTCATCTCTTGTCGACGGCGGTCGCAAGGATCCGACAGATTTACTCAGGCCCGCGGGACTGCTGGGTGAGATCGCGACGGTTTCGTCTTAGATCGCGCATCATCGCCTTCGCTGCTGGTTGCACGTACAGCACCTCGACAGCGTCAGCAATAAGGAGCGACACGTCGGCTACTTCGGCTGGCGAGAACTCGACTCCTTCGTGGAGAGTCCAATTTCCGAGTAGCCGGGCCTCGTGCAGATCGTCTACAAGATCCCGATCGATGCCTCGCGTTTCTAACTGCTCAATTCGCGTGTACAAATCCTTTCCGGTACACCCTCGG
>JBDTLT010000344.1:0-4782 GCA_039934635.1 Acidimicrobiales bacterium
GTTTGGCCCAAGCGTTCCGCGATCGCGATCAAACTGGCGTCGGTGCCGCCGAGGGCAACGCCTGATACATCGACACGAGATCTCGGATTCGTTCCCCTCTCGAGCCGTCACGTCCTCGATGAGCAGCGTTCAGTCGCGCCCGAACCCGTCCTCGAGAAGCTCGTCGACTTGATGGCTGATGCCGGCTCGTGACGCCGCCGCTCCTACGAACGCGAGCTTCGGTCGAGGGATTTGTGTGGGCTGGGGCGCAAGGTGCTCGCCGAGCTGGGCGATGACTTGGTCGAGGGTGATCCCACGCCGGACGGCTTCAGCGATGAGGCGGGCATGGGCTTCAGCGGGGAGCACGATCGTGACCAGCATGCCGTCAGTGTAGGCAGCGCGTTTACTCGGTGACAGACGACCTGAGCACCGTTGGCCACCAGAGTCCCGAGAGCTGCTTTGTCTCGTTCCCTCGCGACCGAATAGTGCCGACCTTGCGCGCTCGCCAAACAACGCTCCCAAATAAGGGTGCCGCAGTACGGGACGACGCGGATGCGGTCCGCTTCATTGGTATACAATGACCGTGGCATTTCATACAATAGATTGGAGGTGTGCGATGGCAACGAGCTATGTGATGAAGGTGTCTTCGAATGGTCAGGTGTCGATCCCTGCTGAAGCCCGAGCGCGTTGGGGGGCCGAGCAGGTGGTGATGGTCGATTTGGGCGATCGCGTGGTGTTGCGCCCGTTGCCCGCGCAGCCGGTCGCGGCGTTGCGAGGCAAATATCGCGGACGGGGACCGAACACTGATACGGCCCGCCGTAAAGCTCGCATCGAGGACGCTGCGCGGCGGTGACGATCCTCGACGCCTACGCAGTGATAGCGCTGCTGCGCGGCGAGCCCGCGGCGGATGCGGTACAGAATCTCTTGACCGCTGACGCGGAGGCCGCGCTCAGCGCGTTGGGCGTGGCGGAGGTGATGGACTTCCTTGTTCGATTGGCCGGCGCGGACGAGGACGACGCCGCGCTCGACGTGGCCCAGCTCGGCTTGGCCGAGGTGCAACCGGTTACTGCAGCGCTTGCGTTGCGGGCCGGGTTGCTGCGGGCTCGTCACTACCATCGCCGCGACCGCGCGGTCAGCCTCGCCGATTGCGTCGTTGCCGAAACGGCGCGCCTGCTCACCACTCCGGTAGCAACATCGGACCCCCAACTACTCGACACGTGCGCCGCCGAAGGCATCGCAGTCATTCCACTACCCGACACCCAAGGCCGAACATGGTCGCCCTAAAACGCCGGCACCGCTATTCGCAACACCGCGGACCGGGCCCAGCGTGCGTGACCCGACTAGTAGTTTTTCGGTGTCTGGTTATCGAATGGCGCGAGACTTGTTGTCGTGGGAGAGATTGATCTCGCTGAGATGTGTCTGGACGTCTATGAGACCCAGGATGGGTTCTGGAATCCGGATCATGGCGACATCGAGGTGCCGCCCGGTTGGGAGTTCCTGGCGAGCGGTGACGCGTTCATGACCCGCAGAGTGAAAGCGGCGGGCCGCTATTGGTTGGCTTGGTTGCCCCGGACCCGCAGCCGGCCGCATCGGCGTCTTGTCGGTTTGTGGGCACCGAAGGCAACGATCGATGAGGCCCGTGTCGCAGCCGAGCAGAGCGCGACATCGCGTGAGAGCAAACGCGTGGTCAACGCTCGTGGACGCGCGGTACACGAGGAGCGCTACCGCGACGATTTCGCGTCGGCCGTCGTGGCGTTCTTGGACTTCGCGCCAGCGCACGCGGCGCTTGCCCAGGAGATCGCACTCGGCGTCGCCGCGCACGCGACGGTGATCAGCAGTGGACGTGTCGGTCGCACTCGGCAGGTCCCGCTGGAGGAGCGCGCCGCGCTTGCGGCTCGCTCGTTCATCCGCCATCGCTATACCGACTACGAACGCAATCTTGACACCGTCGTCTATGACGATGACTTCTACCGCGGTGTCTCTGCCAGCGCCATTGACGGCGACCTGTATCGTGCACTCAAGCGGGACGCCGCCATCAGCGTCGACCATTTCCTCGACCAACATCGAACAAGATAGATCGTTCAACCGGGTACTCTCGACGACACGTACACGGATGGGTCTGGGCGTGCGATAAATCAGGGTGATGCGCGTGTGCCACCATCGACGAGGTTCCAGGGGCCGAGCGGTTGGCGGTCAGCGCTTCCCTCTTCGGCGTCTGCGTGATCGCGCTTGTCGTCATCGTCGTCTTCTTCTCATGAGCGAATCCGGCTCGCGGCACTCATCGGTCGCGGAGCGCCACCAATCGGCCTGCCCGGGCGGACACTCGCACGATTCACCAACCCAACCGCAGCCAGCAACCTCACACGGCTCAGCCCACCCTGCACACCGCCGAGCGTGTGTCGCAGGCGGGTTTGCTTCCAGCGCGCGCCGGGGTTTAAGACGGCACGTATGTGTCCACGCGATGTCGTCGCGTGGTGCTTCATCGGCACATTCTCGAACGCGACGTCCAACGCGTGTGTCGTCGAACTGGCGTGTTTCGGCGCGTTCGTTAGCAATCGGTAGCAAGAACGGCGCTCGTTCTACGCGCTCCGGGCGTGCAGGCCTCTCGGAGTCGAGGGCCCAAGGCCGATGCGCAACGGGACTTAGTTCGAGTGCGCGAACCAGCGCGAGTCGTAGGCAACCACCCTCTCGACGTCATGGTGATCAGCGGGCATCGGTGCCGCGATGGTCGGCGGTCGATTTGGTGGCGGTGAACCGCACCTTCGGTCCGAGCCGTGTCGACGCCTCCCAGATCTCTACCACCGCGTCGCGAAAGCCGGCTATCTCTAGCCGGTGCCCGAGAGTCGCCGGATCGACCGGTACGAACACGTCGCCGACGTGGAAGGAGCGCAAGGCGGGGCTGTCGGTGGAGTCGGTTCCGACGAGGCGGCCGCCCGGGCGCAGGAGGCGGTGGAGTTCGGCGAAGAGCTGGTCTTGAAGATCCTCGGACGGGACGTGGTGCAGCATGGTCAAGCACACCGCACCACTGAAGCGGGCGTCGGGAAGCAGCGACATCGTGGCGTCCGCGCATATCACCTCGACACCGGTCCCCTTGACGCGTTCTTCGAGTTTCAACGCGAGTACAGGATCCACCTCGATGGCGACGAGGTGTCGCACGCACGGATGAAGTAGATCTGTCATCAGACCCGGTCCCGGTCCGACCTCAAGAATGTCCCCATCGACGTCCAGCTCGGCGAGAACCCACGGCAGGAGATCGACCGATAGATAGTCACGCCAGGCAGGGCTCGAGAGCAGTCGCAGATGATCGTCGTTCATCTACTGAACCTACGCACTGCTACTGCTGTCGTCGATGCACTAGCGTGACGAAGAATGTCGCCAAACCGACACGCCGCGCGGCCGGCGGTGAGCGCCGGGCTCGGGCTCCGGGCAGGCTTTCGTCTCCACAGCCACCCCGCTCATCAACTCACATGGACACGGGGCGCCCCGTTGCACATCCGCGTGGGCGACTCGACCTGGGTGCTCGGTCGGGCAACGGCATTGTGGATCCCTGCCGGCACACGACACGAGGTGACCGCCGCCGGCGATACCACAATGCTGAGCCTGTACTTCTTACCCGAGCGGTGCCCAGTGCGTTGGAGCGCCGTCGCTGCGGTCCACACCGGCGGCCTACTCGGTCATCTCCTCGATCATCTGCTCGACCTCACAGTCGGCGCGCCGCGCCGCCGCGCCGAAGGTGTCTTGTTCGACATACTGCAGCCCGCATCTGCGACGACTGTTCGCATCCCGTTCCCGCAGGACGACCGCTTTCGGCGGATCACGGCCGCGCTCCAAGCCAACCCGGCGGACGCCCGGACTCTCGATGATTGGGGCCGCGCTGTCGGTGCGAGCGCACGCACGCTGTCACGAGTCATCGAACGCGAAACTGGCATGGGCTTCGCTCGTTGGCGTGCCCACCTCCGTATCGCTCATGCGACCCATGGTCTCGCGAGTGGGCGCAGCGTCGCTCAGGTCGCGCACGATGTCGGTTTCGCGAATCCGAGTGCGTTCATCGCCGCGTTTCGACGCGTTGTCGGAGCAACACCGAGCGCATACGTCGCACAACGCACCCGAAGCGGTGATCGGAGTCGTTGCTCCGGATCGCACCGGGACCTCAATGCGGTCCTCGACCCTGGCAAGGTGATCGACGTACGCGGTGACTTTGTATTCACCTAAGAGCGTGCTGGTCAACGGATGGTTCCCACCGATCGTCGCTCTCGAGGCATGGCGGCGGTGACTGTCGCGTCTGCGCGTGGCCACGTTCCTCCCAACAACTTCCGGAACCCTGCACTCGTCGCGCGAGACGCGGCGACACTGGATCAGCTCACCAAGGCTTTGCAAGTCTCATCTAGCCGAGCCTGGGTGCTCCCTCCTTTTTTGACGCGATAGGGGGAGAGAGTCACCGGGGTAGCCAGTAGTGCATCGATGACCTCAACGATTCGGGAGGTCGTGACCAATACCCGGGCGTTGCCGAATATTCAATCACTGGGCTTAGCGCGGTGATCTCGCCGCGCTAAGCCGAGGTGAACAGCGATGGTGGTGCCCGTTCTTTAGGGAAGACCGAGGTGTTCTTCCGCTTTCGGGATCGTCCCGAGTTCGCGCACAGACATAGATGCGCGGGTGAGCGACACTTTCACGTTGTGGCTGCCGCCTTCTGTCAACAAGACACGAGCGAAGTGAGCACAGAACTATGGATAATCGGGCCTGCCGGGGGGCGCGAAAGTTGCTTCCATTTCTCGAGACGAAGTCTGTGCTTCTCGTCGGCCC
>JBDTLT010000345.1:0-4778 GCA_039934635.1 Acidimicrobiales bacterium
GCCGTGCTCATGCCTTCGACGCGCGCCAGCGACTGGGTCAAGAAGTCGACGTCTTGTGCCTTTGCCGGCGCGAGGCTGAAGCCGCAGTTGCCGGTGACGACCGTGGTGACACCGTGCCAACTCGACGGCGAGCACAACGGCTCGAACATCAACTGCGCGTCGAAGTGGGTGTGTATGTCGACGAAGCCCGGCGTCAGCACGAGGCCGTCGCCGTCGATCTGTTGCAACGCCTCGTCGGTGACGTGGCCGATGCGGCTGATGCGCCCGTGGCGCACCTCGACATCAGCGGTATACGCATCGCGGCCCGTGCCGTCGATGATCCTTGCGCCGCGAATCACGAGATCTGCCGTCATTTCTGTCTCACTTTCCGGCGAAGGCCGGGATGACTTCATGTCCGAAGAGTCGCAACATCTCGGCGTGTTGCTCGAACGTGCCGTAACTCGACCGCTCGTTGGAGTTGCCCGGCAGTCCTGCGCCGAATGCCGTGTGCACATGCGTGCACCCGGTGGCAGCTTGGTAGCGCTCGATCTGGGCAACGAAATCGTCGGGCGCCCCCCACAGCAACCGATCGCGGGCGATGTCCTGGGCGCTCGTCGCTTCGCCGGCATCGATACGCGCGAACAACGCCTTTTCGTCGTCGTCCTCGACCGACTCACGCCAGTGCTCCATGAGACCGTCGACGTAGCCTGGCAACACGTCGTCCTCGACTTCGCGTCTCGTGGGCGCGATCCACGCGTAGCGGCGCAGTATCCAGTCTGCGGGCTTGCCGAGGCCGGCGCAGGCCTTGCGGTAGACCGCGAGGCACGACTGGCCTTTGCTCATCGATTGCACCGGCCCCCACAACCACTCGTCGCCGAGACGCGCCGCCCGTTCGACCGCGATGTCGGCGACACCGGCCACCCACAGCGGTGGATGGGGCCGCTGTACCGGCCGCGGGTGCATGGTCAGCTCGTCGAAGCGATAGAAGCGCCCGTCGTAGGAGGTGTTCTCTTCGGTCCACACCAGCTTGAGGATTTCGAGCGCCTCTTCCATGCGCGCGCCGCGCTGGCGGTAGTTGGATCCGTGCGCGTCGTATTCGAGCGGCCACCATCCACTACCGACTCCCAACGACACGCGGCCGCCCGAGACTTGATCGATGGTGGCCACCTGTTCGGCGACTCGCAGTGGATCGTGGATGGGCAACTGGAAGATGCCGGTGCCGACGCGCAGCGTCGAGGTGCGGGCGGCGACCGCCATCATGAACGTCAGCGGATCGCTCTGGTTGCCCGGCATGAAGTGGTGATGCCCGATGGTGACGGTGTCGAAGCCCGCTTCCTCGGCAATCCGGGCGAGTTCGAAGCTCTCCCAGAAGGGATCGCGATGCTCGGCTACGCGAAAGACGGGAAGAGACAGCGAGAACTTCATGCGCCGAGCGTATTGCACCCACTCGCTAGCATGCCGTTCCTGGGAGAGGAGTCGCGATGACCGAACAAGACCTGTCGGCGTTGGAACAGGCCCGCTCGGATATCCGAGCGCGGCACATGCGCCCGGCGGGGGAGCGGCCGCCGTCGTCGGCGAGGGGAGTGCACCACGTCGCGCTCCTCTCGTCGGACGTGGAGCGGACAGTGCGCTTCTACCAGGACCTGCTCGAGTTCCCGCTGACCGACATGTTCGAGAATCGCGACTACAAGGGTTCGACGCACTTCTTCTTCGACATCGGCAACGGCAACTCGATTGCCTTCTTCGATCTCCCGGGACTCGACCTCGGTCCTTATGCAGAGGTGCTCGGCGGATTGCACCATCTCGCCATCTCGGTGCCTCCCGACCGATGGGCGGTTCTCAAAGGCAAGCTCGACGAGGCCGGCATCGAGTACGCGCATGTCGACGGGTCGTCGATCTATTTCCGCGACCCTGACGGCGCCCGCCTCGAACTCATCAGCGACCCGCTGGGCGAGATGTACGGCACGACCGTCGGGCTGTTCCAAGCGAGGTAACCCGGCTGGTCAGCTACGGTGGCAGGGTGGAGTCAGCGGAAGAGCGGCCACCGCCACCGGGGAGCGAATTCGCGCAACGCGTCGCCTACGTCGTCATCGCCGTGTCGGCCGTGTTCACCATCGCGCTCGTGCTGTTCATCGTCTTTGTGATCTACCTCTTCTTCACTGTCGAATCGCACTAGCCGCGGACATCACGTCTCGAGTAGCCCGCCGACTTGGGCCGAGTACATGGGATGGTGACACAGCGTGCCGCCGTCGATGACGACGACCTGTCCGGTGACGAACGACGACGCGTCCGACACGAGTTACGCGATCAATTGCGCGACGTCGTCGGGTGTGCCGGCTCGAGCGATCAGCCGATTGCTCGACGACACGTGCCGATCGCGCGGCGAGTACGCGGCTTCGGCCACGGGCGACATGATCAAGCCCGGCGCAACCGCGTTGCAGCGGATGTTCTGACGACCGTGGGTGGTAGCGACGTATTGCGTGAGCGCGTTGACGCCCGCTTTCGAGACGCCGTACGCAACCTGGCCCCACCGGCCGGTCAGCGCGTCGATCGACGAGACGTTGACGATCGAGCCACCGCCGCCTTCGATCATGTGGGGGATGGCGAAGCGGCAGCCGAGCATCACGCCGCGAAGATTCACGTCGAAGATGTGGTCCCACAACGCGAGCTCCACGTCGACGACGTTGGTGTCGCGGCCGTAGGTGTCGGGGCCGACCGCGCCTGCATTGTTGACGAGCACGTCGAGACGCCCGAACGCCGCCACCGCACCATCGACGAGCACCCGCACCTGATCGGGGTCGGTGACGTCGCAATCGATCGCGATCGCATGTTGCCCGCGACCCTCGATCGCCGACACCGTGCCGCGGGCGCCGACACTGTCGATATCGCCGATCGCCACCGATGCGCCTTGCGCCGCCAGCAGCCAGGCGGTTGCACGGCCGATGCCCGACGCGGCGCCGGTCACCACGGCGACCTTTCCGTTCAGATCGATCACAACGGTCTCCAGTTGCCCCCACCCGGGTGCGCGGTCAGACTCCGCGACAGTAACCCCGAGGAGGGCGCAGTGATCACGGTCAAGCCGGAGAAGTGGGATCGAGTGGTCGACGTGGTCGTCGTCGGGTCGGGGGGCGCCGCGCTCGTGGCCGCCACGCTCGCGCACGACGGCGGGGCCGAGGTGCTCGTCGTCGAGAAGGCCGACATGCTCGGCGGCACGACTGCAGTGTCGGGCGGGGTGATGTGGCTGCCCAACAACCACCTCATGGCGGCCGCGGGCATCGCTGATTCGCGCGACGACGCCGTTGCCTACGTGACTCGGTTGGCCAACGGGCACGAGCACGACCCGGCGCTCATCGAGACCTTCGTCGACACGGCCCCCGAGATGCTCGCCTACCTCGAGGCGCACACACCGCTGCGAATGGCGGTCGTACCGAATTTTCCCGACTACTACTTCGCCTACGACGTTCCCGGCAAACGCCACGGCGGACGTTCGATCGAGCCGGTGCCGTACGCGGTCGGTACCGAACTGCCGGCGTGGCGCGACAAGCTCGTCACCCGCGGCACCTTGATGTCGCTGGGCGCGGTCACGACGCTGGGTGAAGATTTCTCGGCGCCCGATGACGCGCTGCGGGCCGAGCTCGCTCGTCGCGAGGCCGAAGACGTACGCACAAAGGGCGCCGCGCTGATCGCGATGCTCTTCAGAGGGCTGCTCGACCGCGGCGTCGAGGTCATGCTCGGTAGTGCGGCACGCGAGCTCGTCATGATCGATGGCACCGTCGTCGGTGTGCGCTGCGAGCAAGCGTCGGGCGCGCAGATCATCGGCGCGCGCAAGGGTGTCGTGTTGGCGTGCGGTGGCTTCGAGTGGAATCGCGAGATGGTGAATGCGTTCATCGGTTACGACGTCAAGCCACTCTCGCCGCCCAACAATGTCGGCGACGGTCTTGTGATGGCGATGGAAGCCGGCGGACAGATCGCGAACATGAATTCGTACTGGGGGCAACCGGCCATGTTCGACCCCGGCGTCACCCGCAACGGCGAGTTGGTACCGCAGTTCGAATGGGCGCGCGGAGAGCCCGGTTCGTTGATCGTCAACAGTCACGGTGTGCGCTTCGCCAACGAATCGCTGCCGTACAACGACTTCCCCAAGACGTTCGGGCGCTACGACCCGACCAACGTGCAATTCCCGAACGAGGCACCGGCGTGGATGATCTTCGACCATGCGACCAAGCAATCGGTGCGCATCATGTCGATGATGCCCGACGACCCTGCACCTGATTGGATCCCGCAGGCCGCCACCGTGCGCGAGTTGGCGACCAAGATCGGCGTCGACCCCGACACGCTCGAGGCCACCATCGCTCGTTTCGACGAGCAGGCGACCAACGGCGACGACCCTGACTTCTTGCGCACGCGCCAAGGTCTGATGGCCCCGGGACGTATGCGCCCGTTGGTTGGTCCCTACTACGCCGTGAGCATTTTTCCCGGCGCGCTCGGCACCAACGGCGGGCCCCGCCTCGACGCGGATGCTCGCGTGCGCGCCTATCGCGGCGGTGTCGTGCCCGGCCTCTACGCGGCCGGTAACACGGCGGCCAGTGTCTATGGATGGGCGTATCCCGGCGGCGGCGGCACCATCGGGCAGGGCGCGGTGTTCGGCTATCGCGCCGGGCGGCATGTGGCCAAGCAACCCTCACGAGCGATCGACTGAGGAGCCCGCGCAATGCTGCATGCCATCGACTCCGACGGACACGTATTCGAACCGGCCGACGTGTGGACGGACCGCATGGACGCCAAGCGTTGGGGCGATT
>JBDTLT010000346.1:0-4762 GCA_039934635.1 Acidimicrobiales bacterium
CCGTGTTTGGTGCGCCCCGTGGGAGTTGAACCCACAACCTGCGGATTAAGAGTCCAGAATTGTTTGTCTGTGGCGTGCCCGCACGTCCGCTGACCAGGCATTTCGTTCGCGCCGCAGTCTATCGGGTGGTGCCAAATCCGTCCCGTGTTGGGGTGTTAGCCACCAAGTTAGGCACCAAAAGTCCGGTCTCGACCCTCCACCGATAGTCAACACAACCAATTGAGTACTCTCATGGCCAAGAGTCAACCAAATCAGTTGACTATTCGACAATGTTGCTGCACGCGAGAGCGTTGAAACAGCAGTCGCGATTCAGCCGAACAAGGTGGCGAATCGACGCGTCTCGTGTCGCGCCCTCGAGTTCTTCGGTGATCGTCGAGGGCGCTTGGTCGCGGATCTGCTGATTCGAGATCGCCAAGTCGCTGGCGAGTCGGCCGAGCGCGTCAGTGGCCTTGCGTAGGTTGCCGCGGTCCAGTCGTGGCGACGACCTTTGCGGCCTGGCGCAAGTGGCGTTCGAGCGTCAGCGCATCCTTGACGACGTCCTGCGACAGTCCTGGGTAGAGCGCGGCCACCCCGCCGCTACCGAGGCCACGCTCGACGTTGAGTGCATACAGTGCGGCCGTCGGAACTCGTGAATCCTTCACACACGGCTCGCCGCGCAGCACCCACGGCGAGATGAACGTGTGCTCCGACGGATGCACGAGGCTGGGCCCCCAGAGTTCCGTGTTTTACACGTCTTCGATGGGCTCTGCGAGATGGAACACGTCGAGAAGCTCGACAACACCGTCGAATGCCTGCTGGCCTGTGAACCTGTCCGAACGCTTCTCGCCGATCAGCACGATGCGCCCGTCACTGTGCACCGCCGGATCGACGTCATTCGAGGCCAGCAACTGATTCACCGTCGCAACGCGAGACGATGCCCTCGAACGGTCCATCCCTTTGCTGCGCAACCATGCCAGCAGACGTGAGTAGACGATGTCCCTATACGACCACACGCGTGGCGAGGCATGAGACCAGTCGGGAACGAAAGCGCCCGACACTGCCCAGTCATCGAGCGTGCGCCTAGGAACAGCCGAGAGCTGACTCGCACGCGTCGTCGAGTAACGCCCTCGGGGCGTGTGAAGAGCACGCAACACCAAGACGCGGTCTTCCGCAGTCAAAGCAGCGTCGGAGCGAAAGGCGGCGGGACCCATGTTCTCAGTATCGCCGCTCGATACGACAGCCACGGCGATCATTCCGATGGTGCGGTACGCGCGAACCTCGCGCGGCGAAACCGTCTTAGCAGGCTTTCGATCAGGCGCAGTACTTCCATCTGACCAGGTTGAAGGAGCTCGCCCGACCGCGTTCCCGCCCGAGAGTTCACGGACTTCTGCCGCAAGCCCTTGCGTTGTTTCCTGGGACCGGTGGCTGAAAATATCATCTGTGGACCCGAGCAACTCAGCTGTCTGGAGACTCGATAGGTAACGAGCGGACGCGGATTCGGTCGTTCGTGATCACCACGATCGCGCCGGCGGCGAGGTCAGCGGCGACCGCGTCGAGGTTGTCGATCAGTGCCCTAAGACTCGCGTCACCGGCTCGGCTGGATTGGCGCAGCAGGATCACGCTTGGCCGATGATCGCCGCTTAGCGCAAGCAGCTCACCGAAATCGGTGTCGGCTGAGATCAGCACCCGCTGATCGCGGCGGGCGGCTGCCATCACGTCGCTATCGAGCGCGCCGAGCAGATCGAGATCGCTGACGTGCACAGCGTCGTGGCCGAGCGCGCTCATTGCTGCGGCGAGCGTGGCCGGTAGGCACTCGTCGACGAGAAATTTCAAAGGCTCGTTCGCAGCGGAAGCTCACGCTCGCGAACCGCTTCGGCCGCGTAGCGAAGTGCTTCTCGAACATCGTCGGCTTGTAGTTGCGGGTAGTCGGCAATGATCTCGTCGATTGTCCGGCCTTCGGCGACGAGCCCGACGATCGTGGCGACAGGGATTCGGGTGCCTGCGATGCAAGGTACGCCTGCCATGACCCGGTGGTCGACGGAGATCCGCTCGAAGGACATACCTGCAGCGTACCCGCCGCGCCTGGCGGGCCCGATCTATTCCGACCGCCGCCTCTGCCGGGGTTCAGGTTGCCTTGTGCCAGTTGGTGTTGCGCCGTCCGTTTTCTTGGAGCTGCGAGTCGCGTCCGATGGCTTTGTCGCGCTTTTTCTCAACTGGTTTGTCGGATATCGACGACTTCAGGGGCCCCAAGAAGGGGTATGACGAAAGGAACAAGATGAACGGCAGCGTTGTCCGAGGGCTCTACACGGTGGTCGAGGCGGCGCAACTTCTCGGAGTTGGCCGCTCCACGATGTATGAGCTGGTGGCCAGAGGCGAAGTGTCGTCGGTGCGGTTGGGTCGCAAAGTGCTCATCACGCGTGCGACGTTGGAGGCGCTGCTGGGCTTCACGCCGCCGACTCCGGCCGAGCTTGCCGTGCTTCGGTCGACCGAGCCGCTCGCATCGGTGGACCGTCACGCTGGCTGCTCGTCGACGGCGTCGGAACGCACGCCCGCCGAAGGCGTCGATGGCAGCGCTCGTCGTCGATAACAGTGCGAGGTGCCTCGAGCTACGGCGCCAGCTGGGCGCCACCGCATGGTTCGTACTCGAGGAGCTCGTCGTGCATGCAGTGCCCGACAGCGACGGAAGGCTTCGCACTCAGGTGTCGACGCGCGAGCTCTCGTCGAGGCTCGCGTTGAACAAGGACACTGTGACGCGTGCGTTGGCGAAGCTCCGTGTCTGCGGGACGATTGCGACTGTCCCGCGCGGCGGATCGGCTGGCGCGTCGGTGTTTACGATCAGTGTGCCAGTTGGCCTCGTACGCGCCGAGCGCGTTGCCGCGGTGGAGGTAGCTGAGCGTCGCGGGAAGACGCGGGTGCCAAAAGAACAGACTCAATCCATAGCGCAACTATCGCTGCTCACTTGACTGAGCGTACGGGGCGCCTGTCCGCATTGTTCGGACGGCGGTGTCGCGGAGGCGATCGCGCGAGAACGTCCGAACATTCCTGACGCTCATGCGCGTCCCTTTGTTTCGGATCGATCTTCACAACGCCTCGCGTTCGCGTCATCGTGCACGCATGTCCTTCTTGCTCGCATCACGCGTATCCCCTCGCCCCCGCGTTCTACGCGTACTCATGCTCGCTTCGCTCGATGTCAAAGAGCAGACGGGTGCACATTTGTGCGCGTGAGATGGGCGTGAGTCGGTGACGGCGCGTGTCACAACGCTGAAGGGCCCGAACGCGGGTGTGTATTACACGGAGCAGTTGCCGTCGTATTACCTCGATGCAGGCGAACCGCGTGGTGTGTGGTTCGGCGACGCCGCGATGTCGCTCGGTCTGCATGGCGACGTGGATGATGCAGCGTTCGTCCGTGTGATCGGCGGCCTGGATCCGACGGGGAGCTTCGTGTTGGGCCGCCGTCATGGTGACGAGTCGGTGCGCGCGTTCGATGTGACGTTTTCTGCGCCCAAGTCGGTGTCCGTATTGTGGGGACTAGCAGACGAGGCGACGCGGGCCGAGGTGTTGGCGGCGCATGATGCAGCGGTGGCGGCGGCGATGGGGTGGATCGAACGTCACGCCACCACCCGGCTACGGGTCGACGGCTCGGTGTGTGTGGTCGACGCGGAGGGAATCACGGCGGCGTTGTTTCGTCAGCACACGTCGCGGTCGGGCGATCCGCAGCTGCACACACATGCGGTGGTCGCGAACCGGGTGCTGGCACCGGATGGCCGGTTCTTGGCGCTCGACGCCCGCTATTTGAAGTTCGATCAGCGCACCGTGTCCGCGGTGTATCACGCCGGGCTCGAGGCGGAGTTGAACCAGCGTCTCGGGGTCGTGTGGGACACGCCGGTACATGGCATCTCCGAGCTGTCCCATGTACCTGCCGGTCTACGCGCCGAGTTCTCGTTGCGCAGCCTCGACATCGAGGAGCGGCTGAAGGTGAAGCTGGCCCGCTTCAGCGAGTCGCTGGGCCGTGAACCAACGCCGCGGGAGCGGTGGCGTCTCGAGCGTGAGGCTGTGGTGGATTCGCGTCCGAGCAAACCGGACGCGAAGCCGGGGCGGCTAGCGCGCGAGGAATGGGCCGCCATCTCACGGTCCGCCGGCGTGAAGCCGGCTGAATTGGTGCGTGAGGTGCTCGGCCAACAACAAGCGCCACAACACATGCTCGACGCTCGCATCGTTGCGGAGCGGGCTTTGGTGGCGTTGGGGGACAAGCAGTCGACGTGGCGCCCTGCGGAGCTGCTGCGTGAGTTGGCCGCCAACCTCGACAGTGACGTGGCGATGCCGGCGACAGAGCTCGTCGGGCAACTCGAGACGCTCACGGACGCGATCACACGCGATCTGCTGGTGGATCTGTCACCGCCAGTAGTTGAGGGGGTGGTGTTGCGGCGTGATGGCCGGCCGATCACCGAGTCGGTGATCGCTCGGGTGTTGACGACGCCGGCGATCCTCACGGAGGAACACCACATTGCGGCATGGGCGCAACAACGCCTCGCCCAACCGGCCTCATCGAAGCCGGTGTTGTTGGCGCCGGTGCTGACCGAGCTGGATCATGCGCAGCTCGAGCTCGCGGCGGCGGTCGCCGGGGAGGCGTCGTTGGTGTTGGCGGTCGGTCCCGCGGGGACCGGGAAGACCACGGCGCTGCGACCGGCGGTGGCGCAGCTCCGCTACGAGGGTCGCACGGTCTATGGAGTCGCTCCGTCGGCGGCCGCGGCGCAGGTGCTCGCGTCCGAGACCGGCCTGCGCT
>JBDTLT010000347.1:0-4733 GCA_039934635.1 Acidimicrobiales bacterium
GACGCACGAGCACGAGCCTCTCGTATTGATCCCGCGCCGGGAGCGTAGACAAATAAACGGATTTCTGCGATTTATGCAACCAGGTGCAGCGCCCGAAGTGATCCTCCATCCATTCGAGGCAAAGAAAGCAGAGATCGAGGATGGTGATCCGGTGACTATCCGAACTGTGAGCGGGCAGATGCGCGGATTGGCTCGGCTCGACGTCGGAATGAGGCTTGGCGCAGTGAGCGTGCCTCACGCTTGGCGCAATCATTCTGTGAATGATCTGCTTTCGTGCGACAACGATATCGATGGGCTCACCGGCATGCCGCTGCTCTCCGGCGTCGCGGTGACGATCTCAAAGGCGGGATGATGAAGATCGGGATATTGGGACTCGGCGAGCAGTACTCCATCGCCACCGCAATCGCTGGCGCGACCTCGGCCGCCGAAGGTGGATTCGACACCTATTGGCTGCCCGGCGAAGTGGATCCGATCAGCGCGATCGTTGCGATCGGCCGTGAAGTGCCGGGAATCTTGCTTGCTACATCGGTGATACCGGTGTACTCCCGTCATCCGGTGGCTCTTGCCGCGGAGGCGCTCATGACGAACCAAGCGATCGGAGGCCGTCTGATTCTCGGCATCGGGTTGTCACATCGTTCGATCGTCCCGACGAAATGGGGCCAACCGTTCGATCGGCCGGTGCGTTACTTGCGCGAGTATCTGGAGGTCCTCGTTCCGCTGCTCGACACGGGCACGGTCGATTTTCAGGGCGAGATGCTCGGTGGACACACCACCATCCGAGTCGACGGGGCGGTCAGGCCGCCATTGCTCGTAGCTGCCATGGGACCGCAGACCCTCCGCGTGGCGGGTCGCTACGCGGATGGCACCGACACTTGGATGACTGGGCCGAAGACCTTGACCGAGCTCACGGTGCCGACGCTCAGTCAGGCGGCTGCGACGGCCGGCAAGGCGCCGCCACGCATCGCTGCGGGAATGATCGTCTGCGTCACGAACGACGTGAAGTCGGCACACAATCGTGCGGCAGAAGAGTTCGCCCATCACGCGGACTTTCCGACGTACCGAACGATGCTCGATCGCGAAGGCAAGCAGGGGCCGGCAGACATCGCGATCATCGGTGGAGCGGCTGAAGTTCGTTCGGGAGTGCTCGGCTACCGCGACGTAGGCGTCACCGATTTCATTGCGTCGCCCTTCGGCAATCCAGAGGAACGCCTCGAGACCAGAGCGGTCCTGAGCGCCCTCGCCGCTGAACTCGCGACGGCGTGAGTCAAGCGAACTGGTCGTACGCGTGGGCAGTGTCCGTGAATTCCCATCCTTCGACGATGCGCCCGTCCACGTAGCGCAGAACAAAGCAATACTCGTTCTCGTACGGCTTCCCGGCCGCGGTGAGGCTGCGTCGCGTGAACCTGGCGGCGATGCTTGCGTCGTCGGCGATGAGTTGGTGCAAATCCCACGTGATGGTTCCCGCTCGATAGATGCCGAGACCGCCGGTGAACACTCGGACCACCTCGTCTTTGCCCACCATCGGTCGGGCCGCGCCCATGCGACTCGCCGACGGGGGTGACCACCACACGACGTCGTCGGACAGCAGCGGCGCGAGGGCAACACCGTCATAGGCCGCCATAGCAACGAGGAGCGCGTCCACGAGTTCAGCGGGTGTTCTCATTGAGCTCAGGCCTTTGCTTCATTGAACCGGCGACCGTACTCCAACGGATCGATGTACATGTGCCGCGACAAGTCGCCGGAATGATCGGCATGCATCTCGCGTGAGGTGAAACGCCATTTTCCGTCGACGCGCTCGAAGGCGTCGTGATAGCGACCGGCAGCGATCGGCTGCAGAGGGAAGTCGGGCAACGACTGGAAGATTGTGTAGTACGCCCAGGAGGTCGCCTTGTCGCCGCTGTCGTCGATGTCGATCATCAGGTTCGACACGACATAGTGACTGCGGGGCAAGCCGCTCTCATACACGCACGTCAGACCCTTGAGGATCTCGCGCACTTGCTCTGCGCCTTGTTGCACGCCATGGCTGCCGGGGCCGCGCGTCGCGTACTCCTCGCGGTCGATACCCACACCCGGATAGCCAGCCGGGTAGTGCGTCTGAAACGTCGAGTGCGCGAAGAGGTCGGCGGCCTTGTCGAATTCACCCTGATCCCGGTAGTGGTTCACCGAGTAGATGAGGTTCGCGATCTGTTGTTCGTCGCTGATCACTGGGGTCCTCCCTTTCAATCCGATCTATTCGAACAGACTTCCCTGATACATGCCATTCTCGCCTATTATCTTCGCATGGGGGGAAGAATCATCATCTCAGGTGCCGGCTCAGGTCTGGGACGTGCGGTTGCCCGCCAGCTCGCCGCCGGCGGAGCGGCAGTGGCCGTCGTCGACCGTGATGCCGACGCGGGGCGTGCCACGGCGACAGCACTCGCCGAAGCGGTTGGGGGAGCGCAAGCACGGTCGTACGAGGTCGACGTGAGCGACTGGGCCTCGGTCGACGCGGCGGTGCAGCAAATCGTTGCCGATATGGGCCCGCCTACTGCCCTGGTCAACGCGGCGGCCATCCAGCGGTTCGCGCATGCGCATGAAATAGAACCGGCCGAATGGTCGCGCATCCTCGCGGTCAACCTCACGGGCACGTTCTTCATGTGTCGAGCGGTGCTGCCCCATCTCATGGCCGCAGGGGGCGGCGCGATCGTCAACATCGCCTCGACCGCCGGGCTGACCGGTCTGCCTTACGACGCTGCATACTGCGCGGCGAAAGGCGGGGTGGTGCAGCTCACCAAAGCGCTCGCCGTCGAGTACGCACCACAACACATTCGTGTCAACGCGGTCGCTCCCGGGGGCATGCAGACACCGATGCTGCATGTGCCGTTCCCCGACGATGCGCTACCCGAGGTCCAACAGCGCATCCGCCGATCGCTACTCGGTGTTGCCGACCCCGAGGACGTCGCGAACGTCGTGTGCTTCCTACTGTCGAATCGAGCGTCCTACATGACTGGATCCATAGTCGTTGCAGACGGTGGAGCGCTCGCGTGAACGGCCGCCTCGCCCAAAAGGTCGCCTTCGTCGCAGCCGCAGGCTCAGGTATTGGGCGGGCAACCGCGCTGCGCTTCGCTCGTGAAGGTGCGTCGGTCGCGGTCAACGCGCTGCACGACAACACGACTCAGGCCGTTGTCGACGAGATCGTCGCCTCGGGCGGTTCCGCAAGCGCGCACCCCGGCGATCTCACCGACAGCGCGCGCGTCGACGCGCTGATGCTCGCAGCGGGCGAACAATGGGGTCGTCTCGATGTGCTCGTCAACTGCGGCGGGGCACGCGTGCCCGCGTTTGCCGTCGAGACCACCACCGACGAGCAATGGCATGACGAGTTCGCGCTGAGCGTCGACGCCACTTTCTACGCGATTCGCGCTGCGCTGCGGTACATGACTGCGCAGCGCGGAGGGTCGATCGTCAACATTATCTCGCCCGCAGCGTTCGGCGGCGCGGGTGGCGGTCATGCGATGGTGGGCTACGGCGCGGCGAAAGCGGCGGTCGACAATCTGACTCGTATCCTCGCGGTCAACTACGGCCAGTACAACATACGCGTCAACGCGGTCGCGCCCGCGACTGTGGAGACGCCCCACACGCTGGAGTTCTTGCGCACGCTCGACGAACGCGGCGGACGCGAGGCATGGCAGCAGCAGATCCCGCTGCGCCGGATCGGACAGCCCGACGACATCGCCAACGCCGTGCTGTTCCTCGCGTCCGACGAAGCTGCATATGTCACCGGCGCGACATACTGCGTCGACGGTGGCGTGTCCGCCCAACTCGGATCACCCCGGCTGTGATCGTGGCGATGTCGACGACAGGCGCGACAACGAGCCCGAGAGCACTCTCCGGGTTGTCAGCCCTTGTGGCCGGCGCCGGCGCGTCGATCGGACTTGCCACGGCGCGCATGCTCGCCCGCGACGGCGCGTCGGTCATGATGACCGGTCTCGACGAGCAGCAACTCGTCGACGCGGTCCTCGTGGTCCGCGCCAGTGCCGCGCCGAACACCACCGTGGAATACGTGGTCGCCGACTCGTGCGACGAACACTCCATCGCCGAGGCGGTCACGCGGGCGTGCACGCTGCCCGGGCGATTCGCCATCTGTGTAAGCGCGGTCGGCCATACCTCGATGGCTCCCATCCTGTCCTACACGCCCGCCGATTGGTGGCGCGATCTCACGCTCAATGTTGTCAGCGGATTCCTGACCCTGAAGCATGCCGGCCGCGCCATGCGCGACCGCGGTGGTGGTGCATTCGTGGCAGTGTCGTCGCACGCAGGCGTCCGAACGATGCGCTCGCTTGGCTCTTACTGCTCCTCCAAGGCCGCGCTCGAGATGATGGTGAGAGTCGGGGCGGATGAGCTCGGCGAGCACGGCATTCGCGTCAACGCCGTCCGTCCGGGATTGACACAGCGCGAGCAGGCCAGTCCCATCTTCGGCTACAACGACATCGAACAGGCCTATCTCGATCGCACGCCACTCGGCCGCAACGGCGTTCCCGATGACACGGCCAACGTGATTCGGTTCCTCGCCGGTCCCGAGTCGAGTTGGATGACCGGTCAGTGCCTCACTGTCGACGGCGGGCTCGAACTGCGCGGCGCACCCGACCTCGAGCCTGCGGCGCGCCGCGTGCGAGGCGACGAGCTCTTCGACGCGGAGGTGCGTACCGCAGTCGGCACTCAGCCCTCGAGCCGCGCGAGGCTCTCGGGCGCGCGCG
>JBDTLT010000348.1:0-4724 GCA_039934635.1 Acidimicrobiales bacterium
CGCCTTGTCGAAGGTGACGCCCGACCGGTTGGTCTGACGCATGCCCTTGATGTTGCTCGGCCAGGCGATGAACTCTTCGATCTTGGCGAAGGGCAGCACGGGGACTTCGGTCGCGATGACTTCGGCGATCTTCTTGTAGGCCGTCTTCAGTTCGGCGTCGGTCTTGGCCACGCGGATGTCCTTGAAGGCCTGGTCGACGACGGTGCTGCTGAAGCCAATGCGGTTGCTCGTGCTCTTGCTGTCCAAGTTTTGCGCCAGTGCCCAGACGGCTCCGTCATCGGGAGGAATCGCCATGCCCCAGCCGGTGACGTCGAAGTCCTTGGCCACGACGACTTGAGTGATCTGGGCGTTCGTGTCCTTCGACGTGTCGAGATCGACGGTCATGCCGGCGGCTTCGAGCATGGTCTTCGTGGCGAGGCCCACTGCGGCCGCGGTGGGCGAGCTGTTGTAGAGCATGCGCAGCTTGCCGTCCCAGCCCGCGGCCTTTGCCTCGGTCACGAGCTTTTTGGCCGCCTCGAGGTCGAGCTTCGGGCCCGCTACGTCACCGAACCACTTGAAGTCCTTTTGGAACAGCTGGTTGCCGACGAGGCCCTTGCCCTGATAGCCGCGATCGTTGATGACCTTCGGATCGACGGCTGCCGCGATGGCCTGGCGGACCTTTAGATTTTTGGTCGGCGGGTTGCTCTGGAGGACCCCATCGGGTTTGCCGGTGCACACCGGTGCCGGTGCTTCCTTGGCGCAGGTGACCGAGTTGCCGTTGTTGATGAGCAGGAGGCCGCCGGCTTGTTCAAAGGTGGAGACGCCGTCGAACTTCTTGTCGTGGGCTGCCGCAACTGCCGCTGGGTCGCGGAGGAACGCCATGGTGAACGTGCCCGTCGACAGCGCCGTGAACGTCTGATCGCCACCGGCATCGGCGATGCTGTTGACGAACTTGATCCCGTCGAGGTACACCGGGCCGTTGAAGTACCCGGGGTTCTTGACCACCGAGATCGAATCCTTGGTCTTGTAGGAATCGATCATGAACGGACCGGCGCCGACGGGTTTTGTATTCGTCGCGCAATCGCGCGCTGCCGCTGCGGGATCGCACTTCTTGATCGCGGTCGGTGACGGGATCATCGCGGCCTCGGCCGAAAGCGCGTATTGGAAGGCGGACCACGGTTCACTGAGCGTGAACTTGACCGTCAACGGGTCGACCACGTCGATGCTCTTGACGAGGCCCATATAGGCCGATGATGACGTGATGTTGCGAGGGCAGGCATACAGTTCGGCGCACGGCGGTGCGCCCGCGGTGCCGGAACGATGCCGATTCATACCGAACTTGACTGCTTCGGCGTCGTAGGCGGTGCCATCGGTGAACTTGATGTTCGGCTTGAGCTTGACCGTCCACTCGGTGAGGGCGTCGTTGGAGGACACCGACGCGGCGGTGTTCATGTCGTACTTGCCGGTGGACGTGTTGTAGCGGACGATCGTGTCGTAGATGGTGTTCATCTCGATATAGCCGGTGACGCCGTTGCCCGACGAGACGATCGGGTCGAGGCCTTGGGTCTCGGAGAACGTGCCGAAGGTGATGGTTCCTCCCGCGACCGGCGCTTTGGTCGTGGTGGCCGGCGGAGTACCGCCCGGCGAAGTAACGCCTGGCTGTGTCGTGTCGCTGCTACTGCTCTTGTCGTCGCCGCATGCTGCGGCGACGATTGCCAGTGCAACAACGGTACTGATTACTACGCGCTTACGTTTCACGTGTTGGTTCCCCCCTGAGCGGAAATTAGGTCGCCGCCATCGAACTACCCGAGCCGAGGCCGCAATTGGGCAGCGTAGCGTGCCTATCGTCACTCTCGGCACGCGGGACGGAGCGACTCTGGTCGGAGTTCTACGCAGGTTTTGCCGTTGGTTTACCGCGCCGGGGATGAATTCCGTATGCGAGCGCGGTCGGAATCATCCACGCGCTCAATATGACCAGGTTGACGCGTCCGTTGATACCGGAAGGGTGAAACGGCTCGACGAAGTAATGCGAGATGAAGCCTGTGTCATATGGCACTCTTCCGCTGGCGCGCAATAATCGCAGCTCGAGCACCGTGAGTGGGCACTCGCTGCCGCTCAGGTTGATCGCGGCGGTGACTGCGATGGTGGCGAGGTGCGCGGGGAGCACGCGCGGGTGGCGACGCACGAGCGGTCCGCCCGCGATCAGAAACCCGACGAACGCGAAATGCGTCAAGGCCACGAGGCGGGCCGCTACCAGCTCCACGGCGCCAATCTAGGGTGTCGCGATCGAGCGGTGGGCTACGATCGGCGCCGACCCTCAGTCGATGCCGAGCAACGGGCGCATCGACGGCGGCACCAGCCGATCGCCGCCGGCGAGCAGCGCGGCCCGTTCGACGTTGACGACGTCGAACTCGGGGCAAGCCCAGCGATCCCAGGGGCCGGCGCCGAGACGGCGGACGTCGCCGGCCGCGTCGACACAGGCGCGCAGATACTCCTGGAGGACCGCGACCTCGGCGGCCGTACCGACCGGGCCTTGGCCGGGTACGACGATGTCGCCGAGTTCGACGACCCGGTCGAGGGCATCGGCCCATGCGGCCGGATCTCCGTCGAAGGCCAACGGCCGGACCCCGAACGAACACATCGCCCCCGCGAACACCACGCCCGCGCCCGGCACCTGCACGACGAGGTTCTGTTCGATCTGGCCCGTGGTGGGCACGACGATGGTCGCGGGCGTGAGCCACGCCGCGTCGGTTACGACGTGGCTGACCGCCCTTGCCGCCATGTCGTCGAACTGGTCGGCCACGTCGGGATACAGCCGCCGGTAGCCGTCGACGTTGGGCGGTTGATCGAGATGGGCGCTGATCTGGCGCGTCCCGTACACGGCAGCCAGCCGGAAACGCCCTGCTCCGCCCACATAGGGGACATGCGACGACGTCAGCACGACCCGGCGCACCGGCGGCCCGAGCGCCTCGATGGCTGCCGCGACGGCCTCGGTGCGGGCGCCCCCGATCAACGTGTCGATGACCGTGACACCGTCGGTTTCGACGACGACCCCGGCATTGGTGACGCCTCGGCCCAACGGCTGGCCGAGCCACACCGACACCCCGGTCGCCACGTTCTGCAACACCGTGTTCTCCTCGCGCGCGGGAATCCGGGTCTCAGTCTGGCGGGTCGGACGAACTGTTGTCGGGCACATCGTTGTGTGACGGGGCGGCATCGCGTATATTTCAAGTGGATTGCAGAACGGTGACGGTGCGTGGTACCCAGGGGTGAATCTCCGCCACGCTGCGTAATCGGATGGCAACAACGCTTGCAGGATCCTCATGATCCCCGTGAGCAACATGGGTGACAAGATCTCGAGAGTGAGGAAGTGAGTGGTGCTTTCGGCAGTTAGTCGAGCGCGGCGCACGTCCTCCTCTGACGTCTTCTGGTCGGTCGAGCGCGCCGATCGGGTGCGCCTCGTGGCCGAGCTCGTGTCGGTCGCGTCGCCGACCGTCGTATTCACGCGTAGCTCCGCCGACGCGACGCGCATCGCCGGCGAGCTCTCACGCCACGGCGTTCCCGCCGCCGCCGTCGAGCAGCGCGACTTCAACGCCGACCGAGTGCGGGCACGGGTCGTGACCGACGATTCGGGATTCACCTGTCCCGCGAACAGCGCGCAGCTGCTCGTTCACTTCGATCCTGCGACGAACGCGCGGCGCTATCGCCGTCGTTTCGAACAAGTCGCAAACCCCTCGGCGATCGTCGTCACGTTGGTCGTGCCCGAACGCATCGACGAGACCACACAGTTGTTGACACGCCTCGACGGGGGAGGCGCCATCACGTCACCCGACGTCAGTGTGATCCGCACCCGCCGCCGCAACGCGGTCGATGGCGACAGCCCGGTCGAGCGGGCGCGCACGTTCATTCAGCAGCGCGGCGCATCGACCAAGCACCGCACGTCGCGTTTCGGCCGCTTTGTCATTGCCAGGGTTCGTGACGTCACAACGTGGTTGCAATCCCGCCGTCGATCGCAATAACCGAGCCCGTCACATACGAGCCCGCACGCGACGCGAGGAAGATGGCCGCGCCCGCGATGTCGTCGCCGCGCCCTATGCGCGACAGCGGCGACATCGACGCCAACTGATCGCCCATTCGCTCGAGCGTCTGTTTCATCATGCGGCTCTCGAATGGGCCGGGCGCGAGTGCATTGACCGTGATGTGCATCGGACCGAGTCGCTTGGCGAGCACCGGGGTCAGGTGATGGATCGCCGCCTTGCTCGCGGCGTAGGCGTAGACCTCGAGCGACTGCTCGGGCACGTGTAAGCCGTGTATCGAACCGATGTTGATGACCCGGGCCGGGTCGTCGGGGTTGCCGGCCGCGCTCAGCGCGGGCGTGAGGAACTTGGTCAACGTGAACGCGCCCCGCACGTTGAGATCCATGACGCGATCCCACGCGGCGTCGGGATACTCCGCGAAAGGTGCGCTCCAGTTCGCTCCGGAATTGTTGACGAGGATCGACAACGAAGACTCTCGTTCGAGATACGCGTTCGCGAGAGAACGGCATCCGTCTTCGGTCGCGAGGTCTGCCGCGAGCGCGTGGCACGTGCCGTATTCGGACAGCTCACGCGCGGTTTGTTCGCACTGATCGAGCTTGCGCGACGCGATGTAGACCGTGGCGCCGGCTTCGATGAGGCCCTGTGCGATCATGCGCCCGATTCCTTGGCCGCCACCGGTTACGAGCGCGGTCTTGCCGTCGAGGCCGA
>JBDTLT010000349.1:0-4687 GCA_039934635.1 Acidimicrobiales bacterium
CGTAGTTGAGCACCAGCACGCCCTTCACCGAACAGGAAGGACATGAAACCGCCGCCACCGCGAGCATGTCGGCCGGATCCGACGCACCCTCGAGCCGGCGTAGCGAATGTAGCTTCACCTTGTCCGGGTCGGCATTCGAACCACACGAGTAACAGTGCACCTGTCCCTCGTCGGTTGCCGCGAGTTGTGCGTCGAAGCCCGCCGACTCGTAGCTGGCGAGCACTGCAGTCAACGTGGTCTCGTCGGTTGCCTCGACCGAGGGCTCGGGCGCGACGTCGTACGCATCTGGCACTTGATCGGTCACCGGATCACTCATCGGTTGCCGCCGGTGCTGCGATCGTGCGGAGCCGGCGCGGGGTCGGGCATCGGGTCGCCCGGGTTGATCGGACTGGGCTCCGGGCGAGGCTCGGGAATCGGCATGGTCGAGCGGACGGGACGAAGCGTCGTTGCAGAAGTCATCGGGCTCAGTTACCCAGCCGCGCCCTGTCCTAACCCACTGGGCGTCAGGCCAGGCAGCGCACGAGTATCAGGGCAATGTCGTCACGTCGGATGTTGACGCAGCGCTCCAGCAGCGCCCGCTCGAGTCGCTCCGCGGAGTCGTCGGCGTTGCCGTAGACCGTCGCCTCGAGAAGCTCGAGCAATTCGTCGCCGTCGATCGCCGCCGCGCCCGGTTCGTCGGTGACGCCATCGGTGTAGAGCAACAGCCAATCCCCCTGCCGCAGAACGAACTCATCTTCGACGAAGTGCGGCTCGGCAACCGCGCCCAACAACGAGCCATACGTACCGACGAAGCGTGCCTTGCCCGCCGACACGACAACGGGGAGCGGGTGTCCGCCGGCCGCGATCCTCACGAGATGGTCGTCATCACGCGCCGACCACGCGACCGCGACCATCGTGCAGAAATCGCCCTTGGGGTTGGGCCCTGTCGAGAACGCATCGTGCACCCAAAGGAGCACGCCCTCGGGCGACATGCCGTGGCGCGCCGCCGCACGCGCGGTGTGCCGGGCCACCGCCGTGAACGCGGCTGCATCGACGCCCTTGCCCGACACGTCGCCGATGACAAACGACCAGTGATCTTCGCTCGCCTGAACGATGTCGTAGAAGTCGCCGCCGACATCGATGCCCGCAGTCGCCGGAAGATAGCGAGCGGCGATCTCGAGCCGTGGGATCTGGGGAAGGCGCGCCGGCAAGAGGCTGCGCTGCAGCGTCTCTGCCACCCTGCGCTGGCGCTCGTAGAGCATCACGTTGTCGAGCGCCGCGCCGATGCGCCCGGCGACATCGAACGCCAATGCGACATCGGCCGACCCATAGCGTCGTCCCGACTCGGCCTGCACCAACTGAAGCGCACCGAACGTGCGCTCGCGGCCACTCAGGGGAACGATGATGGCCGACTCGATCGACAGCTCTCGCACCAAGGTTTCGAGCTCTGGGTTACCCGCTTGCGCGGCCATCTCGATGGTGATCGCCGGGTAGAACTCGGGCTGACCCGTTCTGATCACCGCGGCCGCCCCGAATGGCGCGTCGGGGTCGAAGAGGAATCGCGACTCGAGGTCACGCACGAGGCCGCGCATTGCTGGATCGACATGCGCGATTACTCGATGCGGCGCAAGCGACGGGTCCGCGTCGATGACCACCACCGCACACCAATCCGCGAGTCGAGGCACCGCAGCATTCGCTATCGCACCCATGAGCTCGTCGATACCGTTGGCACGCGTCAGCGTTTCGCCGATGCGGTCGAGATACTCGGATCGCTCACGAGCGGCGCGCTCGATGGCAAATGCATTGCTGCGCTCGATGGCTGTCGCGATGCGATCGGCGGCGAGCGACAAGAACTGCACGTCTTCGTCGCGGAAATGCCGCGGCCGAAGTGTCGCTCCGTCGAGCACTCCGATGGTCTCGCCGCCCGACGAAAGGGGCACTCCGATAGCGCTCGCGGCCCGTTGCCGCAACTCGGGATTGAGGATTTCGACGGTCGAGAGGTCGTCGGAAACCTGTGGCGCTTCCCGGGTGAGAACATCGCCCGCGAGCCCACTGCGGATCGGTATCGTCACCGCTGGTTGATCGGGGGAGAATCCGAAGCGACCCCGCTCGACCAGTTGTTCTTTGGCGTCGTCGAGCAGCAAGATTCGCACGAAGTCGCAGTCGAGGCCGCGTGCGACACGAGCTGGAAGATCTTCGAGCAGTTCTTCGAGCGACAGCCGCGTCAACGCGAAGTCCGAAATGTCTTGGATGCGGCCGAGGCGATCGGCGGCCGCCCGCTCGGCGGCATAGGCCCGCGTTCGCGCGAGCGTTTGGGCACACAACCCTGCAGCCACTGCGAGGAACTGTCGGTCGTCGTCGGTGATCCGCCGCGGATGAGTGAAGCTGAACCCCACTGTGCCAATGGCCGCACCGTCGACGACGAGAGGCAGCACGTAGGTCGCCTGCACGCCGGTGTTGCGCAGATACGGCGCCAGTTCCGGATAGCGAGCCTGCCACTCTTCGGGTGATTCGATGAACGACGGCTCGCCCGATCTCAGAACGTCGCGCGTGACGCTCGGCTGGTCGAGCGAGAATGTGCGAAAGGATTCCTGCGTCTCGCTAGGCGACGCGTAGCCGTGAAATGCGAGGAACCGCACGGTGTTGGTCTCGCGGTCGTACGACGACACTTCGCCCGCCTGAGCACCGACCGCCGGCAAGATCGATTCGACGACTACCGCGGCGACATCATCGAGGGTGACTGCCGATGCGAACCGGGCCGTCGCATGCTGGAGTTGCGCCCCACGGAATATCGAACGTTCGGCGTCATCGAGCAGCAGCGCGCGTTGCAGCGCCTGCCCGCCCAGCCGCCACAGCGCCCTCACGAAGTCGACGTCGTCGTCGCGTAGACGGCGCGCGGTTTTGAAACCGAAACCGAGAACGACCGAGCCGACCGAACCCGCGAACAACGGCACGTACAGGGAGACGGCGTCAGTGGCCTCGTCGCCGAGCACGTGCATCGTGCCCGCGCCATCGAAGGTGACGGGCTCGCGCCGATCCAGCGCCCGGCGGGCTTGCGCCAAGCGATCCACGTGGAGCTGTTGTTGCGAGACGACGCCCGATTCGAGCTCCTCCACGAACGCCAGGAATGCCCAATCGGCGGCGAGCGCGCTGAGGCCGTGTTCACTGACGGTGTTCGCGATGTCTCGGGTCGTGGCCGCGCGAGACAGCGCTGCAGTCAGTCGCAAGAAGGCTCGCCGAGCGTCGACGCCCAACGCGATGCCCGCGCCCCCGATGACTTCGCCGTCAGCGTCGAACACGATCGAGCCACGGCCTTCGATCCAATGGATCGAACCGTCGGGCCATGTGCACCGGTGATCGAAGCGCAGCAGCGAGCCGCTGCCTATTGTTGCCGATTCGAGCTGCGCCAAGACCGGCGGCACATCGTCTGGATGCACCAAGGCGATCCAGTCGTCGAAGGTGCCGCCGAAGCTGCCGGGCGCGATGCCGAACAGCTGCTCGAGCTGCGCGTTCCACACCACCGTTCCCGAAGCGCGATGCCACCGCCACGCGCCGACCGCGCCACTGTCGAGGACGTCGAGTTGGTTGATCTCTGCCGGAAGCATGTCTCCCCTGGACGGGCGATGTCCACCGGCAGACTGTACTGGTACACGATCGTCGGTCGCCTCCAGCGCTCAGCCGCTCAGGGGGCGAAGGCGGCGTTGGTGTCGACGATCAGATGGGTCGGCGCGGAGATGTAGACGCAAACCCTGCCGACGACGCCGACGGCAACGGTCACCGCGTTGGCCACCGTCTGACCCGCGACGAAGTTCACGTTCGACGCCAGTGGCACTGACCCGCCGCAAGGGAACACCGTCACGTAGCCCGTTGCGTCCGAACCATCGGAGGTCACGTTCAACACCACCGCAGTCGAGGCGATCGGCACGCCACCTTGGCCGACGACGACGAGCTCACGGACCGACCCCGCCGCCGGCATCACCGTGCCCCGCGAATCCCACAGCCGCGACGCCACCAAGCCGGAAACCAACTTGCCGGTGCCCTGCCCGGGGCTGAACGCACCCGCGAGATCGACGATGAGGTGCGTCGCTGTCGACGTATAGACACACGCCTTGCCGCCCACACCAACCGCGACCGTCACCGCGTTCGCAACCGTCTGACCCGCGACGAAGTTGACGTTCGAGGCCAACGGCAACAGCCCGCCGCACGGAAACACCGTCACGAAACCCGACGCATCAGGCCCGTCGACCGTCACGTTCAACACGACCGCCGTTGCATCCAAAGGAGCGTCACCGACACCGCGCACGACAAGCTCGCGCACTGATGCCGCGGCGGGCTTGGCCGCGCCGCGAGAATCCCACAGTCGCAGTGGGGCGACGCCGGCAACCAAGAGACCCGTGCCTTGGCCCGGGCTGAAGGCACCATTCACATCGACGATGAGATGCGTGGCGATCGACGTGTAGACGCACACCTTGCCGGCCGCGCCAACCGCGACCGTCACCGCGTTGGCCACTGTTTGATCGGCCCTGAAGTTCACGTTGGATGACAACGGCAACAGCCCGCCGCACGGAAATACCGTGACGAACCCCCAGCCGTCGGGCCGATCGACCGTCACGTTCAATACGACCGCGGTCGCGTCCAACGGCACACCGGCTTGTCCAACGACGACCAATTCGCGTACCGAACCTGCGGCAGGCTTGGCGCCGCTGCG
>JBDTLT010000350.1:0-4678 GCA_039934635.1 Acidimicrobiales bacterium
CGCTGCTTCTTCGCAAAGGCGTTGGTAATCGATATCGGCTCGACGATCTGCGAGGTCACGGGCAAAGCCAAGAGCGGCGCGGCGTTCGGTTACACGAAGCGCTTGGGCTACCGAACAGGGTGGTGGACACCCGGCGCAATGGCTCGTCAACCTTGAGGAGTTGTGTTGGATCTGCCGACGATCGCGACCGCACGGTTGCGGAAGTCAACGGCAGGTGGCCGCCGTGAGAACGAGCGGACCTCGCCTTTGCGCAACGCAACCAACACCTGGATCGCACGAGTGGGGGACCGCGACAGGTTCGGACTGGCCAGACCCAACATTGCTGGGTCGGATCGGTGGTAGTTGCTGACAGCGGTGCGACGCAACGCGTGTGACAGGATTGGCCCTCGGAGCGCGGCGCGGCAAACTTGGCCGCAGCCCAAAGCCGCCGTTCGACATATGGAGTTGCCATGAGCGCTTTCTTGTTGTCTCGCGATCCGATCACATCTCTTGACGCGTACCTCGCGACCGAGATAGGTGGACTAGGAATCGATCGCGCCCAGCAGATCGGGCCCGCGGCGACGATCGAGGTTGTGCTCGCGTCGGGGCTTCGGGGCCGGGGCGGTGGGGGGTTCGCGACTGGCCGAAAATGGGCCGGCATCGCGGCTCAGGCGGGTACTCGCAGATTCGTCGTGTGCAACGGTGCAGAGGGTGAACCGGGCACGTTCAAGGACCGCGCGTTGCTGCGGGCCAACCCGTATCAGTTCGTAGAGGGGATGATTATCGCGGCGTTCGCCGTTGGCGCCGAGGAGGCCTTCATCTGCCTCAAGGAGAGCTTCGAACGCGAGCGGGCGGCAGTCATGCGAGCGGTGCAGGAGTTTCAGTCTGCGGGGATCTGCGCCGAGTGCAAGGTCACGATCGTCGCCGGGCCCGACGAGTATCTCTTCGGCGAGGAGAAGGCGATGCTCGAAGTGATCGAGGGCAAGCCGCCTCTGCCTCGCTGGTTCCCGCCGTATGAGCACGGGCTGTTCGCGACCGCTCCGCAGTTCGGATGGGAGGCGACGCCGGCGTCGGGCGTTCGTGGTGGACCGAACCCAACGCTAGTGAACAACGTGGAGACGTTGGCAAACGTCCCTCACATCCTTGCCCGAGGAGTCGAATGGTTCCGCTCCATGGGCACCCAAGAATCGCCAGGGATGATCGTCACCACCGTCGTCGGCGACGTCGTCGCGCCCGATGTCGGTGAGGTCGAGCTCGGAACTCCGCTGCGAGCGGCGATCGACGCAGTCGGCAGCGGTGTTCGACAGGGCCGCACCATCAAGGCAGTGTTCTCCGGCGTCGCCAACGCCGTTCTCACCGCCGGCCAGTTCGATGTGCCGCTGAGCTACGAAGGATTCCAGGCCATCGGCAGCGGCATGGGTGCGGCGGGGTTCATCGTGTACGCCGACACGACATGTATGGTCGAGGTCGCGAACCGCTTTTCGAGCTTCCTGTCCATTGAGTCGTGCGGCCAGTGCCCGCCGTGCAAGCTGGGTTCGAGCGAGATCACCCGGCACCTCGAAAAGCTGGAGAGCGGCGCCGGCACTGAAGACGATCTCCTTGGGATTGCGCACTGGTTGGAGCGAGTCACCGATGGCAACCGCTGCTATCTCGCGGTCGAGGAGCGGGTGATGGTCGAAAGCATCATGCAGGCGTTTCCCGAGGAGTTCGTCGAGCACATCGAACTGGGCCGTTGCCCGCGCCCTCGGCGGCTACATATCCCCAAACTCCTCGACCTCACCGATGGCGTCGCGGTCTACGACGAAGAGTACTGGCGCAAGCAACCCGACTGGACCTATGAGCCGAAGTCCAACTGAACGGGTTGCTCGTCCGGGTGTGCTCCATACTGATCTCGTGGACGAACCTGAGTGGTCGACAGCTGTGCTTCTGCGGGGGCTGATGGAGGTACGGCGCGCCGCAATCAAAAATGAGGTCATCCGTGCCGCGCATCTGAGCGGGACACAGACCGCGCAGAGCAGTAGTGCCAACTTGCTCGACTACCGGGCAGTGCGGCAGTTCGATCTCCGTGGAGCGAGTCTCTGACCGGTCGCCGAGCGCGACCAGTCCGGGCGCCACAGAGTCAGAGGTTGCCTGGAACCACGACGGTTGGGCATGGCGAGAAGCCGAGCGCTCGGTGCGCCGCACTGCCCATTTCCATGCCCGGGAAAGCGCCGCGCGTTCGTCGGCCGACGACGAGTAGGTCAGCGCCGTGGGTACTGACGGCGTGGAGTAGAACGCCAACAGGCCCGCCCTCCTCGAGTACCGTCGTGTAGGTCAGGCCGGCCTCGCGGAGCGGCCCGCACCAGTCCTCGACCGCCGCGTTCGTCTGCGCCATCGCTTGCGCGTAGGCCTCGATCAGCCCGGCCGCCATGAACGCCGGTCCCATCTCCAGCGCGTGGACAACGAACACGGCGGCCGACGACGCAACGGCGAGCGGCACGGCCCACGACAGAGCGCCGGCTCCGACGAGCGAGCCGTCTAGGCCAACAGCGATGGTAGCGAACGGCCAACCGCCTCGGGGTGGGCCGGACGCCGGAACAATCGCGACTGGACGGCTAGCGTGCTCGGCCACCTGATGGGCGGTGCTCCCGAGCCGCATCGCCTCGAACCCACCGGCGCCTCGACGGCCGACAACCACCAAGTCGGCTGCGATCTCGTCGGCAAACGCCAGAAGTGCCGTGGCCGGCGCGCCCGCCAGCTCCTGCGTCCCGGCCGGCCTCGCCCGTGCGACACCTTGGCCGACGCTCGTCGGCGCGACGACCGTGGCAACGACGACCTCAGCGCCCGCTGCGCCGGCAAGGCTCCCGGCCCAAGTACGGGCAGCCGCCGCGCCGGGCGAACCATCGTCGCCGACGAGCAGGCGTGACAGCATCATCCAGCCAGTCTTGCTCATCGCGCGCCTGTACACGACTCTCGTTCTCCCGACAGGGGCCGCGTGGACCTCAGCAGTTGCAGATCCCGATCCCGTCGAGTGCTCCCACGTATCCGAGGGACGCCGGTGGTGCAGCTGTCAATTGCGTGCTCACCGTGCAACGCGACGAACGGTGGCAACCGCAGGCAGCCGAGACGTAGCAGTTGGGAACAGGGTAGCAGTTGGGACCAATAGCCCTACCAAACTGAGTCGGCTCGTTCGTATTGTCAGCGTCGAGGATGCCCTACCCGGACATCCGGACGAAGGGATGCCGGAGGCGCTGCAATGACGATCACACAACCGCTGCGAGATGAACACGCCGAACTCGCACCACACATCGAAGCGCTGCGCGTCGCGGGCGATGCGGTCGGACAATTCCATCCTGAATTGAAGCGCTTAGTGGACGCATCTTACGAGTTCCTTGTGGACCATCTGATCCCACATGCCGAGGCAGAGGAACTCGCCTTGTATCCGGCCGTGCAACGTGTCGTCGGAGCGACCGAAGCAACCGCGACGATGGCTCGAGACCACGTAGAGGTGCGCACGCTTACAGACGAACTCGCCCGCTATCGCGACGAGCTGGCGACGGCGCCTTTGGTGGACGCTCGGCTCGCGAACGGTTTGCGCCGCGTGCTGTACGGGTTGCACCACCTCGTCAAGTTGCACTTCGCCAAGGAAGAAGAGGTCTACCTCCCGATCCTCGATCAGCGACTCACACATTCAGAGGCCGAGGCGATGTTCACGTCAATGCACCCACCACACCGCCATCGCTGACACGATGGCCAGCACGCCACCTCGAGGTCGCGGACTTCGCATGGGATCGTCGAGCGTCGACAGTTACTGCGATCGGTCACCAAACGGCTACGAGAACGGCAACGCGACCAACAGATACCGTCACGAACCGGGTAATGCGGCAACGCGGCGGTGTTGTGGGTTAAAGCGTGGCCGCAAACACCTCGAATCTTCGAAACGCCCACTACGAGGTAAGACACCGCCAACCCAGCGACGAGCGCGATCGCGACGTCGAAGACGAACGCTGAATACGGCGGCCAGTCCCCAACGGCTGCAACGATCGACAGCACGACCGCAGTCGACAACTCGCCGACCCCTATCGCAATGCGTCGGCTGTCCAGCCGGTCCGCGTCGCGTTCGGGAACCAGCTTGTCCGCGATCTTCTCCAGCCACCGCCGGATCGGCCGCCAAGCGAACCATTCGGCGACGACGCTGAAGACGATGATCGCGACCGCCGCAGCCAACGGACGGATCCGCCTCCCGCAACGGAGGGAGGCCAAGGAAGTCCCCAACCTTCTCCGCAGCATCGTTGGCATCGTCCGGCTGTGCTCTCATGACACGACATCTTCTCACCGTCCGGCGAACCGGCAACCCGACGAGCACCAGATGCCATTCGTCGCGCTACCGCCACGCGCGATCTGGACGACCGCCAACGAACCGCTCAGCTAGCGCTGTGGTGCGCCGAACGGTCCAAGTGGCGGTAGGCGTTTGGAGCGTTCGGCTGTGTCCCTTCCCTCGGGCTCAGTGGTGGTGCTCATCCGCATCAGCTTCGGCCTTTGTTACGTGAACGGTGCCCTGGGGGTGCTCAGGTGGCCCGTAGATCGCGTAGACCTTGAGGGTTTCGTCGCCGATGTTCGTGACGTTGTGCCACGCCCCCGCCGGAACGAGGATCACCCAGTCGTCCCCGACCTCGCGGTCGAAGGGCAGGTCGTTCTCGGAAGGGCCCATCTGCACCCG
>JBDTLT010000351.1:0-4646 GCA_039934635.1 Acidimicrobiales bacterium
GCGTCGGCCGACGCGATCACCATCGTTCCTCCGTAGCGCGCATCGCTGAGAAGCTCGAAGCCGTCGGCCGTCGACCGATCGATCGCATCCTGAGCGAGCGCGCGCACCGACGTCTCATCGTCGACGATGGCGACAAGCTCGTGCCCCGTTCCCTCGGCCACCGGTTCGGACACATAGAGAATGCCGCCGGCGCGCAGCACACGGAGCGCCTCGCATAACGCCTCGTCCATGGCGTCGGCCGGTACGTGGTGTAGCGAGTTCGCCATGACCACGACATCGGCCTGTCCGTCGGGCAGCGGTAGCGCCTGCGCCGTACCGTCGATGTAGGCGTCGAGATGATCGATATCGGCTTGTCGGGCCAGGCCGATCATCGTCTCGCCGCACTCGACACCGACCACATCGGCGCCCTGCGATCGTAGCCAGCGCACCAACTCCCCCGAACCGGATCCCACATCGATCACTCGGCGACCAGTGAGCACGACGTGTCGGGACAGGTGTGCATGCTGGGTGTCGTGGGGCAGTTCGTCCATGCTGCCCAGCGTAGAACGACCTGCGCCCGCCGCGAGGTTTCGTCTGCGACCATCGTTGTCGCCAACCCGTCGGTTTATCGATCGTCAGCCGAGCCAATGGCCTGGAGGACAGTCCGTCGTCACACGCTGAGCCAGGAGTTTGCCGCAGCGGCGCGCCAGGTCATGCAGGTCGCAGTCATCGGTCCTTCTATCGACCGATGGTGCACTGTCGATGACGATCGTGTCCCCTTGGGATAGGGCTTCTTCGACTCGCGCGTTCATAGGCTCTTCCTTCAGAACCGGCCACTATGGTCGCGAGGTTGTTGGTCGGGAGACGGCGGGACCAGCGTGACGGGTCGGTTGGCGCGGTTGATCAGTTTGTGGGCGGTTCCCCCGATGCTGTGATCGTGCGCCGACGCTTGCTTTTGTCGTCCGGCGACGATGACGAACGCATCGAGCGAGTCGGCGATTCGGAGCAGTTCGGTGACGGGGTCTCCGCGGACGAGCTGCGTATAAAAGGGGATGTCGGCATCGCGAAGCGGCTTGGTCCACACCCCGTTGAGGAAGCCCTTCAGCTCTTCGAGGTATGCGTCTATGTCGATTTGTACCGCCGACAACCCCCACAACGCGATACGTGACTCGACGTGAACGGCGTGGACGGTGGCGCCGACTTCGCGTGCAAGTTCGATGCTCCACGCCAGCGCGTCGTGACTCCCCCGCGATCGATCCACACCAGAGATGATGTTCTTCGACATGGAGTTGCTCCTTCTATTTGGTAGTGGCGCCGCGTCGCCAGTACCACACTTCTTGTGCTGATACTGAAGCGATCGGGTAGAGGCTCATTCGATTGTCTCGCCGGCGTGGTGCGCCGCGTGGAGATCGGCGGGCGATTTGCCCGACCAGCGCTCGTTGTAGGTCCAATCGGGTTGCTTGTGTTGGTGGCGCTCGTCGACCGTGGCGCTGCCCGCGTCGATCGCGACGAGTTCGGCAATGACTGCGGGTTCGACCGCGGGTGCAGCGCCATCGAGGTGGGCATCAACGTCGGCGCGATAGCGCTCGAGCAAGCTGCGCACGATTGCTTCTTGTTGGCGGGCCAGGGAGCATCGAGCTCCGATAGCCACGGTCTCGATACGTCGTTCGATCAACGCGACATCGGTCGGATCTGCGTCGGAGCGGCAGAGTTTGGCGAGTAGATCAGCGAGCGTGAGCCCGTCTTGTTTGCACGGTGCGCACTGGCCGCAGGACTCGACCGCGAGAAAGCGAGACACTCCGGCGGTGATGGCGATGAGATCGTCGGAGTCGTCGCAGACGATGAACCCGGCCGACCCCAATCCGCTGCCAATCGCCGCGAACGCCTCGTAGCTAATGGCGACATCGAAGAGCTCCTCGGGGATGAACGCGTTCGATACGCCCGGCAAAACTGCAGTCAGACGTCGACCGGGTCTGGCCCCACCACCGATCACTTCGAGGACCTCGCGCAGTGGAGTGCCCATCACAACTTCGCCGACGCCCGCATGCAGGGTCCGGCCAGTCACCGTGCAGACGATGGTGCCGGGCGATTCGGCAGTGCCCTGCATACGGAACCACGCTTCGCCCTCCGCGATGACACGCGTGACGTTGGCAAGAGTCTCGACGTTGTCGACGAGACTCGGTGCCGCCGCGAGCGACCTGTTCGAGCCGGCCATCAACACATGAGCGGCGAGGCCGCTGCCGGAGTCGACGTCGGCCTCGGTCTCGACGATCTCTCGAACGCCTCGGCGATACGGCGGCGCGATCCGAGGGAACGGCCATCGGCCGTCGATCGTTTCGAGCAGCGCGGTTTCCTCACCGTAGAGGTACTCGTCGGGCCCTTCGTACACAGTGAATTCCAGATCCTGCAGCCAGCCCGCATCGCGAATCTCGGCGATCGCACTGCGAAGTCGACCCACTTCGGTCGTGAAAGAACGTTTGACCGCAACGATGACCTGATCAGCCGAGATCGCCTTGGCCGCGATCAACGCGCCTTCGAGCACCTGATACGGGTTGGCGCGCAAGATCGACCGATCCTTGAACGTGCCCGGCTCACCCTCGGCCCCGTTGACGATCACCGACGCCGACTCATAGGCACTGCGATTCTCACGAACTACCCGCCACTTGCGTCCGGTGGGAAACCCCGCGCCTCCCCGACCGCGCAGACCTGACGCCTCCAACTCTTTGATCAACGCGTCGGGCTCGATCCCCTGGGCCGCAGCCCAACCCTTGCCTCCGCCCAGGGCGACGTAGTCGCGCAACGAACGAATCGGCGCCGCGGGCAGGATCGTGTGCGCGATCGTCATGAAGTCACCTCGGCTCCGCTGAGGAACGTTGCCATCTTGTCGTTGAGCGTGCTGACGTCGGTCGAGGACAGTCGTTCGTCGAGGAGGGGGAACAGAATCGTCTCTTCTTTGTCGAGGTGTAGATCGACGATCGCCCACAACGCATACAGGTGCTCGCGCAGCGCTTCCGCCTCGGGAACCGTTGGCGGACCAACGCCGACGGCGACGATCAACTCCGACAGCGCGTTGGCGCGATGAAGAATCTCGTGGTGGTCGGTGGCCATCATCGCGATCGCGTGCTGCGCTCCCACGACCTTTTCCATCAACGGATACAAGACCGCAGCCTCCGCCTCGGCATGCGGCAGCAAGCGTGCGTACAAGAATCCGCGGACCGCGGTCAACTGATCAGGTACATCAGGATTGGACCACCCCACCAACGCACCGGCTACACGAGCCAGATGCGACGCCTCGCGTCGCAATCCCGCGTGCCCCGCGCGCAACACTCCCGTCGGCCGAAAATCGACACTACTCATCAGTCATCCTTTCTCGGACGAGCGCTCGGACCGTGTCGAGTACGCCGACACTCCTCAGCAACCGTCGCATCGATCGAAACGCCCACTCGCGATGTCACGCGCGGTCCCCCTGTGAGAGCCCCGCATTCGTGGTGTGGGACTGGATGTAGCCGTGGGGTAATACGGCGACCGGGCAGGGGGGCTCGTGTATCAGTCGGTCAGGCGTTGCTCCGAGCAACAGACCGCCGACGCCGCCTCGTTCACGGGCAGCGACGACGACGAGTGAGGCGCCGCGCTCCGCGGCCACCTCGCCGATCGCGTCGGCGGCGTGCGCGGCCGATCGCTCGACGAAGTCGATATCCGCGTACAGCCGCGCGTCGAGGACCTCGTGCTGCGCCCCGGATTCGTCATGACCAAGCGGACCGACATGCGTGAACGTTTCGTAGATTTCGTTGAATGCATATACCGCGCACACCTTGGCTGCCAGCGGCGCGGCCAATTCCTCCGCCCACCGCAGGGCAAACCGACTGCTATCGGATCCGTCGACCCCGACCACAATCCAACTGTCCGTCAGCGGCAGGCCGCCCAAGGGGACAGCCACCACCGGACACGGCAGCCGATGCGCCAGTTGGTGAATCACGCTGCCGAACGCGCGATCGGTGAATCCCTCTTTCGCCGTGGAGCCAATCACGACGAGGTCGGCGCCGGTGAGCGCGGCCCGCATCACCAACGCATTCACTGCCTCGCCATGCTCGACGAGCACCACCGGCTCTCGCGAAAACTGCATGCCGTCGAGCCAGCCCATGACGCGGGAACGGGTTGCGACGCGCAACATCTCGGTGCGCTCAGATGATTGCTCCGCGCTGCCGCGGACCGCCTCCAAGAACTCGACTTCCGCGCCGTGACGACGCGCGACCTCCGCGGCCCAAGCGGCCGCCGCGGCAGCCTCGTCGCTTTCATCGGTCCCAACCAAAATCCGCTGAATGCTCATGATGTTCCTCTCATGGTGAGGAGGCGTCGAGCCTGTGTCAGGCGACATCGCGCCGACCGATCGTCCGGCCCGAACCAGACGTCTCGTGGACCTGTTATGTGCGCCGCCGGTCTCCACCGCAACGCAATCGGGAAGAGCCACCTGTTCACCGCGCAACCTGCCACGGATGTGAGTTACCTCTTTGCGACAAGCAACATTTTATACTTGAATTCATTGATCCGTTGGCGGGCGTATCATTCGTCACGCAAACGAAACAGCGGGTCCTACGTGTCTGAAGTAGGCGTTCAAACGTCATCATCGGTCGCTGTCCCTACCCGCAGTCTTCGAGTGTCGTTCAGCG
>JBDTLT010000352.1:0-4582 GCA_039934635.1 Acidimicrobiales bacterium
GCATCGGCCGGGAGAACCTGGACGCGGTGCATGTGTCGCGCTACGACGACAAGGACGATGCCAACGCAGCGAGTGAAGTGAGTGTGCTCCGGTCGTTGGTTTTGCGTCATGGGTACGTGCTAGTGGCGCGCCAGTAGTTCGTCGGCCGCACGCAGTGTGGCGGGGATGATGCGATCGACATCGGCGTCGGTGGTGCCGAAGTGCATGAAGCAGGCGCGTAGCACCTCGCGGTCGGCGAAGCGTGTGCCAATGATGAAGACTTCACCGGAGCGCTGCACGACCGCGGGGATGGAGCGATTGAGGTCGTCGCCGCCGAGACGGCAGCGGAACGTCACGATGTTGAGCTCTGGATCGGCAACGAGCTCTAGGCCGGGTGTCGTACGAATCTGTGTCGCAAGACGGGCGGCGTGATCACGATCGCGGCAGATTCGCGCACAAATCTCGCCTCGTCCGGTTGCCGCGATGGTGGCCCATAGCTTCAGCGCGCGGAACGGTCGTGTCTGGTCGAAGACGTACTCGGAGAACCATGGGTCGTCGCCGGGTCGGCCGCGCAAGTAGGGCGGCACCAAGCTGAATGCGGCTCTCAAGGCGTCGAGGTCGCGCGTCAGTATGACTGCGCAGTCCATGGGTACCGAGAGCCACTTGTGCGGATCGAGCACGACGGAGTCGGCGTCGGCAAGGCCTTCATACAGATGCGTGACACGAGGGTCGAGAATGCCAAAGCCGCCGAGCGAGCCGTCGACGTGAAACCACATGCGCTCGCGGGCGCAAATTTCGGCGATCGCGCGGAGTGGGTCGACGACGCCGGTCGCGACGATTCCCGCGGTGGCAACGACACAGCACGGCCGCAAGCCGGCGCGCCGGTCTGCGTTGATCGCCGCCTCGAGCAGGGTCGCGTCCATGCGGCCTTCGGCATCGGTGGGAATGACCCGGACGCCCCGCTCGCCAAAGCCCAGTAGCTGAGCTGCCTTGTATTGGCACGAATGCGTCTCGGCACTTACATAGAGCACGAATTTCGCGGCGCGATCGTCGGTGAATCCCTCGACGCGCTCGTTCCACCCGTCGGCGGCCGCGGCTCGATGACGCGCTGCCGCGAGCGCCGTGAGCGCTCCTGCGGCACCACCACTCACGAGCACACCGTCACCGGTGAAGCCGACCAATTGCGCCAACCACCGAACGGTGCACCGCTCGAGATGGACCGCCGCTTGATCACCGCCGGCACAACTCGGATTCATGGCGGCCGCGATGAGATCGGCGAGCACGCCCTCGGGCGCGGGCGGCGGATTGCCCCAACCGAAGAAGCGCGGATGGCCGTTGCCGAACGGATACGGCAAGACGTGGTCGCGCGCGACATCGAGCAATGAATCGAAGTCACATCCCGTCGAGGGGAGTGGCGCGTTGCGGAACGCGTCGCGAGTCGACGCGGGGACCGGTTGCCAGACCGGTCTGTTGGGTAACGCGTCGAGATAGTCCGCCATGAGGTCGACGACCTTGTGGCCGTGGCGTCGGAACTCATCGGGCGTCATCGATGCCGCCTCGGCGCGCCGTCGACATCGCAGAGGTCGAGCACGAGGTAGTAGACGCAGTCTTTCTTGCCCGGATTGCGGTAGCTGTGCGCGCAGTTCCCGTCGTGGAAGATGCTGTCTCCGGCGCGCAACTCGTAGTCGGTGCCTTCGATTGTCAACACGAGAGTGCCTGATTCGACCGCAAGGTACTCGCGACTACCGACGCCGTGCGGCAGCCACGTGCCCGCGTCTACGCCAGGCCCGATGGTCGTCTTCATGAATTCGAACTCGACGTTGGGCAACACCGGCGAGAGGATGCGACGGCGCCAACCCGACGGATCCTGCGCCACCTGTTGATCTGGAGCGCGGCGCACGATGACGTGTGTCGGCTCTTCGGGTTGCACGAGTCGCGCGAGGCTCGTACCCAGCGCGGACGTGATGCGATCGAGCACCACGATCGTGGGTACCTTGCGGCCTCTCTCTATCTCCGAGACCATGCTGCGGCTCACCCCCGAGAGCTCCGCGATCTCATCGAGCGAAAGGCCACGGCGCATTCGCGCGGCCCGTACACGCTCGCCGATCGCCCGCAACTCGAGGCCATTGGACAGTCGTAAGCCAGCAGACATACGTCCACTATAGTGGATGGCGAGATCGCGTATGAGCGCGTTCTTCGACGACGCCCTACTGCGGTGACGTCGATTGGCCCGCGATAATCTCGTGACAATGATCCCGACGTTGAGGGTGCTCGGGCCGCTCGAGATCGTCGGTCCGGCCGGCCTCATCACGGTACGCGAGGGGATCCCTCGAAAGCTGCTCGCGGCGCTCGCGATTCGCATGCCCTCGCCGGTGAGCGTCGACGTGTTGGTCGAAGAGCTGTGGACCACCAAACGACCGGCCGATGCGCGCAACGCGTTGCAAGCACAGGTCTCTTATCTGAGGCGCCGCCTCGCACCGATGCAGGCCCAGTTTGCCGTCGAGCGTTACGCCGATGGATATCGGCTCTACTTCACCGACGAATCAGCATTCGATGTGAGGGTCTTCGACCGAACGCTTCGCGCGATCGAGACCGAGGCCGAGCCGCAAACCGCAGGGGACCACGAAGCGCGCATCCGTCGTGCCGACGAGGCTCTCGCGATGTGGCGCGGACAGCCGTACGCCGATGCGATGTACGACGACTTCGCGCAAACCGAGATCAGTCGCTTGCGGGAGCTCCACGCGACAGTCAACGAACGCCGGGCCGAATCACTGCTCGCACTCGGGCGCCACACCGATGCGGCATCGTCGCTGCAGAACCTCGTGGCCGAGTACCCACTGCGCGAATCACTGTGGGCGGCCTACATGCTCGCGCTCTACCGGTCGCGCCGTCAGGCCGAAGCCTTGCGTGCGTATAGCACTGCGCGCGAACGGCTGATCGAAGACCTCGGTGTCGAGCCCTGTGCCGCCTTGCGCGAACTCGAAGCGCGAATCCTCGCGCAAGATCCCTCGCTCGACCCGCCTGCGGAATCGCCGGCGATGTTCTCCGTCGTCGACTCAACCGATAACGCGGACAATCGGTCGCCGGGCGCGAAACCCCCGTTCGACAGTCACGTGCCCGAGCCCTTGTCGTCGTTGGTCGGCCGCGGCTTCGAAGTCGAGCAGATCTTCAGCCTCGTTCATTCAGGTCGACTCACTACGCTCACTGGCGTCGGAGGAGTGGGCAAGACACGGCTTGCGATCGAGGTTGCCCTTGCGGTGAAGCGCGACTGGCCGACGCGTCTGATCGAGTTCGGATCACTTGCGGCGGGCGCCGATGTGAACCTGCTCATCGCGTCGGAGATCGGTGTCCCGTCTGTGCCCAACACCAATCCGCTCGAGGCGGTGGCCGCGCAGCTCGGGCAACAACCGTCGTTGCTGGTGTTCGACACGTGTGAGCACGTCATCGACCAAGTGGCTCTGGCGGCCGCGACACTCTTACGCCGCAACGAGAATGTGCGGATCCTCGCAACGAGCCGTCAACCACTTGGTGTTGCCGGCGAAGTGATCTGGACCGTCCCTCCGCTCGAGCTCGCGGAAGAGGGAGCAACCAGTCTCGTTGACGTCGCGGCGTCGGGCGCCGTGCGGCTCTTCGAGGTGAGAGCACGCGCGTCGCGCTCCGATTTCACGCTCGATGCAGACAATGCGGGCGCCGTCGCGCGCATCTGTAGGTCGCTCGACGGCCTACCACTTGCCATCGAGCTTGCTGCAGCCCGCGTGAACCTTTTGTCGCCGGCCAAGATCGTCGAGCGCCTCGATGATCGTTTCGCGTTCCTGTCCCACGGTCCTCGCACGGTGGAGTCGCGTCAACGGTCGCTCCGTGCGCTCATCCAATGGAGCTACGACATGCTCGCCGATGACGAGCGGACGTTCTTCGACCGCCTCGGTGTCTTCGGTGACAGCTTCGATCTCGACGCAGCTGCGGCCGTGGCCGGCGAGGGCCTCGACACCGATCCGCTAGAGCTTCTCGGGGCGTTGGTCGAGCGCTCCCTGGTCGCCAGCACGCGCGCCGACCGTTTCGTTTTGCTCGACATCCTGCGCGAGTTCGCCGCCAGCCGTCTCCAAGACGGCAATGACCCGGCCGATGTGTCCTCTACCCGGCAGCGCCACGCGCAGTGGTACACACGATTGGCGTTAGCGGCCGACCCTAAATCGCATGGTCCACTGCCGGCGGCCTGGCCGACCGTGCGAGCGGAGACATCGAATTGCCTGAGCGCACTCGCCTGGTATTCGAGCGTGGGCGACCTCGTATCTGGCGCCCGCCTTGCCGGCGCTCTTGGTGGGTTCTGGATGCTCGAAGAGCAGATTGTGCAGGCAGACCGTTGGCTCAATCGCTTCCGTACGGCCGACGCCGACGAAGCCTCTATGGCCTCGCTGATGCGCGGCATCGGCATCCTCGAGCTCTACCAGAGTCGCTTCGACGAAGCTCTCGAGGCGACGCGCCAAAGCGTTGCGTTAGCCCGCGCTGCTGGAGATCGACATCTCGTCGCAAGCGCGCTGCTCGCCTTCGGTAGCGCGCAATGGGGTGTCGGCAACTTTGCCGAGTCCGAGGAGGCGCTGGCGGA
>JBDTLT010000353.1:0-4579 GCA_039934635.1 Acidimicrobiales bacterium
CTCTTCGTCTTGTCCCCCGTTGCTGGCACGCCCGCACTCTAGGCAGACCTTCGCCCCATCAGGGGCGCTGGACGGGGGGATCGAGCACGCGGTCGCCGTCTATGACCGCGCCGTCTTCGAGCAGACGGGCCCGTTGTTCGGCCCGGCGCGGCGAAACGATGCGGCCGTTCGCCTGTACGACGCGCCACCACGGTCGATCGTCGTCGCCCAGTTCGCCCAGGATGTTGCCCACCGCGCGGGCGGCCCGGGGCTTGCCCGCCTCGCTCGCCACCCAGCCGTACGAGACGAGTTGGCCCGCTTGCAGATCGTCGACGACGGCGAGCACGCGCCGTTCGAATTCGGTCACGCCGAACCCGAGACTTCGGCGAGGCGGCGCGCGAGGTACCGGCCCTCGGCGTCGGTCGATGCGAGCGCGAGTGCATCGCGGTAGGCCGGCGCCGCTTCGCTCGAACGGCCGAGGCGGCGCAACAAGTCGGCCCGGGTGGCGGGCAACAAGTAGTAGCCGGCGAGGGCGCCCGACGCCGCGATCGCATCGACGAGGGCAAGGCCCGCCTCGGGACCGTCGGCCATCGCGACCGCGACCGCCCGATTCAAACTGACCACGGCCGACGGCACCATCCGCTCCAACTCGCCGTAGAGGCCCGCTATCTCGACCCAGTCGGTGTCCGCCGCCCACAGTGCAGTCGCGTGGCAGGCAACGATGGCGGCCTGCACTTGGTACGGCCCCGGCTGCGAACGCCGGATCGCCGCATCGAGCAACTGCAGCCCTTCGTCGATCGCGACGCGATCCCAGCGCGTTCGGTCCTGGAGTTCGAGGGGTACGAGGTCGCCGGCATCATCGACTCGGCCTTCACGCCTCGCGTCGTGCAGCACCATCAGCGCGAGCAGACCGACCGCCTCGGGCTCGTCGGGCATCAATGCGGCGAGCACGCGCGCCAGCCGGATCGCTTCGGCACACAACGAACGCCGCATCAGATCGGCACCCGCGGTCGCGGCGTAGCCTTCGTTGAAGAGCAGGTACAGCACGGCCAGCACCGCGTCGGTCCGTTCGGGCAACAAGTGCGCGGGCGGCACTCGATACGGGATCGCGGCATTACGGATCTTGCGCTTCGCGCGGACCAACCGCTGCGCCATCGTCGGCTCGGGCACGAGGAACGCGCGTGCGATCTCGGCCGTCGTCAGACCGGCCAGTGTGCGCAATGTCAACGCCACCTGTGCCTCGACCGCGAGCGCGGGGTGACAACACGTGAAGATCAGTCGCAACCGGTCGTCGCCGACGTCGTCGTCATCGTCATCATCGTCATCGTCGTGGTGACCCGTGTCGTCGGTCGTCGACCGCACTGCCACCTCCTTCAGTTTGGCTTCACCGACGGCAGCCCGGCGCAGACGGTCGATGGCGCGGTTGCGCGCGGTGGTCGTGAGCCATGCGCCCGGGTTGCGGGGCAGCCCATCGCGACGCCAACGATCGAGGGCGAGGGTGAACGCGTCTTGCACGCATTCCTCGGCGAGGTCCCAGTCGCCCGTCAATCGGATCAGCGTCGCGACGATGCGGCCCCATTCGTCGCGAAAGACGCGGCCGGCAACGGCCTCGACGTCGTCTACATATCCCAGATCGGTCGCACCTCGATGCAGCCTTCGGCCGCGCCCGGGAGCTTCGCCGCGATCTCGATGGCCTCATCGAGATCTTTGCAGTCGACGACGTAGTAGCCGCCCATCTGTTCCTTCGTCTCGGCGAATGGGCCATCGAAGGTCACGACGTCGCCGTCGCGCACCCTCACGGTCGTGGCATCGGCAGTGGGACGCAAGCGCGCGCCGCCTTCGAGCACGCCGCGGCGCCCCATTTCCTCACCGAAGGCGCCGTATCTCGCCATCCTCGCCGCCGCCTCCGCGGGAGTCATCGTCAGGTCCGCGGACTCGTCGGTACAGATCAACAGTAGGTAGCGCATCTCGTCTCCTCGACAGTTTCGTTGTTACTACGACGAACGAGCGACCGCCGGATCGACAGCCCACGCGGCAGGAAGCTTGCCCTGCGAACGTTTGGTGATGACGACCGCCGCGTTGCGCACCGTGACGCCGACGTTCATGATCTCGGGCGCCGCCAGCCCCGGTGCGAATCCGACGACGGTGAGCGCGGCGACGATTTCCCGATTCGCATCGAAGATGGGTGCGGCGATCATGGTGACGTCGTAGGTCGCCCGCTCTTCGACGACGTCGAGTTGATAGGGCACCCGCCCGAGGGCCGCGAGGAGACCGCCGATCGACCCGCGCTCTTCGAGGATCGCCTGGCCGAACCCTTGCCGCTCCGAGGACTCGAGTCCGATCGAGAACCCGCGCTCTCGTACCGCCTGCAGGGTGTGCCGTTGGTGCTCGACGTCGTCGGGCGTCAAGGCCGGGTCGGCGCGGTCCAACCAGCGGGCGATCTTGTCCTCGGGCGACCACGCGAGGAACACCGAGCCGATCGGCGGGTGCAGCGGCACGCGTTGACCGACGTGCAATACGAGGCCGAAGGCGGACGGGCGACCGGCACGGGCGACGAAGATGATCTCCTCTTCGGTCGGCGAGGTGAGCATGACTTCGAGCTGCAACTCGTCGCTGAGCGAGCCGAGGCGGTCTCGCGCGAGGCGCAACGCGGGCAGTTGTTCGAGCGCCGTCTCACCGGCGGCCACCAGTGCCGGGCCGAGCGTGTAGGTCTTGTGCTCCGGGTGGCGCTGCACGTAGCCCGCGCGCAACATCACCGCCAGCAGCGCGTGCGCCGACGCCGGGTTGATCGAAGTGCGCCGGCTGAGCTCGGTGAGGGTGAAGCGCTGCGTCGGGTGCGCGACCAGCACGTCGATCACCTGGAGCGCGCGGTCAGCGGAGAGGGCGGGGCGAGGCATCGAGTTCCTGCCTTCTTGACAAAACGAGAGGCTCGTGGTCTGATCAAACTACATTACAAATACTTATTCATCATTGCAAATCATACGGCCATCACTGCACCGCTGGCCGAGAAGGGCCCCGCCATGAAACTCGATCTGCTCTACGAGTTCCAGCCCAAGGTCGGCCCCTACGATCTGCCCTTCCCCTACGGGCAGAAGCAGGCCGAGCAGTCGACCTACGACGAAGCGATGGCCGAGATCAAGCTGGCCGACACCCTGGGCTTCCAGACCGTGTGGGTGGTCGAGCACCACTTCCGCGAAGGCCGCTCGGCGTCCCCGTCCAACGAGGTCATTCTCGGCGCGCTCTCGCAGTCGACCAAGAATCTCCGCCTCGGCTTCGGTGTCGTGCTCACGCCGCCCGGCTTTCAGCATCCGGTGCGCATCGCCGAAAAGGTGGCGACCGTCGACGTGTTGAGCCACGGCCGCGTCGAATGGGGCACCGGACGCTCGACGCCCAACGAGCAACTCGCCTTTCACGTGCCCGCCGACGACCGGTCGCGTGCGATGTGGCGCGAAGGCTTCGAGTTCGTCATCGCAGCGTGGGAAAACGAACGCATGACATGGAAGAGCGACAACATCGACTTTCCCGAACGCTTCATCTGCCCCAAGCCGTTCCAAGACCCGCATCCACCGGCGTGGCTCGCGGCTGCCGGCGAGACGTCGGCCTACAACGCGGGCAAGCTCGGCCTCGGGCTGCTGTCGTTCGCGCTGCTGCAACCGGTCGAGAACATGGCCAAGCACATCAACGTGTACCGACAGGGCCAAGCCGAATGCGACCAGCCGATCGCCAAGGTCATCAACGATCGAGTCGGCGCGTACACGCTCGTGCACTGCGTCGACGATCTCGACGAGGCGGCGGCATACGGGCTGTGGGACTCGGTGCGCTGGTGGTACCAAAACCTTGCCGAGTTCACACTCGCGTGGGAGCTCAAACACCTCTCGGCCGAAGAGCAAGAAGCGATCTTCCCGCTGCTCAAGCCGTCGATCGAGGGCAACATCGATGTGCAGAGCTATACCGACCAGGACATGATCATCGTCGGCACGCCCGAGATGTGTCTCGAAAAGATCCTTCGCTACGAAGAGGCGGGCGTCGACCAACTGCTGTGTTACGTGCAGTTCGGCATGTTGCCCCACGAGAAGGTGCTGCGGAACCTCGAGCTCCTCGGCACACAGGTCATCCCCGAGCTCGAACGGCGCGGACACCGCGTCGACTACAAGGCACTGTTCGGTCAAGGAGCAGCGGTATGAACCAACAACGCCCCCAAACCGGTACCGGCCGGTCGACCGCCGTCGTCACGGTCATCGGCATCGTCGAGCAAGGCGATCAGCGCGGCCGCACGATCGGCTTTCCCACCGCGAATCTCCGCCTCGACCTCGATCACGCACAGATCGAAGACGGCGTTTATGCGGCCACGGTGCGTCTCGATGACGGTCGATGTGTCGACTCGGCGGTCTCGATCGGAAGGCGCCCGACCTTTTATCCCGAAGGCGTGCGCCTGTGTGAGGCCCATCTCATCGACTTCGACGAAGACATCTACGACACCTGCATCGTGGTCAGCCTCGTTGCCCGCATGCGCCGCCAGACCCGCTTCGATTCTGTCGCCGAGCTCGTCGCACAACTACACGCCGACGTCGACGCCTGCACCAAGTTGTTGCGCGACCGC
>JBDTLT010000354.1:0-4568 GCA_039934635.1 Acidimicrobiales bacterium
GGGATGGTGTTGATGTACGGCGTGTTGACCGCCATCGGCGTGTCGAGCTCGAGTTCCTGCGCGCGCTCCTCGAGCTTTGACAGCAAGAACTGCGCGCGACGCGGGCCAGATCTGTCGACAACGGCATCGAGTGAATCGAGCCACTCCTGCGTCTCTTGAGGGTCGACGTCGGGAAGCTGATTCGAATAGCCGTCGATCATGTACCCATCCTCGCAGCTTTATTCGGTGACCGAAACGTCCCGTTGGTAACGGCCCGGCTTCGGTCCTGTGACAGGATTCTTGCATGGCCCCGAGGATTGTTTATACCGATGGCGCGTGCAGTCGTAATCCCGGCCCGGGCGGTTGGGCGTGGGTCGTGCCCGACGATGAGTTCGCCGCAGGCGCGGCGCCGAGCACGACCAACCAGCGCATGGAACTCACTGCGGTGCTCGAGGCGCTGCGCACCTTCGACGGCCCGACGCAGATCGTCAGCGATTCGACCTACGTCGTCAACTGCTTCCGCGACGGGTGGTGGAAGAACTGGTTGGCGCGGGGGTGGCGCAATGCCAAACGCGAGCCCGTCGCGAACCGCGACATCTGGGAGCCGCTAGTCGAGATCGTGCGCAATCGCGACGACGTCACCTTCAAGTGGGTGAAGGGTCACAACGGCGACCGCTACAACGACATCGTCGATCGCCTTGCTGTCGACGCGACACGTACGCAGACCGGCCGTAGCGGCCACATCTCCGAGCTCTGACGAGGGAACAAGCCCGCTACATACCGCGTACGCGGCGGAGCGTGGCGTACGCCTGATTGATCTCGATCATCATGCTGTCGTCGCCACTGCGCTTGTCGGGATGGAACTCTTTGGCCTTCGCCCGGTACGCGAGGGTGATCTCTTTCCAATCGGCGGTCAACGGCACCTCGAGCAACGCGAAGGCGCGAGTGGTGGCGTTCACCGGACGTGGTTGATTGCGCTCGTAAAGCGACTCATTGGTGTAGTACTGCTGAAAGCCCGACTGCTTGCTCTCGGCCGGCTTCGGCGGGTTGGCCGCCAGGCCCCGCTTCTTGGGGTTGGGCTTGTTCTTCACGCCATCGCGTTCGGCCCACCACGCGTACGCGCTCTCGCCTTCGACGTGTTCGGTTGCCGCGGCGGGCGCGGGCCGATTCCGGAGACGTCGGAGCGCGCGTACGACCATGATGATCCTGATATCGGCCGCAAACGGGCCCGCCATGAGGCCTCGACGCGCTCAATTTCTGGCGGGATGAAGGGCGGCGCCGATGGCCGCGTCGACCGTCTCGTGTTGGAAGCGGAAGCCGGAACGTAGGAGCACGTCAGGGAGCACGCGCTGGCTGGAGAACAGCAGCTCGTCGGCGAGCTGGCGGCCCAACAGCAACTCGAGGGCCGGCTTGGGGGCCGGCAGCAATGCGGGGCGATGCAGCGCGCGTCCGAGGGCCCGGCTGAACTCGGCGTTGGTGACCGGCGCCGGGCCGACCAGGTTGACCGGTCCCGAGATGTCGTGGTCGAGCAGCCAGGTGATCGCCCGCACCTCGTCGGTCAGTGAGATCCAGCTCCAGTACTGACGACCGTTGCCGAGACGACCGCCGACGCCGAGCTTGAAGGGCAGCAGCATCCGGGTGAGCGCGGTCGCCTCGCCGTCGAGCACGAGACCCGTGCGGATGTGGGCGACCCGCCGCCCGGCATCAGAGGCCGCCGCGGTGGCCGCCTCCCATGCACTTGCCAGCTCCGCGAGGAAGCCTTGGCCGGGTGGGCTCGACTCGACGAGTTCTTCGTCACCGCGGTCGCCGTAGTAGCCCATGGCGGAACCACTGACGAGGATGCCCGGTCCGCTGGCCGATTGGGCCAGAACCCGTGACAGCAGACGCGTCGATCGAACCCGGGTGTCGATGAGTTGCTGCTTTTGCTTCGCGTTCCAACGGTGGGCACCGATGCTCTCGCCCGCGAGGTTGACGACGGCGTCGAGTCCTTCGAACGCACCGGCATCGATCTCGTCGCGCTCCGGGTGCCATTCGATCGCGTCTTCGTCGGGCTTCGGACTACGCCGTACGACGCGCACGACACGATCGCCCCGCGCTTGGAGATGACGGCAAAGGGCCGTGCCGATCAGTCCACTGGAACCGGTGACTGCAACTTCCATCGCGTGCCGCTCCCGATCGTGGCCGCGTCGCGCGACCGTTGTCGTGACGGCCAACAACGGGCCGCCGCTGGGCATTCCGGATGGCCACCACAAGATTCCGGCTAATGTCCGCGCTCGTACCTTCTGCGCGACGAATGGGGCCATCGTGAGCGAGATCAGAGAAGGGGCGGGTGCCGACGAGGGCCGCACCGGCTCGGGGTTCAAGCCGCTCGAGGGCGAGCGCCGCATCGACTTCGGTGTTTTGGCCGCGATCGTCGCCACGGCAGCGTTGCTGATCTTCATCCTCCAGAACACCCGCTCGACGACGATCACTTGGTTCGTGTTCGATCGCAGGGCGCCGCTTTGGGTCGTCATCGTCGTGACGGCGGTCGTGTCGGCGTCGTTGTCCCACCTGGTGGTCTTCGTCTGGCAGCGCGGTCGTCGTCGCCGCCGCGACCGCTGAGGCCGACGCAGCTACGAGATCGAGTCGCGGCGCGCCCGGCGGCGCTGACCCGCAGCGTCGGCTTCGAGTCGGGCCGCACCGCCGCGGCGCGATCGCTTTTGTTCGTATTGCGCGACATCGGCCGCGCGCAAGAGTTGGCTCGGGTTTTCGATCGACGGATCGGCGATGGCGATGCCGCACGACACCGAGCGTTGGTGCTCGCCACGCGCGACGATCTGCGCGACGCGGTCGGCAACGGCCTGCGCGTGGAGTAAACCGCCGCGCTCGAGAAGCACGCAGAACTCGTCACCGCCGATGCGACAGATCGTCACCGTGTCGAGACCGGCGACCGCGCTGCGCAGCGCATTGGCCGTGTCGAGCAATACGCGGTCACCGACCGCGTGGCCGAGCGTGTCATTGACGACCTTGAGCTCGTCGACATCGCACATGATGAGCGCGCAGTCTTGGCGGTCGAGCGCGTTCTTGCGAAAGATCGCACGGAGTTTCTGGTCGAGCACACGACGGTTGCCGAGACCAGTGAGTGGGTCACGAAGCGCGAGTGTCTCGAGACCTTGTAGGCGTTCGGTGTGCTCGACGCCGATCGCGGCCTGTGCGGCGACGACGCGCAACGTTTCTAGTGATGCGGCGGTCAATGGGTGGCGCGCCGGCCGGGTCGAGGCCCACACCATGCCCCATGCGATGTCGTCGATGATGATCGGTGCGGCGATCTCGGAGTTGATGCCGCGGCGGTCGAGGTAGCGCAACGTCGCGGGATCGTTGCCGAGGCGCAGCAGCGCGTGCTCGGTGCCGTCGGAAAAGCCCGTGATCGACGGGAAACTCAACAAGGAGTAGGTCTCGTCCGCGGGGAACCGCTCGCGGCCGTCGGTCAACTCGCCGACGTTGACGAGCACCTGCAACGACGACGTGTTGTAGTCGCGGCGACCGATGCTGACCGTCGACGCATCGAGTGCTCGACGGGCGTAGTCGGCAATGAGAACGAGCACCTCGTCGAGACGCTGCGCGGCACGAATGGCGGCACCGACATCGCGAAGTGCTTCGATCGGTGCGCGGCCAGGGCCCGGCGCCACGAGCTTTTCGAGTGCCGCCAAGGCTCTTTCGATCGAGAAAAGAGGACCGGCCGGAGGCGACTCGAGGATGGCCGCGATCGCGGGCGCAACGAGCGACGGATCGAGGATGGACCCCGACAGCGCGCGGGCGCGCCCGCAACGAGCGGGCCACGTCGGTGTGATGTCGACTTCGACCGGGCCGACGAGCACCCGGGCCAGCGCGATCAATCGCGCCGGCAGCGGAATGGCGTTCTCGCTCAAGCCGTGAGGCGAACCACCGCCGTCCCACCGTTCGGTGCTGTGGCGAATCGCGCGAGCGACGGCCGACAGCGGCGAGATGCGTTCGAGCAGCGTGGCGCCGAGTTGCACCATCGCCGTGTCGTCGCCGGGCGGACGGGTGCGCGAGAGGAGGACGCCGACGTCGCTCAACAGCGCGCCCGCAAACGCCGTCGTGTGCGTTTCGATGTCGAGGTCGAGTGGGCGAGCGAGGTGTTCGATCACGAGTGCCCGCAGGACACCTCTGCGGGCCGCCACCGGGTCGTGCAACTCGAGTGCCCGGCAGAGCGCGCCGACGGCGCCCGCAGATTCGGGCTCGAGCAGGGCAGATGGCTCGGGGTTCGTAGCGTCTCCGTCCGGATCGTCGTGTAGTGAAACGACACAAGTATGTCTGATAGACGCGGCCTGCGCCGACTTCTCGGGGAGCGATCGCGATAACCTCTGCTGCGCTCTGCCCGAGGCGCTCAGGCCTCGCAGGGCCCCTCTGGGACCGTTCGGATATTCGTGAGCACTCGTCGTTTGATCATCACCGCGCTGTTCTGCGGACTCGCCATCCTCGTCGCGTTCGCGGTACAGGTCGTGATCTCGACGTAGGCCCGCGCGCGTCGGTCGGCCTCCGTTGGAGCGGGAGACCAAGGCCCGAGCGGCCTCCGTTGGAGCGGGAGA
>JBDTLT010000355.1:0-4550 GCA_039934635.1 Acidimicrobiales bacterium
ATGAAGTTGCTGAAGTAGCCGATGTACCGGATGTAGGCCGGAATCCATCGAATGCAGATGAGTTCGAAGAAGAGCACCGTGAAGCTGGTGAGGAACAGGCGGGCTCGTACGTCAGTGATGAATTGGCGCGAGGACACGACCGGCGGAGCTTCAGTCGCAGTCGCTTCTGTGGTGAGCATCGTGGGAGTATGTCATGTAGTTGCATGCGAACTGCGTCAAGCGAGCATCCTGGGGGGACCTATGACAGGGCGTCTGGCCGAACGTGTTGCGCTCATTTCCGGGGCGGCCCGCGGGCAGGGTGCGGCCGAGGCCCGCATGTTCGTCGAGGAGGGCGCGAAGGTCGTGCTCGGTGATGTGATCGACGACGAAGTGCACGCCACCGCCGACGCGATCAACGCGACTCATCCGGGGTCGGCGCGCGCGCTGGTTCTGGATGTGACGCGCCCCGATGATTGGGTGAGCGCGGTGGCCGCGGCCGCGCGCGAGTTCGGTGGTCTTCACATCCTGGTCAACAACGCCGGAATCACCAACGAGCGTTACGGCGGGTTGTGCGACATCGAGAACATGACGCTCGACGCGTGGAACGCGTTGATCAACGTGAACTTGACCGGTGTGTTCCTCGGGATGAAGACCGCGATACCGCTGTTGCGCTCGTCGATCGCCCCGTACTACGCCCGCAATCCGCGATCGACGGCGTCGATCATCAACATCTCGTCGGCGCAGGCGATCCGCCCGTCGCCGGGGCAGGGCAACTATGCCGCGTCGAAGTGGGCTGTCCGGGGGTTGACCAAGGTGGCCGCCTCCGAATTGGGCCCGTCGATCCGGGTCAATTCGGTACATCCGGGCCCCATCGACACGCCGATGATCGCCGACATGTTGAAGACGAACCTCGGCGTGTTGCAGGCGCTCATCGCCGACACACCCCTCGAGCGAGTCGGCACGGCCGAAGAGGTCGCATCGCTGGTGTTGTTTCTCGCCAGCGACGAATCGAGTTACTGCACGGGCAGCGAGTTCTTGGTCGAGGGTGGGCGCACGGCGGCCACCGTGGCCAAGAGGTAAGCCGAGCCGACGCGCGATGTAAGGGATCCTTGATCATCGCGAACTCTCTTCTCATCGCCGAAACTGCTGGTTAGATTGCCGCGATGGCACTCAAGCCCGGCATGGTTCACCAACATCGAAATGTGCAGGGCGGCTGGGCGCGGGCGGCGGTCTTCGGCGTGAGCGACGGCCTCGTGTCCAACGTCGCGTTGATCCTGGGGTTTGCCGGTGCGTCCACCAACGCCGCGTTGGTGCGGGTCGCCGGCGTCGCCGGGCTGCTGGCCGGCGCAGTGTCGATGGCTGCCGGTGAGTACATCTCGATCAAGGCGCAGAACGAGTTGGTCGTGCGAGAAATCGATCGCGAACGCCAGTCGCTCATCGACGAACCGTTCCGCGAGACGATGGAGCTCGCCAACATCTACGAAAAGCGCGGGCTCGGCCCCGAGCAAGCGCGGCGGTTGGCCACCGCGGTCCACGCCGATCCTGATGTCGCGCTCGATGTGCACGCCCGCGAAGAGCTGGGTATCGATCCGGCCGAGCTCGCGAAGCCGATCGTCGCTTCTGGTGCGTCACTCGTCGCGTTCGCACTCGGTGCCTTCCTTCCGCTCATTCCGTGGCTTTTCGGTGGCGGTGCGCCCGCGGTCATCGCGTCGATCATCATCGGTACCGTCGCGGCTGCCGCCGTCGGTGCCGTGCTCGCCACGTTCACCGAACGCTCCAAGTTCCGCACCGCGTTGCGCCAGGTGCTCGTCGCCGCGGTCGCTTGTGCGTTCACGTCGTTCGTCGGCAGCCTGTTGGGCAGCAATGTCGCGTAGCGCGGTGATGTCGCGCGACATCGCTGACACCAAGAAGCCCGCGACCAGAGAGCGCGCGACGCGCGAGGACGACCCCGCGTTGCGGCGCCGCCGCACCAGGTAGTGTGCGCGACCGCGCTGGCAAAAGGGGGGTATACACATGCGGGTACACGCACGAGCCGCGGTGACACCGGGCGACGGATCGCTCCATGTCGAAGACCTCGTATTGCCCGACCCCGCACCGCATCAAGTGGTGGTGCGCCTGTTCGCCAGCGGGATCTGCCACAGCCAACTCACGGACATGAAGTTCTCACAGTCGACGAACTCGCCGATGACGCTCGGGCACGAGGCGACCGGCGAGATCGTGGCGGTAGGCCCGAGCGTGACGAGCACCTCGGTCGGCGATCGCGTCTTCGTGACATGGCTGCCGCGCGACGGTGGTCCGTTGCCGCGTCGCCCCGATTCGCCGGTGTTGACGCGCAACGATGGTTCGACCGCAACGTGTCACAACGTATTCACATGGGCCGATCACACGATCTGTGACGAGCAGTTCGTGGTGCCGCTCCCGGACGACATGCCGGTCGAACTGGCCTCGATCATCGGCTGCGCGGTGATGACGGGCGCGGGTGCGGTGCTCAACACGGCAGACGTGCAGCGAGGGCAGAGTGTCGCGGTGTACGGCGTGGGCGGTGTGGGCATCTCGGCGATCGTCGCCGCGTCGGCTCGTGGTGCGAACCCGATCATCGCGATCGACCTCGACGACGCAAAGCTCCAATGGGCGCGGCGCCAGGGCGCGACGCACACGATCAATGCGGCACGAGTCGACGCGGTGCGGGCGATCCACGAGCTGACGACAGATCCGACACAGTCGAACATCATGGGATTGCCGGTGTCGGGCGTGCATTTCGCCTTCGACTGCATCGGCGGCAACAAGGTGGTGACGCAGCTACTGCCGTCGTGCCGTAGCCAACCCATGGCCACCACCGAACGCGGCACCGCAGTGTTGGTCGGCATCGTCACGTTGCCCGCACTCGAAGTGAACCCCGCCGACCTGATCATGAACGAGAAGCGACTCGTGGGATGCATCGGAGGCTCGTCGGTGCCCGCTCGGGACTTCCCGATCTTCAGCGACTGGGTGCGCTCGGGCCGGCTCAAGCTCGACGAGATCGTCACGCAACGGGTGGCCCTCGACGACATCGCCGCTGCCGCTGCCGCGCTCGACCGGGGCGAGATCACCGGCCGGGCCATCCTCACTTTTTGATCTTGGTTCTCGGTTGGTAATCGCCGTGATACCGGGGCATACTTGGTCCCCTTATGGCCCGACCGACGACCCTCGTAGTAGTACTCGGCTAGCACTCGGGACCTCACGCGCCCGGGTGCCACGACCTCCCAGACGGGGGGTCGTTCTCGTTTTTGCCCCCTTGCGCGGCGACCGACAGCCAACAGCCACCAAACAACGCAGCCACCAAACAACCCAGAACCAAGCGAGTCGAACATGAAGCTCAACGGAGGACAAGCACTGATCAAGGCCCTCGAACTCGAGGGTGTCGAGGTCATCTTCGGACTGCCGGGTGGCGCCATCCTCCCCGTCTACGACCCGATCCTCGATTCGCCGATCCGTCACATCCTCGTGCGCCACGAGCAGGGTGCCGGCCACATGGCCGAGGGCTTTGCCCATGCCACCGGCCGCCCTGGCGTCGCGATGGTCACGAGTGGCCCGGCGGCGACCAACATCGTGACCCCGCTCTGCGACGCGATGATGGATTCGATCCCCATGGTCGTGATCACGGGTCAGGTGCCGACGTCGTCCATCGGCACCGATGCGTTCCAAGAGTGCGACACGACCGGCATCACGATGGCCGTCACCAAGCACAACTTCCTCGTGACCTCGGCGCAGGACATTCCGCAGACCATCCGCGAAGCGTTCTACATCGCGACGACGGGGCGACCGGGGCCGGTGCTCGTCGACATCCCGAAGGACATCGTCGATCCGCGCAACCCCGCGTCTGCGATGGATTGGTACGAGCCGACCGAGGTCAACCTGCCGGGCTACAACCCGCAGACCGAGCCTGATCTCGACAAGGTGCGCGCCGCGGCCGAGCTCATCTTGCGCTCGACCCGCCCCGTCATCTACGCCGGCGGCGGCATCCTCAAGGCGCGCGCGGCCGAGGCGCTGCGCGAGTTGGCCGAGTTGATCGACGTGCACGTGGTCACGACATTGATGGCCCGTAGCGCGTTCCCCGACGACCATCCGCTGGCGTTGGGCATGCCGGGCATGCACGGCAACTTCACGGCGGTGACATCGATGCAAGAGAGCGATCTATTGATCGCGCTCGGTTCACGCTTCGACGATCGCGTCACGGGCAAGGTGCCCGCGTTCGCGCCCGACGCCAAGATCATCCACGTCGACATCGATCCCGCGGAATTGGGCAAGGTGCGCCGGCCCGATGTCGGCATCCAGGGCGACTGTCGCATCGTGATCGAGCGGTTGATCCAAGCCATTCGTGAGTTGGGCGGCCCGGCGCTGCAGCCAGATCGCAGCGACTGGAAGGCGCGCATCTCGGGGTGGCAGGAGAACTTCCCGCTCACCTACGAGCCGAGCCTGCCCGGCGATCAGCTCAAACCGCAGTACGTCCTCGAGACGTTGCGCGACAACACTCCCGACGACACCATCGTGGTGTCCGGCGTCGGTCAGCACCAGATGTGGACCAGTCAGTA
>JBDTLT010000356.1:0-4520 GCA_039934635.1 Acidimicrobiales bacterium
TGCCCCCACGCTTTGCGGTGCGTCTCGACGACGGTCGGTCGTTCGCGGTCCATCAACGCGTGATCGTGGGTCGTGCTCCGCAGCGGGTGTCCCGCGACGATAGCGATGCAGTTTTGGTGAACATCGAAGATGGCTCGACCATCGCGCCGAGTCACTTCGCGGTCACATGGCACGACGGCCGCCTTCTCGTCGAAGATCTCGGCTCCGCCGGCGGCAGCACCGTCGTATCGCCGTCAGGGGTGCAGACACGCATCACCAACGCCGCGCCGATGCAGGTCGGTGACGGGTGGGTCGTCGTATTCGGCGCTCGCCGTGCGCAAGTGTCGTTGGTCTGATCGCGACGCTGAAACTGCGGTCGACCCCGTTCGGCGGGCGGGCGCTCGATCGGGCAAGCTGAAGCCATGACGACACCACCGGGCAATCGCAGCTACGCGTTGATCGACGGCGATGCCCACATCAACGAACCGCCCGATCTGTGGACCGAGCGCCTCCCTCGACGGTTTCGTGATCGCGCGCCGCGCGTCATGTCGTTCGACGAGGGAGACGGGTGGGTTCTCGAAGGCGTGGCAGATCCGATCAACTTCGGCCTCAACGCCTCGGCGGGTATGGATGCCGACGCCGCGAGGGGCTGGGTGCGGTGGAACGAGATCCGCGCCGGCGGTTACGACCCAGTGGTTCGGCTGCAGGAGATGGATCGCGATGAGGTCGACGCGGCAGTGCTCTTCCCGACGCCGAGGCTCTCTCACGCAAACATCGCCAACCCCGATGGTGAGTTCCATCTCGCGCTGATCCAGGCGTACAACGATTGGCTGTCGGAGTATTGCGCACACGCCCCGCATCGCCTGGGCGGCGCCATGATGTTGCCGAACTCGGGCATTGCCGACGCGCTGAAAGAGATCGAGCGGGTCGGCACCCGGCCCGGCATCGTGGGTGCGCTCATCGGCTGCTATCCGCACGGCGATCTCGACATCTCACCCGACGACGATGAGGTGTGGCGCACAGTCGCGGCCGCGGGCATGCCGCTTCACATCCACGTCAGCCTCAACGATGCGATGCCCGCGGCGCACGCGAAGGGGGCGATCGTGGGGGACGTGCGGTTCTACGACGCCCCGAAACGAATCCTGCAGTTCGTGATGACCGGTGTGTTCGATCGAGTCCCCGATCTCGAGCTCGTGATGGTCGAAGTCGACGCGGGGTGGGTTCCGTATTTCAAGCAACAGGTGAGTGATCGATTCGAACGGTTCGGCTACTCGAAGACGATGCCGGTGCAACGGCGCCCGGCCGACTACATCGAGGATCACATCAGCTTCACGATCATCACGGACACATTCGCGCTCGACAACCGCGATTCGATCGGCGTCGATCGGTTGTTGTGGTCGAGCGACTTCCCGCACATGGGCGCCGACTGGCCCCACTCGTGGCGGACGATCAACCACGATTACGCACGGATCCCGCGACACGAGCGCGATCTGATCCTGGCCGGCAACGCCCAGCGGTTGTACGGGTTCGACCGCCGGTAGAAACCGGTAGAAAGCAGCACTGTGACAAATCAGACCGAACCAGTGGTCCCATGGATCATCAGCGTCGACGACCACGTGGTCGAGCCGGCGCACCTCTTCGAGCGATGGCTGCCGGCGAAGTACCAAGACGAGGCGCCCCGCGTCGTGCGGCGCCACGTCCGGCCGATCACCTATCGAGAGCGCGGCACCATGTCCGAATTCACCGACGACCGCGACGCGCCGGTCGCCGACGTGTGGGTGTTCCGCGAGGCCGAACACATGCATCGCGCGTCGATCGTGTTGCGCAGCGAAGACGCGATCGACGACGCGTCGCGCGAGAACATCGGTGTCACCTACGACGAGATGCGCCCCGGTTGCTACGACCCCAAGGCGCGGCTCGCCGATATGGACCTCAACCACACGCAGGCGTCCCTCGGTTTCCCCTCGATGCCACGGTTCTGCGGGCAGATGTTCCACGAGCAGACGACCGACGATCGAGATCTCGGGCTGGCGCTGGTGCGCGCCTACAACGACTGGATGGTCGAAGAGTGGTGCGGTGATTCCGGCGGCCGTCTGATCCCGCTTTGCGTGTCGCCGTTGTGGGACGCGAACGCGGCGGCGGCCGAGATCGTGCGCAACGCGGACCGAGGCGTGCGGGCGGTGACCTTCAGTGAGATCCCGTATTTTCTCGGCCTGCCGAGCATTCACAGCGGCTACTGGGATCCGTTCTTCGCCGCGTGCGCCGACACCGGCACCGTGGTCTGCCTGCACATCGGGTCGTCCTCGAAGATGATGAAGACGTCGCCCGATGCGCCGGCGCTCGTCGACGTCGCGCTCACCGCACAGCACGCGATGGTGTCGCTGGTCGATTTCGTCTACTCCGGTTTGCTCGAGCGCCTGCCGGCTCTCAAGCTGGCGTTCTCCGAGGGTCAGATCGGTTGGATCCCCTACATGCTCGAGCGGATGGACGCGGTCTACCGCGACCACGTGTGGGCTCGCGAGGGTGTGGTGATGAAGACGCTCCCGTCGGAGTTGTTCCACCGCCAGGTCGTCGGCTGCTTCTTCGACGACCGCCACGGCGTCGCCAGCGCGGACGAGATCGGTATCGACAACCTTACGTTCGAGACCGACTATCCGCATGCCGACGGTACGTTCCCTCACAGCGGCACCCGAGCGGCCGAGATGCTCGAGGTGCTGTCGCCGGTCGACGCGCGGAAGGTGCTGCGGGGCAACGCCATCCGGTTCTTCGAGCTGGACCTGCCCGAGTCACCCCTGCAATGAGCGCGTGAATCGACCGCTATCCGCAGATTGCGCCTATAGCGTCACCTTCTCTATGCCCGCGAGTTCACCGGAAGTGTTGATCAGTCTCGAAGCAGAGCGTGCCGCGCTCGCGCGCGCCGACGATGCGGCGACGGCGATGTTGGAGCGGCTCGCCCGCATCGACGGCGGCGCAAGCGGAGATGTGTTTCTCGACCAGTACATCGCCACCGTCGTGCGCAGCGCGGTGCGCAAGCTGCAACAAGATCTGATCGTCTTCGGGCGCATCGATGACGAGCAGCCGTGGCGTATCGGCCTGTATGGCATCGACCAAGGCGGCGATCGACTCGTGATCGATTGGCGGGCGCCGTTCGCCACTCGCTTCTATCAGGCCACGTTGGGCGAGCCGCTCGGGCTCGCTCGGCGCGTGAGTTACGTCGGTTGTATCGACGACCTTCTGATCGAAGAGTTCACGACCGGTCTCGTGTCGGGCACATCGCCGTTGCTGGCGGAGCTGTCACGCGAACGCGGCTTTACGATGCGCGCCGCGGTGTCGACGCTGCAGTCCGAGCAGGACTCGCTGGTGCGCCTCGACCCGCAAGCCAAGCTCGTCCTGCGCGGCGGCCCGGGCACCGGTAAGACGGTGGTCGGTCTGCATCGCGCCGCGTGGCTCGTCTACAACGATCAACGGCTGACCGCTGATCGCATTCTCGTGCTCGGCCCGAGCGACCGGTTCCTGCGCTATGTGGCCACCGTGCTGCCGACACTCGGCGAGGCGCGCATCATGCAGACGACGTTCGAGCGGTTGCTGGGCGTCTCGTGTGCGCCGGGCAATGACGAGCGTTGGCTCGATGTGCTCGACAAGCTCGAAGCGCGGCTCCTCACGATTCAGTCGATCAACATCGGGATGATCGTGTTCCCCGAGCCCGAGATACGCGAGCTCGTCGAACGGATCAATGCGCGGTCGCTGCCGTGGCGCGATCGGCGCAAGGTGTTCGTCGATGCGCTCGTCCAGCGCTTCCAAGCGCGGCGCCGCACGATCAAACGCCCCGAGGTCGTCACGGTGGCGAACACCGTGTGGCCGGCGATCAGCGCCAAGCAGGCGTGGTCCAAGTTGCGCAACCGACCGTCGCTCGAAGAGATCGGCGCGCCGGCCGATCTCATCGACGAGTGGCTGGCAACGCCGCGCCAAGACGGCGGGTTGTTCGACGAGGTACGCGCTCGCTTCGAGGGTGTGCCGGCGCGCTACGGGCATGCGATCGTCGACGAGGCACAAGACCTCACGTTCTTCCAGCTGCGCGCCGTGATGCGCCGCGCCGAAGGCCTGACCCTCGTCGGCGACGATGCGCAGCGCAGCAATCCGGTGGGTCTCGGTCTCGGTCGAGCAGCGAGAGAGCTCGGCACCGACATCGTCACGATGAACACGGCCTACCGCATGTCGGCCGAGATCGCCGACTGGCTCAACGCGCACGCCAAGGAGACCGAGATGGAAGCGGTCGAGCTGCTCGGCATCCGCCCGACCGGTTGCGAAGTGCGCGAGGTCGACGGCGCCACCGACATCGAGCAACTGGTTGGCGAGCTGAACGAGCGGTGGGGCGGCGTGGCCGTGATCACCAAGGCCGACGTGTGGGACCACAAAGGCGTCGAATACGACGCGGTCGTCGTCGATACCGACGAGCTGAGCCGTGAAGAGATCTACCTCGCCGCATCGCGCGCGGCCCACGAGCTCGTGGTAGTGCGCCGGACCGCGTAAGCGGAGGGGGC
>JBDTLT010000357.1:0-4498 GCA_039934635.1 Acidimicrobiales bacterium
GACATCCCGGCGCGCCGCCGAGATTGCGCTACGGCGGCAACACGTTTCGTTCACTGTCACAGGCCTTCCGTATAGTCGAACACATGTTCCCGAGTGGTGTGTTGGGGCGGATCGAGGCGGGCGGGCTCGACTTGTGGTCCGACTCGGCGCTCGTGGCCGGGCTGCCGGCGACCGAACGGGCGATCGGGTGGCGGTTGCATGACCAGGCAGTGGTCCTCGCGGAGTTGGTCCACCGGGGTCGGGCCCCCGAGGCGATGTTCGGTGCGTTGCCCGGCGCGGCCGACGCGCCCGCGGCGGGCACCGCGTCCTACGCGCACGTGACAGTGCTCGCCGACATCCGCGACCGGCTCTCGCTCGAGGCGTTCGCCGATTTGTTGGCCCGCACCCGCGAATTGCTGCAACGGCCTCGAAGCGGTCATGGACCGCCAATGGCGCGCCGCCCACCCCGACCGCGCCAACGAAAAACTCGAACGGCCCGACTACACCTATGCACCAGACGGACAACTCATCCACCAACGCACCAACCGGTGGCAAGAATGAACGGCCGGCCGAACGGTTCGCATCCGCGGCGGCGCTTCAGACTGCTGGCCGGCGGCCGACAGGAGGAGATGCACTCGTCGAGCGACGTTCAACCGCGTAGCGTCGCTCCCCGCACGCTGGCCACGATGGCAACGCTGCCGTTGTTGAGCTCGATCGCGATCGTGGCGGGCGTTGCCTATCTTGGCTGGCGACTCCTGGCGACGGGCGACGGCGCGCAACCTGTGCTGTTCTACCTGTTGCTCGTGGCCGAGGCGTTCGGCATTGTCCGGTTGACGATCGAGCTCACTCTGGTCGACGGTCGCGCGCCGGCTGCGGTCTTCGTGCCATCGACTGCACCTGTCGCGAGCGACGTCATCGTGCTCGTCGACGACGAGCCGATCGTGGTTGTGCGCGACACACTCATTGCGGCGGCGTGTGTCCGCGGCGTCGAGTCGGTCACGGTTGTCGACAAGTCCCTCCGCGGTGCGGTCGACCAATTGACCGCGCGACTCGGTATGCGTCACTTGGTCGCGGGCTCCGACGACATCGCGGTGTGTGCCACCGCCGTCGCCGAGGGCGCACGCGCCGATGTGATCCTCGTCGTCGGAGGTGATCGCGTGCTGCTGCCCGACGCGGCGGTGCAAATGGCGGCGCAACTGCAACCGGGTGTCGCCGCGGTGGCCGGCCGCGTCGAAGAAGCAAATGCCGTGCGCAAGGTCGACCGCGCCGGGCTGGGTGACACAGAGTTGTGGGAGCGTCAGATCGTCCCGCACTTGTCGCGAACCGGTGCGCTGACCGATTGGGGCGGTGTTGCCCTCGTCGAACGCGAAGCCCTTCTTGCCAACGGCGGCTTCGCCACGGCCGACGGCTCGTCGTTGTCACTAACCGCCGCGCGCCTCGCGCGATCGGGCCACGGCCTCGTCGAGTCCACGGGTGTGGTCGCCCGACGTCTGGCCGCGGGGCCGGGTCCGCTCGGTTTGCATCGCTACAGTCGCGAGTTGCACACGCGTCTGCGCCGACTGCGGTCGCGGCCCCGCCCGAGCATTGCCGGGCTCGACGGGATGGCGGCGTGGGCCGCGGTCATCGGGCCAATGCGCGCGGTGCAGCGTCTGCTGCTCCTCGCCGTCGCGTGGAGTGTGCTGCTCGGCGCGGGCGATCCCGTGTCCGCTTCGCTCGCGACGTTCGCTCTGTGGTGGCTCGGGCGCACCGCGCTCGGTGTCGTCGCCCGCATGCGGGCCAGTGGCGACGCGAAATTCGAGCCGTGGATCGTCAACGACCTACGCCTCATGACCGCCGACCTCGCGGTGGGCTTCGGCGCACTTCGTTCGTCATGGCAACCGCCACCTTTGGCCGACCGACCGCCGGGTAGCCGTTGGCTGCGGCCGTTGCCGCGCGTCGTACGATTCCTCACCAACGCGTTCGTGGCGCTGGTACTCACTGGTTTCGTGAAGGTTCGCGCCAGTGACCCGGTGATGGTCGCCACCATCGCGGGGTCGCTGTGGTTCGTCACCGGCGCCATGTTCGCGTGTCGCAGCGTGCGCCGGCGCCAGTTCCGATCGAGTTATCGCACCGACGACGAGATCGACGTTGTTCGTCCGCAAGGTGTGCGCGTCGTCGGCCTCTCGTTGCGCGGGTTCGATGTACTCACGACCGCATCGCTCGCGGCGGGCCAGCGACTCGACGTCGTCGTCGACTTGCCGCGTGCGCACGGCCATCGCACTCCCACGATGTTGAGCGGCTACGTACAGCGCTCGGGCGCCGTGGGCGACGGCTGGGCGGCGTACGTCCGCTTCGCCGATCAGACAGTCGCAATCGAGGACCTGCTGCACGAATATTTGGCGGTCAGTTCCTACACAGAGCGCACCCACGTACTGACGACTGTGTGAATAGGTTCTTTCACCCGATTGGGTTCACGCAGGGTCAATAGGCAAAAAGGTCCTTCATATCTCAACGTTGGATCACGATAGATAGGGGATGGTTAGTAACCGACGAGCACCAGACCCGGCCGCGGCGCGTCCGACGGCGCATCTCCTCAGCCGTCGTCACGTGATCGTTGCCGGCGTCGGCGTCGGCGTGGTCGCCGCCGGTGGCGGTGCCGCCATCTACGCGTTCGCATCTGACAGCAGTGACACGGTCACGGTGTGGCAGCTGGCGACGGAGTGGAACGATCCGCGCGGGCCGTCACGCAAGACGCGCCTCACGTCGCACGCCAGCCGAGCCGCCGCCGAGAATCGCTACGCCTTGTCGGAGGGCGATGCGCTCGACATGAACCTGCATGTCGGTTCGTGGGCTCCCGCGGTTGCGGTCGTCGTGAACCGCAACGAGTTCGAAACCTTGTGGGATTCGTTGAGCTACGACTGGCACAACCCGTGGAATGCGCGGGACGTGCGACTGTTCGACGCCCGCCACGCCGCACGCGATGAACGCGACGCGAACCTCTTGTTCGATGCACTCGCGTTGACCACCACCACGACTAGCACCACCACGACCAGCACTACCACGACCGTGCCGACCACGACCGTGCCGACCACGACCGTGCCGAGCACCACGACCAGCAGCACGACCGTGCCGACGACGACCGTAGCGAGCACCACGACCGGGCCGAGCACCACGGTTCCCTCGACCACCGGGCCGAGCACGACGACCGGGCCGAGCACCACGGTGCCGTCGACGACGGTGCCCGAGACCGCGACAACCAGATCATCGACCACAACCTCGACCACGGCCCCTCCGTCTACTGCACCGCCGACTACCGATCGCGCGGCGTCGGCCCCGACGACGCTTTCGCCGACGACGACGAGCCGGGCGTCGACAACCACCACGCAGGCGGGTTCGTCGACAACGACGAACGTCGCGCCGACGACCACTGGGGCCGCGGGCGCGGAGTCCAGTCCCGAGCCTCAGTGGTCGCCTTTTCCGACGATGTCACCGCCGACGACGAAAGAGATCAACACCAAGGTCGCGGCGCATACCGAATTGGCGCCGACGACCATGACGCGGCTGGGCGCGTCGCGTGCGGTGGCGCCCGCCAAGCCCGTCGGGCCACCGCCGTCGTCCGACGGGTCGATCGGCCGCTGGGTCGCGTCGATCGGTACCGGCGCTGCGCTCGTTGCGATGGCCGCCGCGGTCAAGTTCCGTCGTCGCCGCGACCATGACGCGGACAGTGACCACGAGACGCGACCCCCGCGATCGGGCGAGTCCACGCCATCGAAGGGGGCGCCCGTCGGTTGACCTTGGCTGGGTTGCGGATGCTGCACCCACCAACTCTGATCGCCAATCACTCACCCCGAGATCCGGACGACACTGCTTCCCCGCCCTGCGGGGGAGTGGGAGACACCGGGTTGCTGACGGGTGGGCGGGTGGTCAGAGCGGGTGCAGCTCCCGGAGCCGAGCGAGGGCCAACCGCTCAGGGTGCCAGGGTCGACCACGGCGCACTACGGTCGCGACATCGTGGAACCCGAGGACTATCGCGACGAGTTGCCCGACGAGCTCAACGCCGCCGAGTTCGTCGGTCCCTACCTGTTCCCCAACAACAACCGGCGCCGCATCCCCGCGCTGTTGTACGTCCTCATCGCCGGCATCTGCATTGCCGTGTGGGCGCTGCGCCGCGATCACGATCCGGTGTTGGTCAACGGCGGAGTGCTCATCGCCGCCATCGTCTTGTTGGTGTGGGCGCTCTATCACTGGCAGGCCGGCTGGAGCCTGGCGATCGACGAGAACGACGCACTCGTCGCCGCGACCCGGGCAGTGGGCTTTCCGGTCGGCCATGCGTCCGCGCAACTCGGATGGCGCGGCATCCGCAGCCGACCGACGTGGCGCATCCTGCTCTATTCGAACGAACCGCAGCCGGCCAAGCGAGGCCTGGTGCTCGTCGATGGCGTCGACGCCGAAGTCGTGGGCCAGTTCGTCGAGAAGAACCCCGAGGACTTCTCCGAATACGACGGCTGATGCGCCGAATTCCCTTGTAAATCGGGCATCT
>JBDTLT010000358.1:0-4410 GCA_039934635.1 Acidimicrobiales bacterium
CCCGGGGTGCTCGTCGCCGCGGCGCTGGCCTTCACCACCTCGGCCGCGCTCGCGGCGTCGCAGCGCCGCGAGCAGGCGCTGTTGCGCCTCCGCGGCGCGACCCCCGCACAGCTGCGGCGACTCGCGTCGAGCGTCGCGGCGGTCGTCGGCGTCTTGGGCAGCGCCGCGGGGCTCGCCGCCGGCTACATTGCAGTCACCGCGACTCGGCACCGCGGCTCATGGAGCGGGACCAGCGTGACGCGTTTCGCGATTTCCGCGGCGTTGGCAGTGGTCACCGGCGCCATCGTCACAATGATCGGCCTGCGTGTGCTGGCGAAGGCAACAGCGCAGCCGACATTTGTCGCAGACCGCCGCCAATTCGAGCGAGGCTGGGCGCCCACGTGGATGCGCCGCCGCTTGGACTTCATCGCGCTCGGCGTGGGCGCGGTGATCCTCGCTGTCAACGCGGTAACCGGAGGGTTCCGGCGGACACCGGGCGGCGAAACACAAACTCTCGCCCTCGGGTTCTTCGTGCTCCTCGGCCCGATCGCGCTGTGGCTCGGCTTGGCGATGCTCGCCACCCGGCTCCTGCACGTCGTCGGTGCACGCGTCACCCGACCCGACACGACGTCTCCGGCGCGGAGCTGGCGTGGTGCGAACCTGCGGTTCATCGCTCGACGCCCGGCCCGAACCGGCGCCACGATCCTTCTCGGCACCCTCGCGATCGCATTCGGCGTCAGCCTGTTGACGTTCGTTCACACCTACGACAAGGGCCGGTCGCGCGATGTCGCGGTCGGGCTCGGTTCAGACCTTCGGGTGATCCCCGCGCAGATCACTCCGGCACCGGCACCGCCGCTCACCGCCGCCGATATCGCGTCGGCAACACCAATGCGTCGACTCGTCGCCACGGTCGGCACCGATCGCCGCAACGTCTACGCCATCGACACCGCCACGTACTCGTCGACGGTGACCGCGACTCCGATCATGCAAGACGGCCAAGGGGTCGCGTCACTCGCGACGAACCCCAACGGCGTGCTCGTCGGTTGGGAGTTCGCCCGCGACTTCTCCATCCACACAGGTGACACAGTGAAGCTCACCTACAAAGACGCGGCGGGCAAACCCCGCGTGGTCACTTACACCGCGACAGGGATATTCCGGGCGTTCGCACCGGCGTCGCCCAGCAGCGAGCTCGTGGTGAACGTGACCTCCCTGCCAAGCGCTCTACCACACCCCGACTTCTACCTCGCACGGGTTGCGCCCGGGCACACTGTCGCCGAAGTGACGTCGCGCATCAACGTGGCGGCCGGTGCTTCGGCGTCATGGCGAGTAGCGACGCTCGCTGACGCGTTCCAACGCGAACAGACGACGTTGGCGTCGCTCGACCTGCGGGGCTTGGCGCGCATCGAAACCGGGGGCACCGCATTGATCACGACGATCGGTATCGCGCTGCTTGGCGCGTTCGTGGTGCTCGAACGCCGACGCGAGTTCGCAGTTCTGCGCGCGGTCGGCGCCACAACCGGCCAACTCCTCACCGGCCCCGGTATCGAAGGCGCGCTCACGGTCCTGGCCAGCATTGCGCTGGGCGTTCCGATCGGGCTCGCGACGGCGTCGGTGTCGACGCGCGTGCTGACCTTGCTCTTCTCGCTGCCAGCGCCAGCAATCTCGATACCGGTCGGGCAACTCGCAGTTCTCCTCGGCGTTACCGTCGTCGGCTCCGCCGCCGCGCTCACCGGCGCGCTTGCGGCTCTGGCCCGCCAGCGTCCGTCCACGGTGTTGCGCGAAGCTTGAGTCATCATGAACCAACAGGCCCTGAACGCGCTCAGCGGACATCTTCGGCTGTCCACGCCAAGGATGGCGTCGTGCGTGTTCTCGTCGTAGAAGACGAAAAGCGCATCGCTGCTGCGGTGCGTCGCGGGCTCGAAGCCGAGGGCTACGCGGTCGACGTCGCACTCACCGGTACGGACGGGCTCTGGTACGCGCAGGAAAACAGTTACGACGTCATCGTTCTCGACATCATGTTGCCGGGCATGAACGGGTTCAAGTTGTGCGCGAAGCTGCGCCACGACGGCAACTGGACGCCGATCCTGATGCTCACCGCGAAACACGGTGAATACGATCACGCCGAGGCGCTCGACACCGGAGCCGATGACTATCTGACCAAACCGTTCTCCTACGTCGTTCTCGTTGCGCATGTCCGCGCGCTTGCTCGCCGGGGGAACCGCGGCACACCGACCGTGCACCGAGTCGGTGACCTGTCGCTCGATCCGGCCCGGCACCGTTGCTGGCGCGGCGACACCGAGATCGGTCTCACCGCACGAGAGTTCGCGGTCCTCGAATACCTCATCCGACGGGCCGGCGAGGTCGTCCCGAAGACCGACATCCTCGAACACGTCTGGGAGTACGACTTCGACGGCGACCCGAACATCGTCGAGGTGTACATCCGCCACCTTCGCCAAAAAATCGACGAACCATTCGGGCGTCGCGACATCGAGACCATCCGTGGCGCCGGCTACCGGCTCGTCGCGACGAGCGAATGAGCGGCCATCAGTTGAGCGGCGATGTGGCCGGCGTCCGGACCCGATTCTTCGGGATCCGCGGACGCACCGCCCTCGGCGCGGTCGCAGTGGTCGGCGTCGCCCTCGTCGTCGGCGCCGTTCTCCTCGTTCAGGGCCAACGCCGCGCCCTGACCCGCGACATCGAGACCGCCGCAGTGCTACGCGCGAACGACCTCGCAGCCGCGCTTACCGAGGGCACGCTCCCACAGGGCCTTCTCGTACAACAGCCCGACGAAGCCCTCGTCCAGGTCGTTGACGATACGGGTCGAGTGGTTGCGTCAACCACGAACATCACCGGCGAGAAACGCATCGCCAACGTGGTCGCTCCAGCGAGCGGACACAGCGCGACAACCACCAGCGCCGTCCCGGTCGGCGACAGCAAGTTCCGTGTCGTCGCCGTTCGCGCCGACGTCGCGGGGTCCTCGTACACCCTCTACGTCGCCAAGAGTCTCGAACCCGTCGACAACAGCGTGCAGAACCTCATCGTTCTCCTCGCGCTCGGCCTGCCCCCGCTGCTGCTACTCGTCGGCGCGGTGACATGGACAGTCACCGGTAGGACACTGCGTCCCGTGGAGGCGATCCGCGCCGAGGTCGAAACGATCTCCACCAAGGATCTTCACCGTCGCGTCCCCGAATCGGCCGTACGCGACGAGATCGGCTTACTCGCACAGACAATGAACACCATGCTGGCCCGACTCGAGAGCGCGACCGAACGCGAGCACCGCTTCGTAGCCGACGCGAGCCACGAACTACGCAGCCCCCTCGCTGCGATCAAAGCGCAGCTCGAAGTCGATCTCGCGCACCCGGACAGCAGCGATTGGCAGCTCTCACACACCGAAGTTCTCGACGAGATCGGTCGTATGCAGCGCCTCGTCGACGACCTGCTCGTCCTCGCCCGCGCTGACCACGACACGCTCGTCCCAAATCGCCGAACCGTGGACCTCGATGACTTGGTGCTCGAAGAGTGCCGCCGAGTCAGAGCCCGGGCAGCCATAGTGATCGACACCACCGCTGTGTCTGGCGGTCAAGTCGATGGAGACCCCGAGCTCCTCGCTCGAGCGCTGCGCAACCTCCTCGACAACGCGGTGCGACACGCTGGCTCGACAGTGCGCGTCGCGCTACGCGAGGACGCCACGACGGTCACGCTCGAAGTTGCCGACGACGGACCCGGAATCGCTATGCAAGACAGCGTCGCGATCTTCGAACGATTCGCCCGCGGCGACGATGCACGCGCACGAGCCGACGGCGGAACCGGCCTCGGCCTCGCGATCACGCGCGAAATCATCAACGCGCACAACGGCCGAATCTGGGTCGAGGACGCGGCTCCCGGCGCGCGGTTTGTCGTGACATTGCCCGCGAGCTCAGCCGGACGAGAATGATGGCCCGCCCAGAGCGCGATCAACGTCAGGCTTCTTCAACTCACGTTCAGGTGGATTCGGACACTATGACGACGCGGCTGGTCCCGTGCTCATCGCTGCCCAAAGGATCCGAATCCTGTGACGACTGCAAACTCCCTCAACTCGTGGCCTCGACGAATAGCCGGCGTCGTGGTGGTAGGAGGCTTGACATACCTCGGCATGAAGAACGCGGCGATCGTCACTACCGTGCTCGCCGGGATCAGCGGCGTCGCGCTGTGGCCCTTGGCGGCTGGCGTAGCACTTTCGTTGGCCGCGATGGCGAACCGCGGCCTGTTGAATCGGTCAGCGCACCAAGCGGCAGACCTCATCGTCGACCCGATCGCCATGATCCGCACATCCGCCGTCGGGTTCGCCGCGAACAAGATCATCAAGTCGGGGGGTGCGTCGGGGTTGACGGTGTTCCTTCGACACGGTCGACGACGCGGGCTCGAAGCCGGCGCGGTCACGGCGTCTTGCAT
>JBDTLT010000359.1:0-4397 GCA_039934635.1 Acidimicrobiales bacterium
GCTATCCGGGTCTGCCTGGTCATCCGGGCCACGCGGTCGCGGCGCGGCAAATGCGCGCCCCCGGCGGCATGGTGTCGTTCACCGTGCACGGCGGCCGCGATGCCGCCCTGCAGGTCGTGCGGCGCACGAAGGTGTTCACGCTGGCCGAGTCGCTCGGCGCCGTCGAATCACTGATCGAACATCCCGGCGCGATGACCCACGCGTCCGTAGCGGGCTCGGCGTTGCAGGTTCCCGACGATCTGATACGGCTGTCGGTCGGGATCGAGAGCGTCGACGATCTCGTCGCTGACCTCCATCGCGCGCTCGACTGACGCCACAGTTCGCCGGCGCACCGATATCGTGCGCGTCGCCCCCGAAAGATCGCGATCCACCTGCTGTGACCAACCAGTGGCCGCCCCCACCGCCCTCGCCATTCCAACCTTCCGGCACCGGCCTCGGGTCCGGCACCCCGCCGTTCGGTACCGAGCCGCGTCCACCGGCGCCCGGCCCGTCGACGGTGATGATCGCGGTGATCATCGGCGTCGTCACCATGTTGATCGCAGCGGGCGTCGCCGCGCTCGTGCTGCGCGACGACAAAGTGATCGCGACGGCGCCGACCACGACCCAGGCCGCGCGTTCCACCTCGACTACCCGGTCGGGGCCGTCGACCACGGTTTCGGGGTCGACGCCGAGCACGGTGCGCCCGTCGACCGATCTCGATCGCTTCGTCGACGAGGCGATCGCGTTCGTGGAAAAGGAACGGGGCCTGAAGTTCACGACCAAACCGGCAGTGGTCGCACTCGACGATGCGGCGTTCGTCGCTCGATTCCGCGACTTGGTCGATGAGGACTCCAAGAAGAACAAGGACATCTACGACGACGCCACCGGTTTGTTCCAGGCCATCGGGTTCCTCGGTCGCGACATGACCTATATCGACGCGCAAAAGTTGCTCGGCGAAGGCGGCGTGGTCGGTTACTACGACCAGGAGAGCAAGGAGTTGCGCGTACGCGCGGGGCAGGTGACGCCCTACGTCCGCACGGTCATCGTGCACGAGCTCACGCACGCGCTCGACGATCAGCGCTTCGATCTCAACCGGCCACAGTACGACAGCGCTGACGACGAGATCGGCTTCGGGTTCGTCGCGCTTGCCGAAGGCAATGCGAGACGTGTCGAGAACGCGTATCGCGAATCAATGTCCGCTGTGGATCAAGCGAGCGCCGCGACCGAAGAGCTCAAGCTCGGCGCGGCGGGGGCGTCAGTTCTCTCGAAGCTCACCTTGGCGCTGCTGCAGCTCGAGTACGCGCCGTACGATCTCGGTGAGAAGTTCGTCGACGCGGTCATCGCCAAGGGCGGTCAAGCGGCCCTCGACAAAGTGTTCGCCGACCCGCCCACGACGAGCGAGCAGGTCATCGATCCGAGCAAGTACTTCGCCAAGGAACCGCGTCGCACCGTGAACGCGCCGCAGGCCGACGCCGCGCCGTTCAAGACCGGTGTGTTCGGCCAAATCGTGCTGCAGATGATGCTCGGCTCGGCCAACACCGCGCGGGTAGCAGAAACCGCGGCCAGCGGTTGGGCCGGTGACTGGTTCGTGGCATGGAACGAGTCCAACCGGTCGTGCCTGCGGGTGGACTTCGTGATGGACTCGGCAAAGGACACGACCGAGCTCCGCGATGCGCTCACCAAATGGGCGCAGTCGCGCCCCTCGGCCAAAGTGTCCAACGCGGGCGACGCCGTCGAGCTGACGACCTGCAGTCGCTGACCTGGAATATCGATCCTTCACACATTGCTCATGAATAGGGCGCATCATTGCGTTCGTGAACGAGCACGAGAAGGTTCTGTGGTTGGCCCGCCGGGCGGCGTTCGGGTTCGCCGCGGGTGAGCTCGAGCAGTTCGAGCCCAAGGGAGCGGCGGCCTTTCTGAACCGCCTCGTCGACCCCGACGCCAACGGGGTGCCGGCGGCGGCCGACCCTTTCGCCGACGTCGCCGAAGTGACCGACCCCCAGGACAACAAGGCCCGGGCCGAGCAACTGCAGAAGTTCACGTACTCGTGGATCGACCACATGGTGGCGTCACCGAGGCGTCTCGACGAGATGATGACGTGGTTCTGGCACGATCACTTCGCAGTGCAATCGTCGGTGGTGCGCAGCGGCCGGCTGATGGCCGATCACATCAACATGTTGCGCAAACATTCCCTGGGCAACTTTCGCACGATGATTCGCGAGGTGTCGACCAGCGCCGCGATGTTGATCTACCTCGACGGCGCGAAGAGCACCAACCGCGCGCCCAACGAGAATTTCGGACGCGAGCTACTCGAGCTCTACACGATGGGCATCGGCAACTACACCGAAGCCGATGTGCGCGCAGCTGCCGTCGCCCTCACCGGGTGGCAGGTATTGCTGCGCGAAGGCGCACGCGTGTCGTTCAATGCCCGCCTGCACGACACCCGACCCCAGTCATTTCTGGGCCGCTCGGTCAGCGACGTCGATTCGGTCGTCAACGCCGCGGTCGACCATCCCGCGACCGCCACGTACATCGCCGGCAAGGTAGCGAGGTTCTTCCTCGGGCCGGACGTCGATGCAAAGGTCGTCGACGGATTCGCAGCGACGTTCAAGAAGTCGAACTACGAACTGCGGCCGGTGGTGCGCGAAGTGCTGCAGGCCGGGCTCGACGGCAAGGGCGGCCCGATCGTGCAGTCGCCACTCGTGTGGTGGATCGCGACCCGTCGCGCGACGGCAACCGCACCAGATGCGCGCACCGTGGTGCGTTACCTCGACTCGGCGGGACAGGTGCCGGGTAGCCCGCCCAACGTCGGCGGGTGGCCGGGCATGACCGCGTGGCTCGGCGCGTCGCCTACCGCGATGCGGGCAACGTTGGCGTCGCTCGCGGCAGAGTTGGTCGCGCCCACATCGCCGTTGCTGGCGGCGGCGGCCAAGAGCGACTTCGACCGTGTGGCGGCACTGCTCAACGTCGCCAATGGATTCGTTCCGGCGACGAAGAGTGCATTCGCAAAGATCGGCAACTGCGGCGTACGTCCCGGCGTCGGCGCGCTCACTCTGGCCCTGGCGTCGCCCGACGTCCTCATCGGATAAGCGACGGTCGCCATGTTGTCCCGACGGAAGTTCATCGGAATCGCCGGAGGCGTTGGCGCGGCCGGCGCGGCGGGCGGTGCCGCATTGTGGTCGACATTGCTGAGCGACCACGTCGACGAAGCGGTCGATCAGCGTGACGTAGCGGGCGCCGGTGCACAGGCGGATAGCGCGTCGTCGACGACCACCGTCAACAGCAAGGCGAATCGCGTGCTCGTCGTACTGCAACTCTCGGGCGGCAACGACGGTCTCAACACATTGATCCCGAGCGATGGCCGTTACCGCGACGCGCGCACCACCCTGGCGATTCCCGAAGCCGAACTGGTTGGCATCAACGCCGCCGGCTATTCGCTGCACCCTTCGCTCGCGGCGCTTGCTCCGCTGTGGAACACCGGGATGATCACCGCGCTCGAGGGCGTGGGTATGAAGGACCAGAGCCGCTCGCATTTCAAGGCGATGGACACGTGGTGGTCGGCCACCCCCGGCGCGGCCAGTCAGACCGGATGGCTCGGCCGGTGGCTCGACGCCACGGAGAACGGCAAAGCCCCCAACCCCTTGCGGGCGATTGCACTAGGTGGCGGCTCGCCGGCGTTGGTCGGTGTGCGTGCGTTGCCGACGGTGGTCATGGCGCCGGCGGAGTTCTCGATCCGGACCCCGCGCGGGTGCGACGCGAAGACATTGACCGACGCATTCCTCGCGACCGCACAGCCGTTGGTCGGTGGCAACGACGTGTTTGCGGCCGCGCAACAATCGTTCCCCGACACACTCGAAGCGATCGACCTGTTGCAGAAGGTACGCGCGCAGGCGTCGGGTCAGAGCGCCACCGTCCGCAACGGTGCGCAGGGCGCGACCGCGCTGTTGCAGTCGGCGGCCGGCATCATCGAACAGGGCATCGGGACACAGGTCGTCCTCGTCGCGGTCAACGGGTTCGACACGCACGCCGATCAACTCGACCGCCAGAGCGCGTTGCTCAGTGATGTGGGCGACGGCATCGCGCAGTTCGTGAGCCGCATCCAAAAGGCGGGCAAGGCCGACGACGTCTTGTTGATCACCACGAGTGAGTTCGGTCGGCGCGTGGCCGAGAACGCGTCGGTCGGCACCGATCACGGCAACGGCAACGTCTCGTTCGTCGTCGGTACGGGCATCAACGGCGGCAAGGTCGTGGGCGACCTCGGGCTCGGCGCACTGGTCGACGGTGACGTGCCGGTCTCGATCGACACCCGATCGCTGTACAGCGTCGCGCTCGATTGGCTGGGCGGGCCGGCCGACTCGGTGCTCGGCGGCAACTTCGACCGCTACGCCATCTTGCGATAGCGGGCCCGAGCCGCCGAC
>JBDTLT010000360.1:0-4387 GCA_039934635.1 Acidimicrobiales bacterium
CCGTGCTTGGGGTACTGGAACTCTTCGATCAGCGACGTGATCGACTTCTGGTTGCGCTTGGGCATCAGTGAATTGGTGATGGCGTTGAAGAGCGAGAGGTTCTTGATGCGCTGCGCGGCGAAGTCGGCCGGCAACTTGTGCACCGGCACGCCCCACAACTTCTCGTTGTAGGTCTTGAAGAAGTGCCGGTAGAGGCGCCAGCCGAAACGTGCCGCGATCCAACCTTCGAGTGTCGTTTGGTCTTTGGGCTTGCGGATGCGCACCCACACGTAGGACATCACGCAAAGAAAGGCTTCCCACACGCCGAGGTTGCGCAACGCGTTGAACGCCTTGAGCGGGTAGTCGTAGTACTTGCCTTCGTAGTAGATGCGGCTCATGCGTGGTCGCAGCATGAAGTCTTCGTCCGGCAAGATCTCGTGCCAGAAGGCCTCGACTTCTTTGACCTTCGTGAAGAAGCGGTGGCCGCCGATATCGAACCGCCAGCCGTCACGCTCGACGGTGCGGCTGATGCCGCCGACGACCGAATCGGACTCGAGGACCGTCGACGTGATGCCGTAGCGGGCGACCAACTCGTAGGCCGCGGTCAGACCGGCCGGCCCGGCGCCAATGATGACGACGTTGGGTTTCGCCGCGGGGGCATCGGTGGATTCGCTCATGAGACGCTTTCTGTCGGGCGACGGCACGCGGCGCGACGAGACACGGTAGTTGCCCCATCACCCTCTGCGGGGTACCCGGGACGACCGCGCCCGCTTGCCGCTCAGAGGGCCGCTCGGGCCTAGGCTACGGCGCGATGTCCGGTCCACCAGTGGCGTTCTTGCACGGCTTCGGTACCTCGTTCGAACAGACGTGGGTGCACAACGGCTGGGTCGACTTGTTGCGTGACGTCGGGCGGGACTCGATCGGCATCGACCTGCTCGGCCACGGCACGGCGCCCAAGCCCCACGACCCTGCCGAGTACGCGGATCTCGAAGAACGGGTGCTCGACGACCTCCCCGACGAGCCGGTCGACGCGGTCGGGTTCAGCCTCGGCGCCCGCACCTTGCTGTGGTTGGCGGCCACCTACCCGGCCCGCTTCCGGCGGGTCATCGTCGCCGGGGTCGGCGCCAACCTCTTCGAGCCCGACCGCGAGCGGGGGCGAGCGATCGTCGAAGGCGTCGCCGGCAACGCCGACCCCGAGAACCCCGAATCGCTCTACTTCTCCTCGCTGGCCGACGCCCCCGGCGCCGACCGGGTGGCCCTGCACGCCTGCATCACCTCGCCGCGCAAGCCGATCACGCGCGAGCTCCTTGCCAACATCGTGCATCCGACGTTGGTGGTGCTCGGCGACCGTGACTTCGCGGGGCCGGCCGATCCCCTGCTCGAGGCACTGCCCAACGCCCGCTTCAAGTCGTTGCGCAACGTCGACCATCACGCCACGCCCAAGGACTTCGGGTTCCTCGACGCCGCCCTCGACTTCCTCGCGCAATAGTCCGCCCGCGGGAAGCTGCTTAAGCCGGGCGCTGGCATTCCGATGTAGAGGGAGAGACTATTCGTCGAGGACTACCCCCATGCGCGACGGCAAGAGCAAGCCGAGCCCCGAATCCGCCGAGTGCGCTCCGCGTTCGCCGCACACCGAAGGCATCGTCCCGGGCAGCGCGCACATCGAAGCCGAACGGGCGCGCGTCGCGACCAAGAAGCGAGGCACCGCGGGTCCCGCGATCGCGGAGCTCATCGCCGTCGAGCGCAAGGCCGGCCGCGACCTCGCCTGGATCGTCGCGGCGTCGGTCGTCATCTGTACGTTCTCGATCTCGTTCGACCTCGTCGATCGGCTCTTCGACCTCAGCGCTGCGTTGAATTCCCGCAACTTCAACGGACTGATCACGTTGTTGTTCGTCGCGCCGTTTGCGACCGGCGGGTACGCCGCGCTGCGCTACCGCGAAGGCATGCGGGCGCAGCGGCAGTTGACGCGGCTGAGCGTGCACGACAGCCTCACCGGTCTCCCCAATCGCCGATTCCTCGGCGAGAGTTTCGCCCGCATGCTGTCCGAACAACGGCGCGGTCCGGGACGCGTTGCGGTGTTGTTCATGGATCTCGCCGGCTTCAAGGCGGTCAACGACACGTATGGCCACGAAGTCGGCGATCGCCTGATGCAAGCAGTCGCCGATCGACTGCAAACCGCGGTCAAGCCCGAAGACGCAGTCGTGCGCTACGGCGGCGACGAATTCGTGCTCGTGATCACCGACGTGCCGTCGACGCAGGTTGCCGAACGCATCGCGGCGCGGGTCGTCAAGGTGATCGAGATGCCGTTCGAGCTCGGCAATGACCGCATTCAGATCTCGGCGTCGATCGGCATCGCCCTCGCCGAAGCGAACTGTGAAGTGCCCGAGGACGTCGTGCGCGACGCCGACGCGGCGATGTATCAGGCGAAAGGCCATGGACCCGGGACCCTTGCTTCTTTCGACCGGTCCATGAACGATCGGCTCACGCCATCCACTGCGGAGAAACGGCTCCGCGAGGCGGTTGAGCGGGAAGAGTTCAGCCTTTGGTATCAACCGATCGTGTCGCTGCGGACGCGCCGCATCGTCGGTGCCGAGGCATTGTTGCGGTGGGACCACCCAGAGCTCGGCGCCATCCGGCCCGACGACTTCTTGCCGGCACTCGAAGACAGCGGATTGATCGTGCCGGTCGGGCGGTGGGTGATCGCCGAAGCCTGCGCGCAGAGTCGAGCGTGGGCCGACGTGCTGCCGGACGGACGTGCGATGCAGGTGACCGTCAACCTGTCGGCCCGCCAGATCAAGCAGGCGGATTTCGTCGACCATCTCCGCGAGATCGTTCGTGGTACAAACGCGAATCCGGAGACGATCTTTCTCGAGATCGACGACCGGGCGTTGAGTGCTGATCGCGGACTCGTGTGGCAAGCGCTGCGCGGCGCGAAGCGGCTTGGTTTCCGGCTCGCCCTCGACGACTTCGGTGCAGGCTTGAGCTCGTTGCGCCACTTGCACGACTTCGAGCTCGACATGTTGAAGATCGATCCGACCTATGTCGCAGGACTCGGTGTCGATACGCGGGGTACCGCGATCGTGCAGCATGTGGTCGGTCTCGCCAAAGCCCTCAGCGTGATCACGTTGGCCGAATCGGTCGAGACCGCCGACCAAGTTGAAACACTGCGCACGCTCGGCTGCGATCTCGCGCAGGGGTTCCTCTTCAGTGCACCCGCTCCGGCCTCGGCGATCACGAAGATGCTGACTCAGCCCGTCGCCGCGCCCGAGCCGCTGTCGTCGACCCCGACGCAGTTGGTGAACGCGGCGTCGTGGCCCCGCGACCCGACCTGATGGACCTCTACGCGATTACGCGCACCCATCCGCTCATGCCGTATTGGTAGTGGCCCGGCAGGTGGCACGCGAACTCCATGGCGCCGATCTGTTCGAACCGATAAGTGGTTTCCACGGTCTTGCCCGGATCGACGGAGATTTCACCGGGCACGGGCGGATGCTGCGCCTCGTTGCCGGACTCGTGGCGAGCCTGCACGTCGGGCGGCCCCACGATCAGTTCGTGGCGGATCGGGTCGCGGTTGTGCACCACGAATCGGATGTCGGTACCGGCGTGTACCGCGAATTCATCGACGGTGAAATGGCTGTGCACGATGTCGATGTCGACGGTGACCAACCCAGGCCCGAGTGCGCCGGGCGATGACGACGAGGCACTCGCCGTAAGGCCGTAGCCGATCGCCATCACACCGGCGCCGATCGTGATCGCCATCGAGATCACGATGAGGCGCATCATGACGGGCGTCGCCGGGTGCCGGCGGTCCACGCCGCGAGGATGAAGATGGCCCCCGCCGCGCTCACGAAACCGAGCACGATCGGCCACCGCGCCAAGCCGTGGTCGTCAACTGCAACGGGCCGGGCGATGCCGGTGTCGACACGTGCCGGCGCAACGGCCGGCTTGGTCGACACGGCCAGGTCGTAGTCGAGTTCGCTCGCGACTGCGCCGACCTGTAGGTAGGTGAACCACATCGACTGCGGCATCCACTGCATGCCTTTGTCGGATCGCAGGTCGTCGAGCAGCGACGTGTTTGCTGCTTCGCTGCGGCGCAACTCGAGTCCCGATCCGCCGGCGAGCAAGATGGGCTTGTCGTCGGTCAGCAAGAAGACATCGGCATCGACGGTCTGGGTCTTCGGCAGGCCGAGCGAGAGGATGCGCAGCGGCACCCACGGCTCATCGGTGGGGATCGTCAACATGATGGGTGTGCCATCGCCACTGCGTTGACCGAGCGCCTTCGCTCGTGATGCGTCGAAGCGAGCAGCCATGAAGATCTGGCTGCGCGCCGCGTAGAACTCCAACACCTCGGGTGCGTCGGGCGTGAGGAAGAACTTGTGCTCGAGTGCCCATTGGCCGACCGCCTCGG
>JBDTLT010000361.1:0-4383 GCA_039934635.1 Acidimicrobiales bacterium
TGTGATATTTGAGAATCTTTCAGGTCCTCACGGTGCACACCCGCCGAAAGTTTGGTACCGATATGAGCGGTGAACGACTGGTGGCGGCGCGATGACCTACGACGATGACCGCGGCGTGGTCGACAAGCCCCTGACCCAGCCGGTGCTCGAGGCGGGCGAGGTCAAGCTCACGCCGGCCGAGGCCGAGTGCCTCGGGCTGGGCGCCCTGTCGAGCGACGTGACCATCGTGCGCGGGGCAGACGAGTTCACCGTTACGTGGAATGCGCGCTCGCGCCTGCTGGGGGGCGAAGCGTTCAAGGACGCGCTGCAGTTGGCCGGCACTGACGGCGGCCGCATGCGCCTGCGGGCGGCGGGCGACACCATCGAGTTGGACCTCGGCGCCTCGTCGACCCCGCCGACCCTGCCGCCGCCGGTCCGCGTGCGTCCGCTGAGGCCCGCGCCCGGTGTGAGCGACGAGCGGCGCCGCATCCGCGACCGGTCGGAGTACGAGTGGACTGATTCGGTCGGCACGCACATCCGCTCGCGTGAGCGTCTCGCCGACGCGATCGCCGAAGACGGTTGGGATTCGCCCGAGATGGCTGCGTTGCGGTTGCAGGGCGAGCGTCTCGCCGCGGTCAACGGCTTCGACGAGCTCATGGCGATCGACCTGGCGAACATCGACTACATGGCGCATCGACAGGTTGCGGCGGTCACGGCGCTCGGGGTCATGCACGGCCGCGCGATCCTGGCCGACGAGGCGGGCTTGGGCAAGACGATCGAAGCCGGCCTCGTGATGAAAGAGTTGATGTTGCGCGGCCTCGTTCGCCGAGTGCTCGTGATCTGCCCCGCGCCGCTACGAGATCAGTGGCAGGCCGAGCTCCGCGACAAGTTCTCCGAGAAGTTCACCGTGGTCGCGTCAGAGACCGACCCGGCCTTTGCCGAAGATCGTTTGATCATCAGCCTTCAGCTGGCGACGCGCGAGCGAGCGCGGCTGCTGGCCACTCCGTGGGATCTCGTGATCGTCGACGAGGCCCATCGCGTCGCCGGCGCCAATGCGGCCAACAGCCGCGCGCTGATCGAATCGCTGCGGTCGCGCTACCTGCTGTTGCTCACTGCGACACCGGTGCGCAGCAACCTGCTCGAGCTCTACCGCCTGGCCGAGCTGGTGCGTCCGGGGACGTTCGTCTCGGAGGATGAGTTCCGCAACCGCTTCGGGCGATCCGGCAGCGAGCTTCTTCCTTCCGACGCGTCGTCGCTGCGCCAGATCATGGCGGGCGTGATGATCCGCACGACCCGTGAGCGCGTCGGCCTCGACCGCGTCACGCGTGCGGCGGTCGGCATTGCGGTAGAGCTCTCGCCGAGAGAACGCGTGGCCTATTCGATCTGCACCGATCTTTTGCGCCGGGTGCTCGATCGGCCCGCAGATGTCTTCCGCCGCCGTCAGTTGGCCGATCGCTTGACGGCGTCGCCGAGATCGCTCGCGAACACGGCGTTGCGTATGGCCGACACCGTGGGGGTCCCCGAGGCAGAGGGCATGCTGCGCGCCATCGGCGATCTACTGATCGACTTCGACCTCACCAGCCGCGAGCGAGCGTTGATCGATCTTCTCAACGAGTGGACGGCCGACACCGAAACCAAAGGCCGCGTGATCGTCTTCACGCAGCACTACGAAACACTGCACGATCTCGCCCGCATCCTCACCGAGCAGGGCATCGACGTGGCGATCTCTCACGGCGGGCTCACGGCGGCAGCGCGACAGCGCGCCATCGAACAGTTCCGCGGTGCCGCTCAGGTACTGCTCACGACCGACGCCGGCGCCGTAGGTTTGCGCCTGCAGTCCGTCAACTGCGTCGTCAACTACGACCTTCCCTGGGACCCCATGCGCGTCGAGCAGCGCGTCGGTGGCGTACAGCGCATGGCGCAACCGCGCGACACGATGCACGTCGCCACCTTCTACGCGCGCGACACGGTGGACGAGCAGGTCTACGAGATCGTGCACGACAAGTTGCGTATGTTCGATCTGTCGTCGGGGCAAGTCACGACGATTGTCGGTGAGCTCGATGGCGTCACCGATGAGTCCGTCGAATCGTACGTGCTCGACGCATTCCTCTCCGCGGACGACAGAGAGATGCGCGACCGACTCCAACGTCTCGCACAACAGATCGACAACGCCTATCACGCGGCCATCGATGAGGGTTCGTCGTCGGGCCGAGACCTCAACGCCTGGTTCGTCCAGTCGACGCCGCTCGATTCCGAGGCGGCGATGCGCACACGCGAGCGCCGAGGCGAGGTGCGAGAGTTCGCACTCGGCGTCTTGCAGGCGATTGGTGCCGACATCTCCTTCACCAGCTCCGATAGCGACTTCGTCTCGGCCCGATTGCCCGAGGGGTTTGCCGAGTCGATCGGAAGGCGCCAGGAGTTGCACCTGGCCTTCTCGCCGCAGGGTCTCGATCAGCGCGTCGACGCCGAGCTCTGCGCGGTCGGGTCGGAGATATTCGAGGAGCTGGTCGCGACCGTGCACGAGCGGGGCACTCTGGTGGGCCTCGTTCCCCAGTTTCCCGCGGCGGCGAACGAACCGGCATTCGCCCACGCGCCGGATGTGCACCTGGTTGGGCGCACGATCCTCGGTCCGCCGCAATGGGGGGCAGCGGTCACGTGGCGGCTGCGCAGCAACAGCCCTGTGTCGGGGCAAGAGATCGTGTCCACGACGGTCGGCGATGTCGCGGGCTATCGCAGCGACGCCCACCGAGCGCTGCACCCGAACGACCCGCTACCGAAGACGGCGCGATCGGCGGCGTCGATCGTGCGTTGGGCGACGACGGCGTCGATTCCTGCGCTACAGCAGCGCCAGAGCGAGATCGAACACCAACTCGTTGCGGCCGACGCGCGGCTGCCGCAAGCGGTCGACGACGTCGCGCGCCGAGGCCCAGCGGCCGCAGAGCTGCGGGCCGATCCGCTGTCGATCGAGCTCGTCGGGTCGCCGTCGTTGGCTGTCGTCGAACGCTGGGCATCGGCGACCGGCGTCGAGGTCGAAGTCGCGTACACCTGGGCGGTCGGCACGGCGCCTTCGGCGACGGCGACTGACGGTCACGTGATCGAGGTGCTCGACATCTGTGCCGACACCCACGTGGTCGATCGAGCAGTCGTGGCGGCGTGTGCTTCGTGCGCGAGCAAGCGGTGCGCGTCGTGCATCGACCCGGTCGAACCCTGCCTTGCCTGTCACCGCTCGATGTGCCGGCACTGCGTCACCGACCTGCGCGTCTGTCGCGACTGTTTCACGCCCAAGCGCGAGCAGTTCTTCGACGAGGACGGTCGGGTGGCATGGCGCCTCGGCGCCGGCTCGCTCTTGTTGGTCGGCGCCATGAGTGCTCGCATCGACAACGGGCCGCTGCTCGCCGACCCGAGCACAGAACCCGACGGCCTGCGCCGGCTGCGCTCCTACGGCCGCGAGGTCGGTCTCTCACACGACATCGGGCTGCGGGTCGAGCAACTCGTTCCGGCACCGTTGCCGGCGTCGATCCTCGGGCCGCGCATCGACGACGTCTACGAATGGCACGTCGATCCGACTGCGGGGTCGTCGATCGATCCGCGGGGGTTCGCGCTGTTGCCCGAGTGCCCGCCCGATGACGTTCGCTCGCTCGACGACGTCGGCCTGTTGGCGCTCGTGACGCGCTTGCGAGCGCTCGAAGCACCGGCGGTCGCCGCGCAACTCGTCGCGGTGCCCGTGCGCACGACGAAGTGGATCGAGTTCGACGGCGACGAGCCGTGTGTCGTCACTCGCGTAGAGCGCGCCGGCGAAGCAGTGGCCGAATCCCGCGCCCGGTGCCGGTTCGCGGCCCCCGCCGTCGGCGGTCGGTCCGATCTCGCGTGCGTTGGCGTGGGGTCCGCCGAGTCGATCGAGATGGTTCGGCTCAATGGCTCGTTCATACTCGAGTGGCGCACCGTCGGTTCGTGGTTCGTTCCGGGCCGCGCCGGTGTGAGCGAAGGCACCGAGCGGGCGTTGGCCGAGGTGGCGCGGCAGTCGGGCATGTCGGCGGGCGCGGCAGTGGGGATCACCCGCACTGCCGGGTGGTCGCGTGAATTACCGAGCCCGCCGGCGGCCACCCTCGTCGACGCGCACCAGACCGAGTCGTGGGTGACCGTGCCGTCGCTCGATGCGGAGTGGTTGTTGGACGCCGATCTGCCGAGCGTTGGCGTCAGCGCCGCCGAAGCCCTTCACCCCGAGGCGCCCGCGCCGATGGCCAATGCGTTGCGGGCGTTGGTCGCGAGGGCGGGGTTCGAGATCGCTCCGGTCGCGGCCTATCGGCTGGCGGTCGATGTGTCCGCATCGTGGGTCGGTCGGTCGTTCGCAACGCGGTCGTATCGCGTGTTCTCCGGTGACCCGATGGGGCCGGTGCTCGATGA
>JBDTLT010000362.1:0-4371 GCA_039934635.1 Acidimicrobiales bacterium
GCCGGCGGGTCCGCAGAACAGGGCTGCGCCGCTGCGTCCGCGCCGTGCGTCCGCGAGGATCTCGTCGATGGTGGCGCGTTCTGGGGCGCGGCCTACGAGGTGATTGCCCTCGCTCGCTCCTTCGCGGAAATCGACGGCGCGCGGCACAGCAGTCCCTCCCTGCCGACTTTCAGTGAAACATCAGTGGTGTTGGTCCGATAGGGCCGAAGGTCGCTTCGACGTGCGGATCCTCAGCGCACGCGGTAGCGATTCGAAGAGAAGCGGCGGCTCCATTTGGACGGTCTCGCCGTCGACGCCGAGGGGGACCGTCTCGGCGGAGTCGACGCGGAACGCCCGTGTGGTCCACTCCTGCAAACCGTGCGGCGGCGGGCTGGTGACGGCTACGACGCCGAGGACACCCCCGTCGAGCATGCCCCTCGTCCCAGAGCGCGGCGGCCTAACCACCTGGTACGGATTGTTCGATACGAGCACCAGTATCGCCGTGTCGTGTTGGCGGCCGTCGGCGCCGCTGAAGCGAAGGTCGAACGGCTCGGCGGCCGGTCCGATGAACTCGGGCAGCATGTCCAGGATCGTTCTGAGTTTGGCGTCGCGGTAGCCCTTCGCCTGGACGGCCGCGCCGTAGACCCCCATAGCGACGTTGTTGATGAACACTCGCCCATTGACGCGTCCAAGGTCGATGCGACGTTCGACGCCCTCCACAAAGGCGTCGAGACCGCGGACGACGTCGTTGCGGTCGACGCCGATGTCGAATGCGAAATGGTTGCGCGTGCCCGCCGCGACGCACACATAGGGGATGTCATGCTCGGCCGCCACTGCCGCCACGGCGGCTTGTGACCCGTCGCCTCCCGCCATGCCGAGGACGTCGGCGCCGTTTCGCACCGCCGCGGTGGCCAGCGCCGCGAGGTCATCATCCGGCTCGAACACGACGGGCTCGATGCCTCTGAGGCGGCACTGGCCGACGAGGTCGTAGCACTTCGCCTTCCCGCCGCCCGACCGGGGGTTGACGATCAGCACCGGCTGGTGGAACGGCGTCACGACGACGGGGCCTCCGTATTGCCCACGATGCGCTGGTGGATCTCATTGGTGAGGGCGTGGATCTCGCGCGTGAGGTCGGTGTTGACCCGCAGCTCCTGCGCCTCGGTCGAGTAATCGTGGTCCGCTTTGGCGCGCTGGAACGCGGCCTGACGGTTCTGGCCGATCATGACGAACGTCGACAGGAAGATGGCCTCGAGCGACACGATCAGTGTGAGCTTCGGCCAGGGGTCCGACTCGACGACGAGCATCCAGAGCGTGAACGCGACGGCGTGGATGTAGAGGAACGGCATCGACCCGGCGAAAGCCGTGATCTTGTCCGCCACGCGGAGTTGCACGTCCGCGGCACGCTCTGCCGCGTGCGCGATGACGACGGGATGGTGCACGGGGGGGCCGTGAGGCCGGTGGCGGTTCGTCGAGTCAATGGTCATCTCGCCCTCGATTCCTCTGATCGTACGGTGGATAGTCTTGTCGAAGTAGTGGGTCGTCGCTTCGTGGATGCGTAGCCCTACCCGTGACAACGCCTGTCGGAGACTTTGAATGCGAGCGCCGCGCGTCCGACGCGCCTATGGGATGCGAGAAGCGCGGCCGGTCGATGTCGTTGTGTTGATGATCACGTCGACGAGGGCTCGCAGGCCGGTAGTTGCACCGTGACGCAGAGACCGCCCGCGGCCCGGGGCGTGAGGGTCAGTGTTCCGCCGTGTGCTCGGGCGATGCTGTCGACGATTGCCAGACCGAGGCCGACACCTGCGTGGTCGACATGGATGCGTTCAGCGCCCCGAAGAAACGGTTCGACAAGTGTGGACACCAACTGTGAGCTGAGCTTCTCGCCGGTGTTCTCGACAGTTAGCAACACACTGTTGGGGCGAGCACTGGCCGTGACCCACACGGTGCCGTGTTCAGAAAGATTGTGAACGATGGCGTTGTGCACGAGGTTCGTGGTCATCTGTAGCAGCAGCGCGTATGAGCCGATGGTGGGGGCGATGTCGCCGACGGTCTCGATCGTGACGCCGCGCTTCTCTGCGAAGGGGACCAGCGTTTCAGCGGCTTCTTCCGCGATGAGTGACAGGTCGACGTGTTCTCGGGTGAAGGACCGTTGGTCGGCGCGGCTGAGCAGCAGCAGCGCTTCGGTGAGTTCGATCGCTCGGCTGTTGACGGCGCGGAGGCGGTCGACCAGTTCGTCGTCACCGCGGCTTTGATCGTTGCGGGCTACGTCGAGCAGCGTCTGCGTGATCGCCAACGGGGTGCGCAGTTCGTGTGACGCGTTGGCTGCGAACCGCTGCTGTTCGGCGACATGTGCTTCGAGTCGCGCGAGCATCGCGTCGAACGCGTCGGCGAGCTCGCGGAACTCGTCGTTGCGGCCCTCCAACTCGATCCGGTGCGACAGCGACCCGCCCGCGGCCGTGCGGGTGGCGTCCGCGATGCGGGCGAGGGGCGCGAGCATCCGGCCGGCGAGAAACCAGCCGCCCAGCAGGCCGACCACCAAGAGGAACCCCATCACTGCGGCTGCCCTCGGAGCGAAGACGTGCAGCAGGTTGGACCGGACGGGAAAGACACCAGGGCTATCGGTGTCGGCGCTGACGAGGAGCGCACGGTCGGGCACGTAGCGCAGCAGGAACAACCACACCGCCGCGAGCAGCAAGGCGCCTGCGACCATGAGGAAGCCGGCGTAGCTGAGCGTGAGTTTCATCCGAACGCTCAACCCAGGGGCTCTAGCCATGGTCGCCTCCGTCGCGCGCGCTGTTGCGTTCGGTGTCTGGCCCAGTGTCGATGCGGTAGCCGACGCCCGCGACGGTGGCGATGATCCACGGTTCGCCGAGGCGTTTGCGCAATGCGGAGACAGTGATGCGCACGGCGTTAGTGAACGGGTCGGCATTCTCATCCCACGCGCGTTCCAGTAGCGCTTCGGCACTGACGACACCGCCTTCGGCGGCGACAAGCACTTCGAGCACGGCGAACTGCTTTCGGGTCAGCGCGACGTAGCGGCCGTCGCGGTAGACCTCACGGCGAAACGGATCCACGCGCACGCCCGCGATCTCCCGCACCGGCGGCCGGCTGTGCGCGCGCCTCCGGTCGAGTGCTCTCAGCCTCAGCACGAGCTCTTGCAATTCGAACGGCTTGGTGAGGTAGTCGTCGGCGCCGAGCCCGAACCCGGAGGCCTTGTCGTCGAGCCGGTCCGCCGCGGTCAGCATCAGGATTGGCATGCCGCTACCGGAAGCGACGATGCGTTCGGCGATCTCGTCACCGGTAGGTCCGGGGATGTCTCGATCGACGACCGCGATGTCGTAGGTGTTGAGGCGCAGCAACTCGAGCGCGGCGTGACCGTCTCCGGCAATGTCGGCCGCGATCGCTTCCAAGCGCAGCCCATCGCGGATGGCCTCCGCCATGTAGGGCTCGTCCTCGACGATCAACACACGGATGCGGTGATCGTACGAGTCAGCGCATATCGGCGGCGTATCGAAAACGAGATACGCGCTTGCAACACCCCCTCGGCCTGAATGGCCCCGTGGCCCACCGCGAACCAACACGACCATCGAGCCGCCGGATGCGCACTCGCAGGATCAGTGTCATCGGCCTGTTTGTGGTCACCGCGGCGATCGCCGCCGCCCGCGTCTACCCGTCGCCGGCACCCTTCTCCTCGTCGGTGTCGGCGTTGGCCCCGGCGTTTTCGCCCTCTTCGTCGATGGCGGCACCACCCCGCCAAGCCGGTCGCAGTGGGTACCGCGGCGCCCTTGGCGGGGCCGACGGTGCTGTCTTCGACGGCACGACGGTCTTCGATGACGAGATTCCGGCGGTAGCCAACCTCGATCCCGCGCTCCTGCGGGCCCTGCGCCGCGCGGCAACTACTGCTGCGGGTGACGGAGTCGTGCTCTACGTCGAAAGTGGGTGGCGCTCCCCCGCGTACCAAGAACAACTGCTGCGTGAGGCGATCTCGAAGTACGGCTCGGAGAAGGAAGCGGCGCGATGGGTGGCCAGCCCCAAAACGTCTGCGCACGTGTCGGGAGACGCCGTCGACGTCGGGGCCGCCGATGCCACGACGTGGCTGTCCCGACGGGGCGACAAGTACGGGCTGTGCCAGATCTACGGCAACGAACCCTGGCACTACGAACTACGCCCCGAGGCCATCGACCACGGCTGCCCGCCGATGTATGCCGACGCCACGCAAGACCCGAGGATGCAGCAATGACCAGCAGAAGACGACGGCCAGTCGCCGCCCTCGCGATGATCGCCATGGTCGGCGTCATCAGCACGGGTTGCGGTTCCAGCGCACCTTCCGACACAGGTACCGCCGACAGCTCGGACGCCGCCAATACCTCCGGCGGTAAGGACAACGCCACC
>JBDTLT010000363.1:0-4362 GCA_039934635.1 Acidimicrobiales bacterium
GCTATTTGTTGGTCGAGACGAAGTCGACCGGCGCGCCCACTGTCGCCGACCGCGTCTTGTGGGCAGCCGGTGAGCGTCCCGTGCCCATCAGTAAGTTCGGCGTGGGCATGGCCGCACTGAACCCTGGCCTGCCTGCCAACAAATGGAATCGCACCTTGCGGCGCTACTTCGGCTGGACACCGCTCGCGCCCGTCTAGCGAGTTGACGCCAGTACTCGGCTGCGGGGCCGGTTACGCGGGGTCGGCGCCGAGATAGGCGGCGCGCACCGATTCGTCACCGAGCAGCACCTTGGCGTCGTCGCTGCGCACGATGTGGCCGGTTTCGAGCACGTACGCACGATTCGCGCGCTGCAAGGCCTGCTGCGCGTTCTGCTCGACCAGCAGCACCGTGGTGCCCTGCTGATTGATCTCGGTGATGATCTTGAAGATCTGTTGCACGATCATCGGTGCGAGACCCATCGAAGGCTCGTCGAGCAACAGCACCCGCGGTCGAGCCATGAGCGCACGGGCGATCGCGAGCATCTGTTGCTCTCCGCCGGACATCGTGCCGCCCGTCTGCGTGCGCCGGTCGCGCAGGCGCGGGAACAAGTCGAATACGCGCTCGATGTCATCGCGGTATGCGGCAGTCTTGCGGTCGCGTCGCGTGTACGCGCCCATGTCGAGATTCTCGAGCACCGTCATGCCGGGGAAGATGCCGCGCCCTTCCGGGGCCTGGCACAGCCCGAGCTCGACGCGCTGGTGGGGCGGCATTGCGGTGATGTCGTTGCCGTCGAATATCACTGCCCCCGACGTGACGGGCCGCACGCCCGACACCGTCTTGAGCGTCGTCGTCTTGCCCGCGCCATTGGCACCGATGAGCGTGACGATCTCACCTTCGGCGACCTCGAAGCTGATGCCCTTGATCGCCTCGATGCGGCCATAGTGGACGTGCAGATCACGAACCTCGAGCAGCATTGGCGGGCACCCCCAAATACGCTTGGATGACCTTGGGGTCATTGCGAATCTCGGCGGGCTTGCCGTCGGCGATGTGCTTGCCGAAGTCGAGCACGTTGATGCGGTCGCAGACGCTCATCACCACACTCATATCGTGCTCGATCAGCAACACCGTGAACCCGCGATCGCGGATCGTGTGGATCAACTGGCCGAGCTCGCGCTTTTCGGCGGGGTTGAAACCGGCGGCCGGCTCGTCGAGCAGAAGGATCTTCGGCTGCGTTGCCATGGCCCGGGAGATCTCGAGCCGGCGCTGGTCCCCGTACGGCAGATTGCGGGCGGCGTTGTGCGCCTGCGACGCGATGCCCATGAACTCGAGCAGTTGCGTGGCGCTGTCGCGAGTCGCGTGCTCTTCGCTGCGGGTGCGGGGAAGGCGGGCCAACGCCCCGGGCACCGACGTGCGCGCGTGCGCGTCGACGCCCACCATGACGTTCTCGAGCGCGGTCATCTCGGGAAAGAGCCGGATGTTCTGGAAGGTGCGGGCGATGCCCTTGCGCGTGATGCGGTATCGCTTTTCTCCGGCGATCGACTCGCCGTTGAAACGCACATCACCCGATGTCGGGTGATACACGCCCGTGACCACATTGAAGACGGTCGTCTTGCCCGCCCCGTTCGGGCCGATGAGGCCCATGATCTCGCCGGCATCGACGTGCAGCGAAACGTCGTCGAGCGCGGTGATGCCACCGAATTGCATCGTCACACCTTCGAGCACGAGCAGCGGCTCAGCCATCGGCCGACTCCGATGCGACCGGCGAAGGTTCGCCCAGCAGCCCGGTGCCTTCGCTGCCTGCGTGAGCGAGTTCGGCGGCCCGGCGCCGGCTCGGCAGCAATCCCTGCGGGCGGAACACCATCACGATGACGAGCACGACCCCGAACACGAAATAGCGCCGGTCGGAGAAATTGCGGATGCGTTCGGGGCCATAGGAGATGACCACCGCGCCCAGGACCGCTCCCGCGATATTGCCGCTGCCGCCGAGCACCACCGCTGACAGGAACAGGATCGACAGCAAGAACGGGAAGTTGTCGGGATTGATGAAGCCGATCTTGCTCGCGTAGAGCGAACCGGCGAGACCGCCGATCGCCGCACCGATCGCGAACGCCCACAACTTGAACTTGAAGGTGGGTACGCCCATCAGCTCGGCGGCGTCCTCGTCCTCGCGGATCGCCGTCCACGCCCGCCCGACACGGCTGTGTTCGAGGCGACGCAACAAGAAGATGACGATGATGATGATCGTCAAGCCCAGCCAGTAATACGGCTTGGCATCGAGCACTCCGAAGTCGAGGTGCCAGTCGACCACCGGTATGTGGATGCTCGGGGGGTGCGGGATCGAGGTGATACCGCGCGGTCCTCCGAGATAGTTCGAGTTGTTGGCCGAGATGCGGATGATCTCGCCGAACCCGAGCGTGACGATGGCGAGATAGTCACCGCGAAGGCGCAACGTCGGGGTGCCCAGGACGACGCCCGCAACCATCGAGGCCGCGATGGCCACGGGGAGCGTGGCCAGCCACGGCCAGTTGGCGTGACCCGAGCTCAAAACCGCGGTCGTATACGCACCGACCGCGTAGAAGCCGACATAGCCGAGATCGAGAAGACCGGCCATCCCGACGACGACATTGAGACCGAGCGCGGCAAGTACGTAGATGACCACCTGGTCGGCGAGCACACCCGAGAAGCCGACTTCGGGCGTACGCACGAAGGGCAGGGGTGCGACCGGCAAGAGGTAGAGATACGCGACCAACAGGACCATGACACCGACGCGGACTCGCCGCGGGAGCAGCCGCCATTTGACCGCCCAGGCGCGGCGGCGATCGTTGACGGCCTGACGAACGCGAAGGACGAACGGCGGGAAGGTCATGCGCGCGCCCTCCCGAGTGATTCGCCGAGTAGCCCGGTGGGACGGAACATCAACACGACGAGCAGCACCACGAAGGCAACGACGTCTTTCCATTGGCTGCCGAAGATCGCCGAGCTGTAGTTCTCGACCAGCCCCAGGGCGAGACCGCCGAGGAGTGCGCCCTTCAGATTGCCGATGCCCCCGAGCACTGCCGCGGTGAACGACTTGATGCCGAGCAAGAAGCCGATGTTGTAGCGCGTCTGGTCGTAGATCACCGTGAACATCACGGCTGCGCCGCCCGCCATGAGTCCACCGAGCAGGAAGGTGATCATGATCACCTTGTCGACGTTGACACCCATGAGACGAGCCGTTTCCACGTCTTGCGCGACCGCGCGCACGCCGCGTCCGATGCGGGTGCGATTCACGAAGATCGTCAAACCGACCATCATCGCGATGGCGACGACGATGACGAGGACGTAATCGACGCGAACGTCGGCATCGAAGAAATGGAAGAGGACCTTCTTCTCGAGCACGCGGGGTGTCTGGTACTGCTCACGGGCGTCGGGCCCCCAGATCGCGACGGCCTCCGCGATCGCCGTCGACGCGCCGATGGCCGTGATGAGGAACGCGAGCCGAGGAGCCGTGCGCCCTCGGCCCATCAATCGGAGATATCCGTATGCGATGGGCCCGGTGAGGATCAATCCGATGATGACGTCGACGGTTGCGTTCTCGCTCACGAAGAACGCGAGTACGAACCCGGTGAGAAACGCCAGGACCGTGGCGCTGACGATGTCGCCGCTGCCGCGCATCGGCCGGTAGGCAACACGTTCGATGGCGACGGCGGCGCCGCCCGAGAACAACATGGCAACTGCTGCAGTGAACGCGAGTACGCCGACCAACACGAGGCCGGACTTGTACGGGTAGTCACCGTTGACGATCAGGTCGATGCCCAGCACCTTGGTCGAGGCAATCAACGCACCCATCGTGCCCACCATGAAGACTTCGGAGTGGGCGAAGTTGATGAGCCGAAGCACCCCGTAGACGAGCGTGTAACCGAGCGCGATGAGCGCGTAGATGGATCCGAGGGCGAGCCCCGTGACCGTCAGGTTCCAGAACGCCTTCCACAGCAGCAGATTTGTCATGGGATACGTCAAGCGGCCGGGAGCGTGGGCCCCCGGCCGCCGTCGTCCTTTCGCGAACCGCGCTCGGCCCGGCTACGCGACTTCGCCGGACTTGACCAGCGTCTTGCCGTCCGACTTGAAGATGAAGGTGGGACCTTCACCGATCTCACCGGTGGCACCCCACTTGATCGAACGCGATGCACCTTCGGCCGTGTAGGTCGAGAGGAAGGTGTTGATCGACGCACGGTCGAGCTTGCCCGCCGCAAACGCGGCGAAGAACGAGTTCGCCGCGTCATAGGCCTCGGCCCCATAGGTGCGGGGGTCGTCGTTGAACTTGGCCTTGTAGGCCTTCAAGAACGTCGCGTTGCCGTTGATGTTGCAGGGGCACGAGATGATCGCGTCCTTGCTCGCCGGGCC
>JBDTLT010000364.1:0-4311 GCA_039934635.1 Acidimicrobiales bacterium
CCCGGTGACGGTCGGATCATCATACGGCCAACCGCAGTGGACGAAAGTGTGCGTGCCCACGCGTACGCAGACTGATGCGATGTCCTCGTCGCGCAGGGTGCCTTCGATGCGCAGCGCTTCGGCGATGTCCAAGCTGGTATGCGATGCGGCGCAAGCCGCGTAGCGCTTGAACCCGATGCCGAGCGTCTCCCAATCGCGGCCGAGGCCGGCGGTCAGTTCGTCGTGGGCGATCTCGCCGCCACCCATCGTGGTCAGAAAGCCACCGAACTCGGCTTCGAGGACATCAGCGATGCCCGTGAAACCCCGCTCTGCCAGCAACGCCGAATAGACGCCGCTCTGGGCGGCGCGCCCCGAGTGCAAACGCTTGACCATCGACCCTTCTTGCGCAGCCATGAGGCCGGCGGCCTGGCTACCTGCGGTGCCCAGCGTGTTGATCATCTGCTCGACATCGGCACCGGTGATGCGCCCCGCCGCGGCACCGGCGGCGAACGTGCCCACCGTCCCCTGGGGGTGAAACCCGGCGCGAAAGTGCGACTTGGCGATGGACGCGCCGACTCGGCCGCCGACCTCGACGCCGGCAACCATGGCGACGAGAACGTCGCGGCCGGTCGCGCCCCGGGCCTCCGCGAGGGCGAGGACCGCTGGCAGGATCACCGCACCGGGATGGATGGCGCCGCGATGGTGTACATCGTCCAATTCGAAGCCGTGGCTCGACGTACCGTTGACCAGGCTTGCCGACGCCGGCGAAGTTCGCAGGGGGGTGCCCCAGATTGTTGCGGCGGGCGCAGCACCCTCCGCGGCGACGACGTCGACGAGTATGCGAGTCCATGGAAGTGTCGAACCGAAGAGCCCACAGCCGAGCGTGTCGAGGATCGACTCCTTGACTCGTTGCACGACCGGTTCCGGCAGTTCGTCGTAGCGGAGCCCGCTGGCAAACGCGGCCAATGCTCGAGTCGGCGTGTTGGTCAACGTCTCTCCTGTTCCCGGCGTGATGCTTTCGTCAGATCCTCCAAGGACTCGCTACCCGATGCTCAGTTCTTGGACACCACGCCCAAGTCGATGACACCGGTGTCGAACACCCGTACACCGGAGATGTTGTTCTGGAAGCCCCAGAAGATGGGCAAGCGAAACAGCGCAACGAATGGTGCGTCGTTCAGGATCGCCTGTGCGACCTTGAGGTATTCTGCCTTCTTCACAGCGGGGTCCGAGACTGAGACGGCCTTGGCGAGGCTGGCATCGACGGCCGGGTTGCTGTACTTGCCGTAGTTAGTCGTGAGCCCCGTCTTCAGGTTCACCGCGAACGCGGAATCTGGGTCGGCACCAGCGACGGCGCCGAGGATGATGTCGAAATTGCTTTTGCCGCGGTTCTCTACCAGTTCGGCTGCGCTGCTCGGGAGGATCTCGAACTTCAGGTTCTGGATCTGGGACAGTTGCTGCTGGATCACCTGCCCCAACAGTGCGAACTGACTGGAGACGTTGATCGTCACCGTTACCGGACCGCCGCCCTTCGAGGCGACGTAGTCGTTGATCAAGGCTTGCGCCTTGGCCGGATCGCCGACGCGGTTGGTGAGGCTGGGGTCGTAGTACGGCGAGCTCTTCGGGATGAAGTCGGTCACCATTGTCAAGCCACCGCCGGTGAGCTTCTTGTTGATGTCGTCGAGGTTGAGCGCGTAGCCCAGCGCCTGTCGCACGCGGATGTCATTCAGTGGCGCGCGGGTCACGTTCATCAACAGTCCCGTGCCTCCGATGCTGTCGGGATCGTCGACGACCTTGTTGGTTCCGTCTTTGATCTTCGAAAGCTCGTTACTCGGCGCGACCAGGAATATGAGATCGGCTTCGTTCGCCTTGAATGAGTTGTAACGCTGCGCGGCGTCGAGCAGCGGCTCGACCTTGACCTCGTCGAGGTAGGGCCGTGGCGCGTCCCAATACGTCGGATTGCGCACGAGCACCATCTCGCTGTCACGGGTCCAGCTCTTCAACACGAATGGCCCGGCGGCCACCGGTGCGGCGGCGAACTTGTCGCCGAGCGCTGTGAACGCTGTGGGCGAACCGATCCACCCGAGATTGGCCATCAGACGTCGGGGCCACTCGGAGTTGGGCTCCGCCAAGGTGATGGTGAGGCTGGTCGCGTCGTCGACGACGATCGACGTCAGTGCCTTCGCGTCGGACTGGCCGCGGCCAGTCGTCTTCGCCATGCGGTCCCAGTTGAACTTCACGGCGGCTGCGTCGAACACGGTGCCGTCGCTAAAGGTCAGCTTGTCGCGCAGCTTGATCTTCCAGACCTTGTTGTCGGTGCTCGTCACCGACTGTGCGAGCCGAGGCTCAACCTTGCCTTCGCGATCGACGCGGATCAGTTGGTCATAAATGGCAATGAAGACCGGTGCGTCGGTGCTGCCGTTGTTGGTGCCGACGACGTTGTCCAGGCTGGCGCGATCATTCGGCACGAACACGGTGACACTGCCACCGATCTTCGGGGGCTTGGTCGTCGTCGGGCCGGCTGCCGCTGTGCCGTTGTTGCCGGTGATGGTGGTCGCACCATCGTCGCTGGAAGCGCCGTCGTCGCCACAGGCTGCGGCGAACAGACCGACCGCTACGAGGACTGTGACCCAGCGCGACACCCGCCGCGTTCGATTCATTTTCGCCACTTTCGCTCCTGTTCGAGGACGACGCGAGCCATCCGACAGGGTTCGGACAGTGCGAGTGCGGCTACCTGTGCAGGCACTGACCCCCCTCGCCGTCGTTCTTCCCCCTGCTAGCCCCGCGTGTGAACTTTTATATTGTGAAAGCCCATTCTATATGTACGAAACGTCGTGTCAAACAACGCAGACGTCAGGGACGCCAACCTCATCCAGCGTGAAACATGATCGACTTCGTCTGGGTGTATTCGTGCAGGCCAGCGGCCCCGTACTCCCGGCCGGAGCCCGATCCTTTATATCCGCCGAAGGGGTGGGCGGGAGACAACCCACCGGCCCCACCATTCAGATTCACCGTTCCCACCTGGAGACGGCAGGCCATTGCATACGCGGAGCCCGCGTCACGCGACACGATGCCCGCCGCCAGCCCGAAGCGCGAGTTGTTGGCAAGGTGCACCGCTTCGTCGTCGCTGTCGAATGCAAACACGGTCACGACCGGACCGAAGGTCTCGTCCTGCGCGATCGGCCATGTTGGATCTACGTCCGTAAGCACGGTGGGCTCGTAGAAGAAGCCCCGCTCGACGGGCGAGTTCTGGCCACCACAAGTGGCCGTTGCGCCCTGCGCGAGCGCCTCTCGCACCACCCGTTCGACCCGCTCCCGTCGCGACTGTCGTATCAACGGCCCGACAACCGTGGCGGCATCGCGTGGATCTCCCACCACCACTTGTTGCGCCAATTGCGTCAACCGTTCGATGTACTCGTCGTAATGAGCGCGCGCGATGAGGTGCCGGCTCAACATCGCGCAGGTTTGGCCCGCATTGGCGGTGAGGCTGCGCAGGCCCAACTCGACCGCCAATTCGACGTCTGCGTCGTGACGCACAATAAGTGCCGATTTGCCCGGCAGCGCGAGGGTCACCTTCTTCGTCGTCGTTGCCGCATGCGTCATCACGGCTTCCCCTGCTGTTTCAGAGCCCGTGAACGTCACCATGTCGACACGCGGATCGCGCGCCAGTTGTGCCCCGATTGATTCGTCGCCGAAGGCAAGGGCGAACACCCCGGGCGGCAGTTCGCTGCGGTCGATCGCTTCGGCGAGAGCGAGCGCCGACATCGGCGTGAACGGTGACGGTTTCAGCACCACTGAGTTGCCCATTGCCAGCGCGGCCGCCACCTTCACCAGGTTGATGTAGAACGGGTAGTTGAAGGGTGTGATCGCCGCGACGACGCCCCTCGGTTCATGCCGGATCACTCCCGCCCCCAGAACTCCTTTGCGGCCCGGCGCGGCCACCGGCGGGGATGAGGCACCATCGTTCGCCCGTGCGTAGTCGATGGCGAACCGGAACTGCGCGAGCCCGGTACGAAGGTGCATCGAGCGGGCAATCGTCATCGGGGTACCGGTCTCGGCCACGATCATGTCGGCAATGTCATCGTGGCACCGCGCGATCTCGGCGACCACGCGATCGAGAGCCGTCGCGCGCTGCTCACCCGACATCCGCGGCCAAGAGCCGCTGTCGAACGCTTCGCGAGCCGTCGCGATCGCGCTGTCGGTCTCCCGTGCGCTGCCGGCGGGTGCGCATCCGATGACCTCCTCGGTGGCCGGGTTGATCACATCGGCCAGTCCGTCAGCATCCGCCCAGCGTCCGGCCACGAAGGTGCGCCGATAGTCGTGCTGTCGCGACCT
>JBDTLT010000365.1:0-4303 GCA_039934635.1 Acidimicrobiales bacterium
TGGCGCGCCCCTACGTCGACGTCGCGTTCGAAGTGATGTGGCCGTTCGTGCAGGGCACCATCGATGCCGCCACGTTCGAGGCCATCGTGGCCGATGCCTACGCGGTGCCGCAGGTCTTCGGCGACGAGGCGGTGACGCCTCTCGTGCCCATGGGCGACAACGCGCATCTGCTCGAGCTCTTCCACGGCCCGACGTTGGCGTTCAAAGACGTTGCGTTGCAGCTCGTCGGGCGCTTGTTCGACCACGAGCTACGGGCGCGCGGTGAACGGGTCACGATCGTCGGCGCGACGTCGGGCGACACGGGCTCGGCGGCCATCGAAGCATGTCGCGACCGCGACTCGATCGACATCGTGATCTTGCATCCCGCCGGACGGGTATCAGAGGTACAGCGCCGGCAGATGACGACGGTGATGTCGCCCAACGTCTACAACGTCGCCATCGAGGGCACGTTCGACGATTGCCAGGACTTGGTCAAGGCGATGTTCGTCGATCATGCATACCGCGCGGAGCTGCGCCTGTCGGCGGTCAACTCCATCAACTGGGCCCGCGTCATGGCGCAGATCGTCTACTACATCGTTGCCGCCGAACGTCTCGGCCGGCGCAAGGGTGGTCGTCTCGCGTTCACCGTGCCGACAGGCAACTTCGGCAATGTGTTCGCCGGTTACGCCGCGCAGGCGATGGGCCTGCCGATCTCGCGCTTCGTCGTCGCGTCGAATCGCAACGACATCCTCACGTCGTTCTTCACCGAGGGCACGATGACCATCGGCGAGGTCTATCCGACGTTGTCACCGAGCATGGACATCCAGGTGTCGTCCAATCTCGAGCGGTTGCTCTTCGAGTTGCACGAACGCAGCGGCGCGGCGGTCGGCGGAATGATCCAGCGCTTCCGTACCGATGGCCATGTCGCGCTCGAACCGCGCCAGCGACAACGGCTGCGCCGGCACTGGGTCGCGGCGCGCGTCGACGACGACGAGACCATCGCGACGATCCAGCGGGTCTACAAAGAGCTCGGCATGATCATCGATCCGCACACCGCGGTCGCGGTTGCGGCCGCCGCTCGCTGCGGAGCGCCCGGCGACGACCCGATGGTCATATTGGCCACCGCTCATCCGGCCAAGTTCCCCGACGCGGTCGAGCGCGCCATCGGCATCCGCCCGCCGTTGCCCGAGCATTTGAGCGACCTGTTGGATCGTGAGGAACGCTTCGTCACGCTCCCCAATGACGCAGCGGTCGTGAAGACCTACGTGCGCCACGCGGCGCGCCGGTAGTCTGACCGCATGAAGTACGTGGTGTGCGTGCCCGATGGGTGCGCGGACGAACCGCTCGAATCACTCGGAGGCCGCACGCCGCTCGAGGTCGCCTCGATGCCGACGTTGCGCTCGCTCGCCGGCCGGGGCCGTGTCGGTCGGGCCGCAGTGATCCCCGTCGGCCTGCCACCGGGCAGCGATGTCGGCAACATGTCGATCTTCGGATACGACCCTGCCCGCTTTCATACCGGTCGGGCACCGATCGAGGCCGCCGCGTTGGGTCTCAAGCTCGGCCCCGACCAGGTCGCCTACCGCTGCAACCTCGTCACCGTCGACGACAACGGCACGATGGTCGACTTCGCCGGCGGCCATCCCACCAGTGACGACGCCGCGCCGATCATCAAGGCCTTGGACGAGCAACTCGGCGGCGAGGTTCGCTTCCACGCCGGTGTCGAGTACCGCCACATCATGGTGGCGCCGGCCAGTTGGGTCGAGGCCGACTGCACGCCACCGCACGATCTGTCCGACAAGGCCGCCGTGTATCCGACCGGGTCGGCCGCGCCGCAACTGCGCCACCTGATGGACGCCTCCCGTGGTGTGCTCGCCGCATTCGGCACAAAGGCCAACCAGATCTGGCTCTGGGGCCAAGGTTTCCAGCCGCAGATGCCGTCGTTCGAGAGCCTGTTCGGTCGCCGCGCCGCACTCACGAGTGCCGTCGATCTCGTACGCGGCTTGGGTGTACTGACCGACGTCGCGGTTGTCGACGTACCCGGGGCCACCGCCGGTTACGACAACGACTACGGCGCGCAACGAGACGCCGCCATCCACGCGCTGCGCAACGGCGCCGACGTCTTCATCATCCATGTCGAAGCCTCTGACGAAGCGGGCCACGCCGGCGATGTCGGCGAAAAGGTGCGCTCGCTCGAACTGTGGGACTCCGAGATCCTCACCGATCTCGTCGCCGAGCTCGACGGCATGGGGCCGTGGCGCATGCTCTTGCTGCCCGACCACGCCACGCCGTTGCGGCTCAAGACGCACACCTCCGACCCCGTGCCCTACCTGCTGTACGACTCCGAGGTCACCGGTCCCGGCGGCGAATACAACGAACGCTTTGTCGCCGACGCGCCGGTCTTCGCCGGGCACGATCTCATGGCGCAACTCGTCGGCGAACGTTCTCCCGTCTGAGTATGCGGACTCATTTCGCCCTCACCGGCACAAGCGTCGAACCACGGTGGTTGCCGTCGAGAGCAGGGGTGGGTACGCTGTGCGGGTCACCGGCAGCTCGTGCGAATGCCAGCTGCCAATCCGGTCGTTGAGTCAACCGATCGGTATCCACCCCGGGGTGACGCGTCCGCCCAAACTGTTCTGAGGGCTTGCGACAATTACTTCTTGCCCGCAAGCGCCAGTTGGTTTTAGCGGCCGTCCAACACTTCATGACGTGTCAAAACGCGTCGCACCGGGCCCCGTGGCCCGTCCGAACACACCGAGGGGTTTCGAGTGAGCCTGGATTCTCAGCTCGATCGTTCCAAGCTCGAACGCAAAGATCGCGACGAGCTCGCCACCATCGTCACGACGCTCGGCGGTAAGCCCGGACGCTCGAAGAAGTCCGATCTGGTCGACATGATCGTCGCGCTGACGGCGGGGGCCGACGACAGTTCGACCGCTCGCGGGCGACGCTCGCGGACCGCCGAAGCCGATCCGCCGACCAACGGTAGCGACCACGCGGACCACGCGGATGCCGCGACCGAGACCAACGGCTCCGACAATGGCACCAACGGTTCGGACAGCGCCGAGGAGGCCTACGACGCGCCCGAAACCCGCCGCCGCTCGCGGCTGGTCGGTTGGGCCGGTGACGATGCCGATGCGGCCGCACCCGCCGACGACCCCGAGACCGGCCATGGCCAAGAAGAGTTCGAGTTCCACGCCGAAACGGTCGACACCGAGGCTCCCCAGGCTCGCGACGGCCGCAACGAACCTCGGCCCGACCGTGACCGCGACCGTGATCGCGGCGAGAGCCGTGACGAAGGCGACGGGCGAGAAGATGGTCGCGAAGATGGTCGCGAAGAAGGCCGTTTCGACGGAGACGGCAACCGCCGCCGCCGCCGCCGTGGCCGCGATCGCAACCGCGACCGCTTCGAAGGCGGCCAGCAACAGCCCCAGCAAAGCGATCAACCACAACAACAACAGCAGCAATTCGACGGCGAGCCGGTGCCGGTCACCGGTTACCTCGATCTGCGCGACGAGGGGTACGGCTTCTTGCGCATGCACGGCGCGCTCCAGAGCCGGGACGATGCCTACGTGTCGGTGCGCCAGGTGCGCCAGTTCGGTTTGCGTCGTGGCGATCACATCACCGGCGCGTCGCGTCCGGCGGGTCGCAACGAAAAGAACCCCGCGCTGCTGCGCATCGATTCGGTCAACGGCCGGTCGCCCGACGAGGCCACCCGGCGTCCCCGATTCGAAGACCTGACGCCGCTGTTCCCCGATCAAAAGCTGCGCATGGAGACCGCCGACGATCCCTCCAACATGACGGCGCGGATCATCGACCTCATCTCGCCGATCGGCATGGGTCAGCGCGGCATGATCGTGTCCCCGCCCAAGGCGGGCAAGACGACGATCATGAAGCAGATCGCCCGCGCGATCGAAGTCAACAACCCCGACGTGATCTTGTTCGTTCTGCTCGTCGACGAACGGCCCGAAGAAGTCACCGACATGCGCCGCTGGTTGCTGCGCGGCGAAGTCGTCGCATCGACATTCGATCGGCCTTCCGACGAACACACCCACGTCGCGGAGCTCACCATCGAGCGAGCCAAGCGTATGGTCGAATACGGCAAAGACGTGGTGATCATGCTCGACGGCATCACGCGACTGGCGCGGGCCTACAACCTCGCCGCGCCGGCCACCGGTCGCATCATGTCGGGCGGCATCGACACCGGCGCGCTGTATCCGCCCAAGAAGTTCTTCGGTGCGGCGCGCAACGTCGAAGAAGGCGGCTCGCTGACCATCCTCGCCACCGCGCTCGTCGAGACCGGCTCCAAGATGGACGAAGTGATCTTCGA
>JBDTLT010000366.1:0-4271 GCA_039934635.1 Acidimicrobiales bacterium
TCTTGACATTGCCTCTTGACATCGCATCTTGCGCACTGGTTGCGATTGTGCGATTCCGGTTCATGCTTCACATCGTGCTGTCGCGAGCTTCGTGTTCCATGCAGTCAAAAGTGCACGCAAGCTCGCGGACGCGATGACACATCACAATTCTCGGGCGGTTTCAGTTCATTGGCGGCCGGGTTCAACAACGTGGTTGTTGGTCGAGTTCCACGGCCTATGGGACAGCGCACACCTCGACCCAGCCAATTAGCTTCGCTGCGTGGCTTCCTCGCGACGGAACTATCTCGCGGTGTTGAAATTCGCGCTCCAACATGGGCTCGATCTTGTCAAGAAGGCTTCTGCGTTCCGCGACGGTCATTGAACTGTTGAGGAACGGCAAGCGCGCGAATAGCTCAACGCCTGCCCTTTCAAGGCGCGGTTCTCGCCCTCGGTCATCGCGCACGCCAATCGAGAGGATGCAGGCGCGGTGGTCACCCGAGGGACCCCGTGCCTCAACCAACCAGTAGGTCAGGGCGCCAGGACCGTCGGGGCCGGCGACGGATAGGCCGATGCGCTCGAAGGGCGACGCCTGCCATTGAACTAGTGCATACCTCGACGACTACGAGATCGGACGTCGCGGCGCGTCGGAGGCCTGACCGTCCTCGTGCCGGCCGAGTGCACCGAGCACCTCGTCGGTGTGCTCGCCCCAACCCGGTGCGGGCCGCCACGGATCGCCGAGGGGCGGCGTGAAGGTCACCGGGTGGCCGACGTGGCCCACGCGTCCCCAAGCCGGCTGGTCGACGGTGCGGAAGCGGCCGCGACGTTCGAGGTCCGCTCGTAGCGACTCGTCGTCGTGCACGCGCACGGCGAAACCCCCGGCACCGAGCGCGACTGCGATCAGCTCCTCGCACGGATGCGTCGCGGTCGCGGCCTCGATGGCCTCGCCTTCGCACGGTGTGCCGAGCGCTCGTGCGAACTCCTCGAGCGCGGTGTCGCGCAGCACGGCGTGCACCCAACCGTCCGACGCCGGCCACGATCGACATTCGGGGGACGATCCTCGCGCCTCGAGCCCACCGCACGATCGCTGCGCCCAGCCGGAGGGGTCGACCACGTCGAACGATTGGTACAGCGTGGCCACGCCGACGAGGGAGGTCTCGACGCGCCGACCCACCCCGCTGCGCTGTGCCTGCATCACCGCGAGCACCGTGGCGAAGGCCGCCGATACTCCCGCTGCGTAGTCGTCGATTGCCCCGCCGCCGGCGCGTCGTGGCGCACCGTCGGTGCCACCGAAGCGCACGGCGAGCCCGCTCACCGCTTGCGCGGTGGTCTCATAGCCTGGCCACGCCGCGGCGGTGTGCTCACCCGAGAAGAGGCGCACGGAGGTCCACACGATGCTCGGACGACGTTCGGACACGACGTCGTAGCCGATGCCGAGCCGGTCCCAGACGCCCGGCCGAGCGTTCTCCACGATCACGTCGGCGCCGTCGGCAAGCCCAAGGAAGGTGTCGCGCCCGACGGGGTCCTCCAGGTCGAGGAGCACGTGGCGTTTGCCGCGGTGCGCGTCGATGTGCAGGTGCGGGAACCACAGCGGGCGATCCGGCCCCGGCCGGTCGATCTTCACCACGTCGGCGCCGAAGGTGGCGAGCGTTCGTGTGCATGCCGGTCCGGCGATGATCGTGGTGAGGTCGAGCACGCGAAGGCCGTCGAGGGTCACCGCCACACCTCCCCCGCCTCCGGGCGGATGCTGTCACCGTGGTCGCCGCGGTGCCGGACCGCCCCGCACGCCCGTGCGAGCTCGCTCTCGAACCACTCCGTCGGGGTGCGACAACGCCCGCATGGCACGTCCGAACTCGCGAGGAATCGCTCCCATGCGTCGGCCGGCCGAGTCGCGAACACCGCGGTGAGCGCGGCGCGGATCGCTTTCGCCTGCGGTGGCGTGACGGCGACGAGCGGTACGAGCAGCGCGTCGAGCCCGTCGAGATCGCACCCGGCCGCATCGAGCGCGCCGTGCAGGCGGGCCGTCATCCGCAGTGACGGCGCGTCGAGCTGGATCCACTCTCCGTCCGCGCACCGGTACACGCCCGACGCTGCGATCTGCGTCGCCTGCACGGTCGCGAGGTGCTCGCTGCGGCTGAACTCGACGCCCTTCAGCGCAGACGGCACGTCGGTGATGGCGACGTCGAGCACACGCGGCGCGCCGGCCGAGAGCGCTACTGCGATCGCCGTCGCGATGTGCAGCCCGGCCGCCACGCTGGCGACGGGAACGTCGACGAACGCCATGCCGGCCAGCGACTGCCCGCTGATGGCGGTGGCGAACACTCCCGAGGCCGCACCGATGAGGCTCTCCAGATCGAGCACGGCCAGCCTCGCCGCGGGAAGCGACAGCCCGGTGGCCACGCGGCACAGCACGACGTCGTCGCGCACGGCGACGTGTTCGAGCGCCCCGGCGACGCGATCGCGGCCCCCGCACCAGCGCTGGTCGATCACGACATCGGCCGAGTCGAGCAGCGTGAGCAACTCGTCGTCGGCGCTGCCGTCTGCCGCGAGCACCCGCTTGGAGCGGTCCCAGGAGGCGAAGCCGGCGATCACCTGCGCCGGCTCTCGGTCGAGCGCCACCAGGGGCGCCTTCACGACACGAGCGCCCGACTCGGCCAGCACCTTGCCGGCCACACTGCCGGCGATGGCCTGACCCACCTCGACCACCACGACGTCGGCGAGCACGGCGACGGGTGGCACGAGCCGCAACGTAGCAAAGCCCCGACGCGAGCGTGAGGCGCTTCGATCGCTCCTCGATGCTGTCGCTCGGGTTGGTGTCGAACGGGTCGTCAAAGATGTTCCGAGGTGCGTCCGGCGGCAGCAGCATCCGGGTCGAGGTCGTCGCTCGATCGAGCAGCGATGCAGGCTCATCGGCGACCAGCAGATCGGGCGTGCCCATCGCGTTGAGCACGGAGAGGGCAGGCACGCTCTCCCTTGAGGTGACCGCCGGATCGAACATCAAGACGGTGGACGACATCAAGGTCAACGAGGACAAGTGGCACCCGTTGCCTCGGGACGTCGTCGTGACGATGGATCAATGAAACGGCCAGCTCTTTCAAGCTGCCGCGCAGGACCTCATCACTAGAGCGTGATATCATGTGATATCAGAGGTTTGGGAGGTACCAATGTCGGATGTGCTGATCCGGGATGTCCCAGACGACGTTGTCGCGGCGATCGACGCGAATGCCCGTCGGTTGGGGTTGTCGCGCAGTGAGTACTTACGTCGGGCGTTGACGCGCGAGCGCCGCCCGGAAGGTGGAGTAGCGGTCGGCGACCTGATGGCGTTCACGGAGCAGTTCGGGGACCTGTCCGATCCTGATGTGATCGACCGAGCGTGGAGGTGACCGACTGGTTGATCGACAAGTCGGCGTTGGTTCGTCTCTCGGCGAGCGCCGATGCGGCGGAGTGGGCTACTCGCATCGATCGAGGACTGGTGCGGATCACGTCGATGACCCGTCTCGAGGTTGGGTTCTCGGCGCGTTCGGGCGGCGATCTTCGGGCTGCCGTCGGTGGGGCCCCGTTAGCGTGGATGCCGATCGAGTATTTGACTCCGGTGATCGAAGACCGGGCGATCGAGGTGCAACTACTGCTGGCTGATCGGGGGCAACATCGGGCGCCGTCGATTCCCGACGTGTTGATCGCCGCAACTGCGGAGCTAGCCGGCCTAACGGTGTTGCATGTCGACAAGGGCTTCGAGTTGATCGCGTCGATCACCGGCCAGTCGACGGAGCGGCTCCGTACCTAAAGAGCAGGCCTTGTTGGTGAAGACTCGTTCAGCGCAACCGCCGCCAACGGACCGGTCCGGTGTCGCGGACCGCGCGTTGCGAGCGCCGCGGCCCGTACCGGGCTGCAATCATGCGGTCGGAGTCGGCGTCATCGTCCCGCATCGAGCACTTGGCGGCGTCGGCGAGAGCAATCGCAGAAGCGGAGCTGCACGGCCATCGCGGCCAGAATGCGTCGCTGGTCGTCGCGAATGAACGCGCGATGAACGCCGCGATCGCGATGGCGGATCGGATCGACGCGGCATCGATTGGCGATGCATGACGCACTCCTCAGTTCGAGCAATTCCGCGTATCGCCGGCCAGTGGCGAGATGAACAGGTGCGGGTCGGCGGGAACGACGTCGGCCCTGTCGGACCGCGAGTGGAAGAGCAAGAAGACTGAGGTGGTCATCTGTGCAGATTGCCCGGTCTCGCCGGCGAGGTGGGTCGCGAGGCCGGTTTCGCGCACCCCGCGGTCGTTGTCTCGGCGCAGCGA
>JBDTLT010000367.1:0-4246 GCA_039934635.1 Acidimicrobiales bacterium
GGGCCTTGATCTCCGCTCTGAGAGGCCGCTCGGGCCTTGGTCGAGATGAACAATCAACTTTCGGCCGGGAGGTAGTGGCCGCGCAACGGCGCAAAGCCGTTGAACGCCACCGACGCGTACGTTGTCGTGTACGCCCCTGTCGAGAGCAACCGGATGCGATCGCCGGCCGTGAGCGCCAGTGGAAGCTCGTAGTGCGTGCATTCGTAGATGACATCGGTGGAGTCGCACGTCGGGCCGGCGAGCGCGACCCGTCCCGCGGGACCGCCGTCGTAGGCCGTCTCGATGCGGTATTTGATGGCTTCGCCCTGCGCCTCGGCCAACCCGTTGTAGATGCCGGCGTCGATGTACACCCAACGCACGTCGTCTTCGAACGAGCGACGCGACACCAACACGACTTCGGCTTCCATCACACCGGCGTCGGCCACGAGGTAGCGGCCGGGTTCGGCGATGATCTGGGGAAGGTCAGGACCGAGGTGTCGATGCAGCGCGGCGATGATCGCCTCGCCGTAGCTGTCGACGGCGGGGATGCCGTCGATGTAGTTGCCGGGGAAACCGCCGCCGAGATTGACGAGCGCCGGAGTGATGCCTTCTTCGCGCAACCGCGCGAAGACGCCCGCCACCGGTGCAAGTGCTTTGTCCCACGCGTGGATGTCACGTTGCTGCGACCCCACGTGGAACGACACGCCGACCGCCAAACCCTTGCCTGCCGCCGCGACGAGGAGCTCGCTGGCGAGCGCCGGCGTCGTGCCGAACTTGCGCGACAACGGCCAGTCCGCGCCGCCACCATCGGTGGTGATGCGGCAGAAAACCGTAGCCTCGGGCGCGACCTCGACGATCTTGTCGAGCTCGGCATCGCAGTCGAAGGCGAACATACGGACGCCTTTGTCGTACGCGTACTGGATGTCGCGCTGCTTCTTGATCGTGTTGCCGTAACTGAGCTGGGACGGTGACGCCCCTGCGGCCAGGCACATATCGATCTCGTTGGGGCTGGCGACATCGAAGCGCGAACCGAGCGACACCAGCAGCCGAAGGATCTCGGGGGCCGGGTTGGCCTTGATCGCGTAGAAGATGTCGGCCATCGGCAATGCCGCAGCCAACTGGCGGTATCGCTCGGCGACGATCTGGAGGTCGACGACCACGAAGGGCGTCTCCAGATTTGGATTGTCGGCGATGAAGGTGGCGATACGGTCGGTCTGGGGCGACTCGATGGCCGCCGCAGGGGTGGATGGATGGCGCGGAACTAGCCGCAGCGCCTTGGGCAATTCGACTCCTAGGAAACAAGATGTGAACCAGTAATGGTGGAATACCAGTCCGCGCGCAGTGCTCGCATCCGACGTCAGCGAAACAGGGTCTCGGTTTACCTGACGTGTTGCGCGCTTACCTGCGCACGGGATGGCTCACATGTTGTCTCCCCCGAGAAGCACGCCCCGGAGTGCGGTGTTGCGCTGCGACGAAAGCATCGTGCGCTCCTCGGTTTGGTGGGTAGTCATCGGGTAACCCGATCGGCGCGAACTATAGCGACCTTTAGGCATTGCTCCACAACCGCCGCCAGGTGAAATGATTGCGGTTTGATTGCACTGATGTAACTCACGGCTCGGGGGGCAAGCATGGCGAGGCAAGACGACACGTTCCACGTCGGTGTGGTGAATTTCGCAGCCGTCTTTCACGACAAGGCCGCGACGCTCGACAAGATCGAGGCCAGCATCGTCGAGGCGGCCGCGCAAGGGATCGATCTGCTCGCGTTCCCCGAAGAAGCGCTCATCGGAGCGGCGGCGTGCGAGGGCTGCCGCTCGGTCGGCGGCGCCTGTGACGAGCACGTCGGGCTGGCCGAGACCGTGCCCGGGCCGGCAACCGAGCGGGTCGCCAAGCTGGCCGAACAACACGACATGTACGTGATGTTCGGTTTCGCCGAACGCGATCGCGCCGACTCGCGGCGGCTGTACAACGCCGTGGCGGTCATCGGCCCCGACGGCATCCAGGGCACCTACCGCAAGATCCACCTCGGCAGTCCGCCATGGGTGACCGAAGGCATCACGTTCGCGCCGGGCAACGCGCTGCCGGTGTGGAACACACGGTGGGGGCCGGTCGGCGTTCTCATTTGCTACGACTTCTGGCTCAATCCGGAACTGTCGCGCATCCTCGCACTGAAGGGCGCTCAGCTGATCGTCAACTGTTCGGCGTCGTTCGCCGGCCCCGGTAAACGCGAGTACTTCATGCACACCACCGAGGTCCGTGCCCTCGAAAACCAGATCTACACCGCCAGTTCCAACTTCGTCGGCGGCGACGCCGACCGCGGCAGCTACGGTCCCGGTGGGCTCGACAAGCCGCGCGTTGCGCATTGGGGAGGCTCGAGCACGATCGCGGGGCCGGCGTTCCCGCGCTTCAGCCACATCTACGCCTCGGCGAGCGTCGAGCACGAAGAGATCGTCAGCGCGGTGCTGTCGCGACAAAAGCTCGAGCGCTGGCGCGCCGTGTACCCATGGCAGCAATGGCGCCGAGGCCACCAGCGCGAGGTGTCCAAGTTGATCGCGCGAGAGTTCGACGAGCTCGCGCGCGACTAGTTGCCTTCGGCGGCGGGATCTCCGTCAGGATCGAGTTCGCGAAAACGCCGCCCGATCGCGGCATCGGGATCGAGGTCGAGGTAGTCCTGCTCTCGGTCCATGAAGATCACTTGGCTACCCGCGAACTCGAAGCGGAACGGCACGTACACCAACTGATGCAGTGCTTCACGAATCGCGCGGTGGCATTCGGGGGGAGCGAACACCAAGAAGAACCCGCCGCCACCGGCACCGAGCAGCTTGCCGCCGGTCGCGTGGTGACGGATCGCGATGTCGTAGATGTCGTCGACCTCGGAATTGGACACTTGCTCCGAGAGGCTGCGCTTGGCCTCCCACGCCTCGTGCAGGAGAAAGCCGAACGCCTTGAGGTCGACCCCCGAGTTGAGGATGGTGACGGCTTCGTCGGTGAGATCTTTCATCAGGCGAAGCTGGCGCCGTTTGGACTTGATGTCGTCGACATAGCTGCGAGCCACGGTCTCGGCGGTACGCCGAATGCCGGTGTAGAACAGCATCAGATGGTCGTTGAGCTCATGCACCCGTGCGGTACCGACCGGGACCGCCGTGACGACCGGGTCGCCGGACTGAGGGAAATTGATGAGGTTGAAACCGCCGTGCGCGGTCGATGCCTGATCCTGTGAACCGACCGTCTCGCGAAGCACCTCCTGCTCGATGTGGATCGCTTCACGCGTGAGCTCGTGCTTGCCCACCATGCGGCCTTGCAAGGCGTACAACGCGTGCAAAAGACCGACGGTGAAGGCGGAACTCGAGCCGAGACCACTGCGCGCGGGGAGATCCGCGTCGTGGTGGATCTCGAGGCCGCGTTCGATGCCGAGGTAGCGGATGACCTCTCGCGCCGACGGATGCTGGATCTCGTCGACCGCCATGCAGTTCTCGATCTTCGAGTAGATGATGCGGATCTTGTGCTCGAAGAACGGAGGGAGATAGCGACAGGTGAGGTAGCAGTACTTGTCGATCGTGGTCGCCAGCACGGCACCGCCATGCTCGCGATACCAACCCGGATAATCAGTGCCGCCACCGAAGAAGGACACACGAAAAGGTGTACGGCTGATGATCATCCCGAGCTCCTCCCTGCCGAGTGTAAAGGCCACATATGTGCGTCCCCAAGGGCCCTATTACTCATCCTCGTACCCGTAGAGCTCGCGCTCGACCAATTCGCAGATGATGTGCTCGACGGATAGATGAGTCTCTTGGACCAGCATCGTCGACGAGCTCGGCACGCAGATCGCTACGTCGACCATCGACGGCAGCAGACCGCCCGACCCGAGCAGCCCGATGGTGTAGATGCCCTGTGCGCGTGCTTGTTCGACTGCTCGCACAACATTTGTCGAATTGCCGCTCGTGCTGATGCCGAGCAGCACGTCGCCCGCCTTGCCCAGCGCTTGCACCTGTCGGGCGAACACGTCCTCGTAGTTGATGTCGTTGGTGAACGCAGTGAGAAAGGAGCTGTCGGTGGTCAACGCGAGCGCGGGGAGACCGGGACGTTCGTAGGCCATGGTGAGCCGGCTCACGAGCTCGGCCGCCATGTGCTGGCAGTCAGCGGCCGAGCCGCCGTTGCCGCAGAGCATCAATTTGCCGCCGGAGCGAAACGAGGCCGCGACGAGATCGACCGCGGCGACGATCGACGGCAGGCATTCGTCGACGGTCTGGCGCGTGACTTCGATGCTCGC
>JBDTLT010000368.1:0-4246 GCA_039934635.1 Acidimicrobiales bacterium
CCGGGCGTCGAGCGTGTTGTCCGTGATGTGTTCGTGAGCGTGGGCGACGTGGCGTTGGCGCTTGTCGTGCGGGCGGTGATCGCGGCCGCGGTCACGGGCGGGTGGGTGGTTGTGGCGGATTACCCGAGCGAGGCGACGGTGTTGGTCAGCGACGATATCGAACGGGATCGGGCGCTGACGCGTCGTCGGGTCATCGAGGTTGTGTCGCCGTTCCCGCGGTGCGCGAGTCGTGCCGTCGCGCATCTGAATGCTGGCGAATCTCAGGGCGCGATACTTGCTGATTGGCCCGCTTCGCTTGCTACCGCGTTGGCGGTCGACGAGCGCGAGGTCCTCTATTCGGCTCGCCTCGTCGCGTTGGCCAAAAATTTTCCGGGGTTGACCGAGCGGGAGGACGCGATCCTGGCGCTCGTAGCGCAGGGCCGGTCGACCGCGTGGATCAGCGAGTCGTTGAATTTGTCGGTCACGTCGGCGAAGCGCGAGATCAAGACCATTCAGCGGCGCCTGCAGGCCTTGGATCGACCTGATCTCGCGGCGCGTGCCGTGGCGCTTGGCTTTCCTGCACGTCGCGATCTGCGCGACCTCTAGCGGTCCGCCGGTGATAACGCAAGACCATCTTGTGGGCTTTTCGGAGGAAATGTTGGTCCCTAGGGGCCACAAGTTGAACCCCTGCGGCGCTTAGGTCGATCGTCTCAGCGCCCGATCAATAGCGCACGACGTTGCTGTCGCTGTTGATCGGGGTGGCCATGATGGATCGACGAGTTGCCGCCCGCAAGCAATCGTTGCCGACCGCGAAGCCTCTTCGCCGCATGCGCGTGATGGTGTTGGTCGCGATGCTGCTTGCGTTGATCGCGTCAGGCTTTCAGAGCGCGCCGGCGCAAGCGTCGCTGCCGAAACGGCCCGCGCCGGAGTTGCGGTTGGATCCGTTGTCGTTGTCGCGTGTGGCGGGGGCGTGGGATCGGTTCATGGACGCCGTGCGAGGCGGCAACACAACGAATGCACTCGCGCCCGGTGTGCGCGAGCCGCGCGACGAAGGCGAGATCATCGACGGTCCCGGATTCGTGCCGCCGCAACGGACGATCGGCTCCACGGTGTCGACGCGGGATCGCCATGAACCGAAGCCGCAGCCGGTGCGCGAGCTGGTCGAGTTACGAACAGCGTCGTCGGAGACCTGGCTCAACGATGACGGCACCCGGTCGGTGCGCATGTTCGACCGCGACAAGTACTTCGCGACGGGCGACGGCGCCATGGCGTTGATCGACGATCGGTTGGTCGCCGACGGCTCCGGCGGCTTCGTGAACGCCGCGGGCCCGTGGCAGGTCCGGTTCGCGGCGCTCGATCCCACGGCGCGCAGCGGTGTATCGGTGACGCGTACCGGGCAGGACGATTTGGTGTTCTTCCCGGCTTTTGTCTCGAAGGCGATTGCGCCGGAGTTGGCGAAAGACAATCTTTCGGTCACGTACCCGAACGTGTTGCCTGGTGTGGACCTGTCGTATTCGGTGGCGGGTGCTCGGGTGAAGGAGCGGATCGTGTTGCGGTCGCGGCCGTCGGTCGCGTCGTTCAGTTTCGTTGTCGAGGGGGCAGCGTTGCGTGAGTCTGCGATCGAGGCCGGCATGCTCGAGCGGAGCGATGCGCCAACGGATCAGTTGGCGGTGTTGGCGCCGTTCGTCACCGACCTGGCCGGCGCACCGATCCAAAGCGCGGCCGACGCGAAGGCGACGCAGCGCGCGTACGCGAAGCCCGACGTGGTGCGAGGCGCCAAGTCGGCGAAAGCATCGGAGATCACCGTCGGTGTCGACGCTGCGTGGTTGGCGTCGCAGCCGGATGCGGCGTTCCCGTTGGTGCTGGACCCCACGGTTACGGACACCGGCGGGGACACCAAGGTGTTCAACAACAGCGGCTGGTCACCGGGACTCAACGCGTTCACCGAAAGCTTCGGCGGCCGTGGCTCGGGGGAGAACTGGCGGTCGTTCCTGGTCTTCAGCGATTACTCGGCGGCGGCGGGCGGGACGGTCACCGAGGCGCATATCGACGTCTCGGCGGTGACGTCGTGGGGTTACAACCAGTACTCACCGATCTATGTGCACAAGGCGACGACGTCGAACCCGGCGAGCTGGACCTACTCGACGGTCGACTCCACGGTGCAGGGCTCGACGAGCTTCGACTACACCGGCAGCATCGATGTCACCGGCCTCGTGTCGGGCTGGGTGTCGGCGTCGCAATGGAACCAAGCAGTCGTGTTCAAAGGCGACGAGTCGACCGACCCGTCGAAGAAGGCGTTCACCGCGTCGCTCGTCGTGACCTACACCACGAACGGCGCGCCGCCGCCGGCGGTCGTGAACCCGTCACCGGTCAACAACACGGTGTTGTTGACCGACACGCCGTCGATGTCGGTGAACACGGTGACCGACCCGAACGGTGACACGGTCAGCTACAAATTCGAATTCACGACTGACCCAACCTGGCTTGCTTCTCCGAGCCCGGTTTCGGGTTGGTTGTCGTCGCCTTCGTATACCCCGACGGCGGGCGTGTTGACACCGAACACCGACTACTACTGGCGGGTCCTGACCAAGGACAGCGGCGGTTTGATCACGACGCCGACGTCGGGGTTCAAGTTGCGTCGCGCGCCGGGTCAGCTCGGTTATGACGGCTTGGGTGGCTACCTGGGTGGTGTGAATACGTTGGTCGGGAACATGGTGTTCACCGAGTACGATGTGAAGATCAACACGCCGGGTCCGCAGCTCGCGTTGTCGCGGACGTACAACACGTTGGACACCGCGAAGGGTCCGTTCGGTCGTGGTTGGTCGTCGCCGTATTTCGTGCGTCTCGACTACAAGAACCCGAACATGGAGGTGCAGTATCCCGACGGTCGCCGCGAGGTGCACACTCCGACGAGCGGCACCGGTGGCACGTTGTTCACCGATCCGTTCACTGCTGCCAACGGCACGGCGTGGAATTCGACGAATTGGTCGACGTCGGCTGCGGGCACCGGCGGCACGGTCGATGTGCAGTCGAACACGGGCCGTATGTTGGTCAACGCGGCGGGCGGCAAGACGCGCGCATTGGGAACAGCGGCCACGGCGCTCACCGACGCCGAGGTTCTAACGAAAGTGAAGTTCGATACCACCAATGGTGGCGTATTCGGGTTGTCGTGGCTGCGCGGTTCGACTACATGGAACTCGACCGACGGCGAATTGCTGAGCAACGGTTACTTCGTGTGGGTCCAGGCATCGGGGGCGTTCTCGATCTCGAAGATGGTGTCCAACGTCGAGACCGGCCTCACGTCGACGACCTACAGCGCCGCGGCGAACACGACGTTCAATCTCCGCTTCCGAGCCCAGGGCACCTTGTTGCAGGCCAAGATCTGGCAAGACGGCACCACCGAACCGAGCGGCTGGACGTTGTCAACCACCGACTCGTCGATCACAACCTCCGGTCGCGCCGCGGTGTCGGCGACCGGTGGCGTGTCGGCGACGGTCACCTTCGACGACTACACGCTCAGCAGCCTCGCTGCCGGCAGCGGCACCACGTGGGCGCCTCCCGCTGGCTACACGGCCCAGCTGTCGGGTGCGGTGGGCGCGACCAAGACGCTGACGATGGGCGACGGCACGAAGTACACGTTCCCGGCGATCGGCGGCTCACCAACTACCGCGTGGGCGTCGTCGATCACCGACTCCGCCGGCCACGTCTTGAACTTGGACTATTCGACGATCGGGGCCGACGGCAAGATCAAGCTCACGGACGCCGCCACCGGCCGCCAGATCCGACTGAACACGACCGGCAGCCCCGACTTCCGGATCACCTCCGCGGAGATCAACAATCCTGCGGGCGGGAACTACACGTGGAACTACACCTACGACACCACCACCTACGCCGATCCTGTCCTCACGAAAGTGTGCGACGCCCGCGGGTCGACCTATTGCCGCAACTATTACTGGACGACCGGGCCGAAGCTGTACAAAGTCACCGACGGCAAGGGCCAAGTCGATTTCGAGCTCGGCTTTTCGAGCTCCGGGAACACGACTGGGCGGGTCACGTCGATCAAGAACGCGCTCAACGACCAGAAGACGTTCGCCTACAGCCAACAGACGTCCGGTGCGTTCGAGCTGACCACCACCATGACCGACGAACGCGCCAAAGACTGGAAACACGTCTACTCGTCGGTCGGGCAGTTGATCAAGGAGTACGCGCCCGGCGTGGCGAATCCGACGCAGCACAGCTATGACCCGTCGACGACGATGCGCACCGG
>JBDTLT010000369.1:0-4235 GCA_039934635.1 Acidimicrobiales bacterium
TCATCGGTGGTGCGAACCGCGCCCGCGTCGACTCTTTCGGCCCGCACGATCAACGCGGCTTCATCGCTGCCGCTCGGCGAGGCGTCACCATTCGCGGCAACGTGAACCACGCACAGCGACATCGCCGCGAGCGTGGCGACCAAGCATGCAGCAAGAATGGGGCGAAATCGAGCCATGACCTCGGTGACTCTAGCGGCCGGATCGACCGTTGGACCGCGAGCGCAACCCTGCTTCATGGACACATCAAGAGGGCAACGCGCGCGAGTCGAACACCACTATGGATCAATTCTCCGCTGCTTCGATCCGCCTCGCATTCACGGGATCGATCCTGGCATGGATAGTCGATGACTTTGGACCCTGTGTTCGGGCGTGCGCCGGTGACAGTTTCTCGAGAGGTATGAACGCAAAGAAGTAGTGTGGGTTACGACGAGATTGGTAGTTGCCTGGACACACTGATGATGGCCGACCTTCTCGACCTGCGGACAGCCGCTGGACAGACCGCCGAGGCGACACTTGCGTCGCTCGCGTCGAGGGCTGAGGGGTTGACGTCGGCCTCGGCGGGGGAGCGGTTGCGAAGGATCGGTCCGAATGTATTGCCGTCGCGTAGGGTGACCGCGTTCGGAGTACTCGGTCGCCAGGTTCGCAACCCGTTGTTGATCTTGCTGCTGGGCGCCGCCCTCATCTCCGGGGCGACGGGGGATCCGACTGACGCGGTGATCATCTCGTCGATCGTGGCGCTGAGCGTCGGGCTGGGATTCTTCAACGAATACCGTTCGGAGCTCGCGGCGGCGGCGCTTCACGCGAACATTCATCACGAGACGGTTGTCTGGCGGGACGGAAGCCGTCGTCAGATCGAGGTGAGCGGACTCGTGCCGGGTGATGTCGTGGAGCTTTCGGTTGGAGCGATTGTCCCAGCGGACATTCGGCTGATCGAAGCAACGCAGTTCGAATGCGACGAATCATTGTTGACCGGCGAGTCGATCCCCGCGGCGAAGTCATCGGTGCAGGCAGCTCCGGGCGGGGCGGCACTCGATCTTGCTTCGTGTGCCTTCATGGGAACGATCGTCCATCAAGGTTCGGCGAAGGGCGTCGTCGTGGCGACCGGCGCTGCGACCGAGTTCGGAGCCATCGCCGCGGGCCTGAGTGAACGTCCGGCACACACCGCGTTCCAGGTCGGGTTGACGAGCTTCTCCAAGCTGCTCGTGGTTGTGGCGGGCGTATTGACCACGTCGATCTTCGTGATCAACGTCGCGCTCTCTCGTCCGCTGATCGACGCGCTGCTGTTCTCACTCGCCATTGCGATCGGGATTACACCGCAGTTGCTCCCGGCCATCGTCAGCCTCAGCCTGGCGACGGGTTCGCGTCAGTTGGCCCGGCGGAGGGTGCTCGTTAAGCGGCTCGTGACCATCGAAGATCTCGGCAACATCGAGATCTTGTTCACCGACAAGACAGGAACGCTCACTGAAGGCAGCATCACGTTCGATCGTTCGCTCGATGCGGACGGCGCACAATCGTCGGACGCACTGTTGCTGGGGTTGGTGTGCAATGAATCGACGATGACCGATGCCGGGCCGGTGGGCGGGAATTCTCTTGATCAGGCGCTGCTCAATGCTCCCGCCGCCACCGCACTCATTGCAGGCCCTTCCGGCATCGAGGGCTACCGTCGGCGCGGCCTGGTGCCCTTCGACCATCAACGCCAGTTGGTCTCGGTGAGCGTGATCGGGCCGGACGGAAGTGCCCGGCTCATCACCAAGGGCGCGCCCGAAGTCGTTTTGGCGCGGTGCGTCGCGATACCGGCGGGCGCGACTGCCACGCTCGACGGTTTGTTTGCCGATGGCGCACGCGTCGTCGCGGTTGCCTCCAGGACGCTGCCCGACGACGGCGCTCTGCCAGAGCCGCGTGCCGCGGACGAGCGCGACTTGACGCTCGTCGGCTTTGTCACCTTTGTCGATCGCCCGAAGGCAGACGCCGGCGCGGCGATCCGCAAACTCAACGACCTCGGCATCGTTGTCAAGATCATCACGGGTGACAACGGGGCAGTGGCGGCCAAGGTTTGTCACGACATCGGCGTCGAGGTTTCTGGAGTTCTCACCGGCAGTGACCTCGATGCCCTCGACGATGACGCTCTCGCGACGGCGATCCCGGACACGACCGTGTTCGCGCGAGTGAGTCCTGAGCAGAAATCGCGGATCGTCAAGACGGCGCGGCGAGACGGCGCCGACGTAGCGTTCTTGGGAGACGGGGTCAACGATGCCGTCGCTTTGCACGTAGCCGATGTAGGCATCTCCGTCGACTCGGCGACCGACGTGGCAAAGGACGCCGCCGACATCGTGCTCTTGGACAAAGACCTCGGTGTGCTGGCCGATGGTGTGATGGAGGGACGCCGCATCTTCGCCAACACTTTGAAGTACGTCCTGATGGCAACCTCGTCGAACTTCGGGAACATGTTCAGCGCGGCTGGCGCATCGTTGTTCCTCACGTTTCTTCCGATGCTTCCTTCGCAGATTCTGCTCAACAACTTGTTGTATGACCTCGGCCAGCTCGCGATACCGACCGACCGCGTCGACGCCGAAGTGCTCGCCCGCCCGGCAGCGTGGGACGTTGGCTTCGTGCGTCGTTTCATGATGGTGTTCGGACCGGTTAGCTCGTTGTTCGACTTCGCGACGTTCTTCGTGATGATCAAGATCCTCGACGCCAGCCATAGCGAGTTCCGCACCGGATGGTTCGTCGAATCGCTCGCCACGCAAACGCTCGTGGTCTTCTTGATTCGCACTCGCCGCGTGCCGTTCCTGCGCAGTCGTCCGAGCCTGCCGATGCTCGTCACACCGGTGGCGAGCGCTGTGGTGGGCGCCGCTCTTCCGTTCAGTCCTCTGGCACACTTCCTCGGGTTCGCCGCGCTGCCGGCAGCGTTCTTCCTCATACTCGTGGGCATGATCGGGGCATATCTGATCCTGATCGAAGTGGCGAAGTCTCGTTTCTACTCCGCCGAAAATCACCCACGACGTCAGCGACTGACGTCGCGCGAACGGCACGAACGCCATGTGGCCCGCCGGGCCGCTCGATTCATCCACCACCACCCACGCGTGCCAGTTACTCAATGACGATGCGGCGGCGACGACTGCCACCTGCCCTGCGACGAGTCGTCTGGGTGCTCTCCCTGTTTCTGATCGTGCACTACCTCGTCGTGCCCGAACTCTCGGGCGCACGAGAGAGTGCGTCCGTGCTCGCGAGACTTAGTCCGTGGCTTGCGGTCGTAGCGGTGTTTGCGGAGGCAGGATCACTCGTGGCATACGCGTTGCTCGCGCGAACGCTGCTCGCCGGCAGCGATCGTCCGTCCCTGTCCACGATCTTGCGAATACAGCTTTCGACCTTGGCCGCCAGCCATGTCGTGCCGGGTGGGTCGGCAGCGGGAGCGGCGCTCGGCTATCGCTTGCTCCGCAAGACTGGTGTCAGCGCGTCGAATGCAGGGTTTTTGTTGGGCGCGCAAAGTTTGGGTTCAGCCGCCGTGCTCAGCGCGCTACTTTGGGTCGCGGTCGCGGTGTCCGTACCACTGCGCGGAGCAAATGACGCCTACGTCGGCGTCGCGCTTGCGGGCACGGTCGTCATGGCGTGCGTCGTAGCACTGATCATCGGTGTGTCGCGCGAAACTCGCGCTGCAGTGTGGTACTTGCGCGCTATTGGTCGCGTGTTGCATCTGCGGGACTCGAGTGCCGTCGCGCGATCCCTACGCGACCTCATCGCGCGCTTTCGAGCGTTGGCCACCGATCGCGAACTCCTCGTGCGCGCGGCCGGCTGGGCCGCGCTGCAGTGGCTGGCCGACGCGATGTCACTTTGGCTCTTCCTGGCGGCAATTGGAATTCGAATGGATCCTGACGCGCTGCTCATTGCGTTCGGCCTCGCGAATGTGTCCGCCGCTATTCCGCTCACTCCGGGCGGCCTCGCGGTCTATGAGGCAGTCCTGACCTCGAGCTTGGTCGGATTCGGTGTGCCGCGCGCCGAGGCCATCATCGGTGTCTTGGCCTACCGGCTGTTCGAATTTTGGATTCCCATACCGGTCGGTGCGATCACTTTCCTGACTATCGAAGCCGCCGAACCCGAAACGGGCGGTCGCGTCGACGCACTCGAGGCGGCTTTCGAGATGGCGGCCTCGAAGCACAAGCCGGACCAGACGGCGCCATAGCGCCGTGATCTACGGCGAATCGGTTGGCAGTTGCGGAGAACGGTCGACGAGGACC
>JBDTLT010000370.1:0-4222 GCA_039934635.1 Acidimicrobiales bacterium
GCGGACTCGTGTCCGCCCGAACCAGCCTGTTGCCAGGAACGGGCGCCGATCAACAGCGCGGCAATCCCCGCGGCACCGATGAGGTACCACAGGTGCACGTAGTCGCCGACGCCGTCGCCGGGTCGCCACGCGTCGGTCAGTGAGATCGCGGCGGCAACGCCGATGGCGCCGGCGATGCGCTGGAACGCCTGTTGCACACCCATCGCTTGCGCGAACAATGACGGCGGCAATCCTTCGGCAACGAGGCCGAACAACGCCGGCCACGCGAAGGCGCCCCCGACCCCCAGCAGGATCATCCCCGTGATCCATGGCACCACCTGGCGTTCGGCGCCGAGTGCGAAAGCCATGTTGGCTGCGCCGGCGATCGTCAGCACGCCCGCGATGACCAACATCATTCCCAGGCCGAGCCGTTCTGCGAGCCGGCCCGCAATCGGTGACATCACGACCATCGCGGCGGGAGTGGCCACGAACAACAGGCCTGCCTGCATCGTGTCGTATTCCCATACGAAGCTGAGAAATTGAATCGCGCCGAAGAACAGCGCGAAGAATCCCGCGCCGTAGAACACCGCACCACTGACCGCGTAGCGAACGCCGGGGAACCGCAGCAGCGCGGGATCGATGAGCGGACGCTCGATGCGCGACGACCTGACCGCGAGCGCAATGAGTGTGGTCGCGCCCACGCCCGCGGCCACCAACGTGGACGACGACGTCCCACCCCACGACCGCGCCTGGACCAGTGCCAGCGTGAGTGATCCGATGCCGACGAGCAACAGCCCCGAGCTCCACGGATCGGGAAACTCTCGACCCGCTACCCGCCGCTCTTCGAACGTACGAAACCCGAGCACCCACGCGAGAATGCCGAAGGGCACGCCAGTCCAGAACGCCCAGCGCCAACCACCGATGTCGACGAGCCACGCGCCAAGCGACGGACCCGACGCGGTCGCCACCGATCCCACTGCGCTCCACATCGACATCGCGAACGTCCGACGACTCGCCGGCACGGCATCGAGCAGCAACGCGACCGCGGCGGGCCCGAGCATCGCACCGCCGATCGCCTGCACGATGCGCGCGACGATCAGCACCGACACATTCGGCGACAACGCGCCGGTAGTCGATCCGATTACGAACGTCGCGAGCCCGATGAGCGCGACGCGGCGATGCCCGACGCGATCAGCGACGACGCCCGCCGGAATCAACACCGCCGCGGTCACGATCGTGTACACACTCAACACCCACGACAGCGACGCGCGGCTGGCGCCGGGCCACGACCGCTGCAGGGCGGGGAACGCGACGTTCATGATCGACAGATTCAAACCCGCCTGGAAACTGCACAGCGCCACGGTGAAGATCACGAGCAGCATCGCTCGCGTGAGCGGCTCGCGAGGCGGCGCGGCAATCCGCTCTCGGGTCGCGGTTGCGGACGGGTCGGTTTCGGACACGCGACAAACCCTACGACGCGGGTGAGTAGCGGCTTGCTTTTGGCCAGGGGCTCCGAGGGCTACTGGTCGGTAACTCGTACGCTGGCCTACCTACCTATGAAGCCCGGCGCGGCGAATCCATCGGGAAAATCATGCGGTGTCACCGATGATGATGGTGGACACTGCTCTGCGACTGCGGTCGAAGACTCGATGAGTTGCGGGTTACCGCAACGTCTTACCGTGCATCGACCAGCGAAGAGAGTGAACACGAGGATGTCCAGGTGCCAGGAATGACAAACATCGACGACAATTCTGGGCCCGCGGTCCTGGCCGAAGGGCTGTTCAAGTCGTTCGGCGAAACACATGCCCTCGTCGATGTCGACCTTCGCGTCGATCGGGCCAAGGTCGTGGGCCTGCTCGGCCCGAACGGTGCGGGCAAGACCACTGCAGTGCGCGTATTGACAACGCTGATCCGACCCGATGCCGGACGAGCCTTCGTTGATGGCATCGACGTTGTCGCCAACCCGCAGCAGGCGAAGGCGCGCATCGGGCTGACAGGACAGTACGCAGCCGTTGACGAACGACTCACTGCGTTCGAGAACCTGCAGCACGTCGGTCGGCTATTCCACATGCGGATCCCCGAAGCGCGCGAACGAGGCCGCGAGTTACTCGACCGCTTCGACCTCGCGGAGGCGAGCGACCGCGTCGTCAAAGGTTTCTCAGGTGGCATGCGGCGCCGCCTCGACATCGCGATGAGCTTGATCGCTCGACCGTCTGTCTTGTTTCTCGACGAGCCGACCACTGGTCTCGATCCACGAGCGCGTCAGTCGGTGTGGGAATTGATCGACGAGCTCACGCGCGGCGGCACGACGACATTGCTCACCACCCAGTATCTCGACGAAGCCGAACGGCTGACCGACGAGATCGTCGTCATCGACCATGGCCGGGTGATCGCTCGTGGCACGAGCGACGCGTTGAAGCTACAAGTCGGCGGCGACGTACTCGAGGTCAGTGTCAAGTCCTCCGACGCGGCGCAACAGGTGATGTCGGCGCTTGCCGGCTTGGCGTGTGGCGAGATCCTTGTCGACCGCGAAGCGGACGGGCATCTTCGCACGGTCCGTGTTCCGGTGGTCAAGGTGTCCGGCATGACTCCGAACGCCGTACGGCAGTTGGACGCGGCGAACATACCCTTCATCGACGTCGTCGGTCGCCAATCGACACTGGACGACGTTTTCTTCGCGCTCACGGGCCATGGTGCAGTTGAGGAAGTTCCCGACGCGGGCAAAGAGACGAAAGCGAAAGCGTCGAAGCATTCGAACGACAGGACAAAGGCATGACATCCACATCCACTGCTGCACGCGACGTGCCGTCGACGTCGCCTGATCTGACGGTCGATCGCAGCGAAACCCCAATGGGATTCAGCTGGCTGATCAAGGACTCGTGGACCGAGGCCACTCGACACCTCCGCGCGATCCCCCGCAACCCCGAACTGCTGATGTTCGCCACGATCCAACCGATCATGTTCATCGTGCTCTTCGTGTACGTATTCCGGGGCTCCGTGCAGGTGCCACTCGACTACGTGCAGTACGTGATACCCGGAATCTTCGCCCAGACGGTGCTGTTCAATTCGGCATTCACGGGTGTTGGCGTTGCCGATGATCTGAGCAAGGGCATGATCGACCGACTGCGATCGCTGCCGATGTACCCGGCCGCGGTGCTGATCGGTCGGATCCTGTCCGATGTCGTGCGCAACGTGTTGACCTTCACGGTCATGCTCACCGTGGCGTTCATCATCGGGTTTCGCTTCGAGGGTTCATTCATCGGCGCGGTTGCGGCAACCGGGTTGATGTTCCTGTTCAGCTTCGCGTTCAGCTGGATCCAGGCACTCATCGGGCTCTCGGTCGGCTCGGTCGAGGCGGCGAACTCTGCCGGCTTCATATGGATGTTCCCGCTCACCTTCGTGTCGTCGGCTTTCGTCGATGTCAGTCGCATGACCGGCTGGCTCCGTCCGATCGCCCGCAACAATCCGTTCACGGTCCTCACGAATGCGTGCCGCGCGCTCTACAACGGCTATGACGGCGGCAACGACCCGTGGCTCGCATTGGCGTGGGCTGTCGGCATCACCGTGGTGTTCGCGATCTTGACCACGCGCAAATTCGCCAAGTCGACGAGCGGCTAATCCAGGGCCGCTAGTTTCCGGTGTCGAAACGAGGAGTGCAGATGCCCGACACCGTCTTCCTGCCCAACCGCATCGAGGTGACCCGGCCCATCCCGGCCACCGCCACGGCCATATTCGACATTGTCCGCAGCCCGGCCGGCCACGTGGCCATCGACGCGTCCGGGATGCTGCAGAGCTTCACCGGTGAGCCCGCCGAAAAGGTCGGCGACACGTTCATCATCCACATGGACCGCGAGTCGCTCAACGACTTCCCACTCGGCAAGTACGACGTGACAGTGCACATCATCACCTTCGAGCGAGACCGCGAGATCGCGTGGAACCTCGGGCACGAAATCGGTGTCCCCCACTTCTACGGGTACCGCCTCGCACCAGGCGACGAGGGCATCACCAACGTCACCTCCTACTACGACTGGTCGCAGGTGACCGGCGACCTCAAGGCGCGCTTCCCGATCGTGCCGGACTCCGCGCTGCGCGCAACGCTCGGGATCCTCGAGCGAACAGTCCGCCAAGGCCTCTAGGCCTGACGATCGCTCCCGCAGACCCAACAAGGTCCACCTGATTCCGCCCAGATGCGAGCAACCTCGATGGCGAGCCCGAACGATTCGCCGTTCGCTCGCCATGCGGG
>JBDTLT010000371.1:0-4213 GCA_039934635.1 Acidimicrobiales bacterium
GCGGCTGGGTCGCGGCCAGCTGAGAAAAGCCGAGGAGAAGGCGTGACGCTCGCGGCGCCGGTGCCGAAGACAATCGATCTGACCCGTATCGCGCTCGTCGTCGATGACGACGGTGACGCGCGGTCCACCGCCGCGACCGCGATCGCTCCGGCCGGCTACGCCGTGATCGAAGCGACCGACGCGGAGCAAGCGCTCGAAATCATCCGGAAGCAATCGGTCGACGTGGTCATCCTCGATCTGGGCCTGCCCGGCCGCAACGGGCTCGACCTCTTGTTGAGCCTGCGCCAACAATCCGACGTTCCTGTCCTCATCGTGAGCGCGACGAATGATCCGACAACTCGTGTCGCAGCATTCCGATTCGGCGCCGACGACTTCTTGGTCAAGCCGATCTTCCCGGCCGAGCTCACGGCGCGGATCAGCACCGTCATGCGGCGCACGCATGGCGCGTCGCGTGTGCAAGTTTTCCGCTTCGGTGACCTGACCTTCGATACCGAGGCGCGCGAATTGCGGCAGGGGGCCGAGCTCATTGAGCTCACGCCCAAAGAGTACGAGTTGCTGTTCTTCTTCGTGACCAACCCTCGTCAGGTGTTCAGCCGCGCGCAGATACTCGAGCGGGTGTGGAACTCGTCGGCCGAGTGGCAACAGGTCTCCACCGTGACCGAGCACGTGCGCAAACTGCGTTTGAAGATCGAAGCCGACGCCACCAACCCTCGCTGGATTCAGACGATCCGCAATATCGGCTACCGCTTCGACCCGTAGTTCAGTGGCCGCAATCAACTGACCGGATTTCAGTGGCCCGACGACGCTTTGGCCGTGGTCGTGGGGATGCTTTCGGCGGCAGTCGAGTGCACATCGACGGTGGGCAATACCACCGGATCACCGATCGGATCGAGCGGTCTGCTCGCCGGTGCGGCGTCCGCGGCGACGACGGTCGTCTGAATCCGCCCCGGGGGAGTAGTGATCACGACCTCGATGCGACGGTTCTTCGCCCGCCCTTGGGCCGTTGCGTTGTCCGCGATCGGACGCGTCTCCGCGTAGCCGGCGAGGGTGAACCGCGTCGAGTCGATCCCGTGTCGCTGTTCGAAGTAGCGCACGACCGCGCCCGCGCGAAACGCCGAGAGCTCCCAGTTGGTGTAGCTGCCGGTCATCGGGATCGAGTCGGTATGGCCCTCCACGACGATGCCGTTGGTCACGCGCTGGAGCACGCGCGCGACGATCTCGAGCGACGCAGTGGCACGACCGTCGAGTGCGAACGAGCCTGATTCGAACGTCACGTCGTCGGTGGCCAGCGCGATCACGACGCCGCGCTCGTCGACGTCGACGTGCACTTGGGTATCGGTGATGCCGGCCTGCTCCAGCACTTGGCGCAACGTTGCCACGGTGGCTTCGGCGTTGGCCTGATCGATCTCTACGGGTTTGATGTCGGTGCCCGTGCCCATGGTGCCGTCGAGCTCGTGCGGGTCGACCAAGCCGGGGTTGGCGTAGTTCAGTGCGACGGTCTGGCGAGGGTCGATCGGCAGCTGCCCGCCATCGAGCAAACCGGTACCGCCGTCGAGCGCGGGCGCACCGAACGACTTCTGCAGGCCTACCTGGAATCGCTTGAACTTGGCCACATCGGTCTGACCGATCGCGAAGAGAATGATGAACAACGCCATCAGCAGCGTGATCATGTCCGCGTACGTCAGCAGGTAACGCTCATGGTTCTCGTGTGGCGCGTGCTCTTCCTCGAACAGATCTCCACTCATCAGGCTGACTTTCGCAGTTGCTCTCCGGCATCGTTGAGCTCATCGCGCATCTCGGCCGAGAGATGCGATCCCAGTTGATCGACCAGAAGGCGAGGATTCATACCTGCGCCGATGCCAACGATGCCTTCGATCACGAGCTTGTGGTATTCGAGTTGCTCGTCCGCGATGGCGGTCGCTTTGGCGCCGAAGGGCAAGAAGAACACGTTGGCGAACATGACGCCGAAGAAGGTGGCGGTGAACGCAGCACCGATGAGGTGACCGAGTTCGGCAGGGTCGCCGCCGAGCGCTTCGAGGGTGTGGATCAGACCGAGAACCGTACCGATGATGCCCAGCGTGGGCGCGTAGCCGCCCATCTTTCCCCAGAAGTCGGCCTGCTGCTTCAGGCGTCGTTTCTCACTCATGGCTTGGGCGACGAGCAGCTTCTTGACTTCGTCGAGCTCGACGCCGTCCGACAGCAACTGCAGGCCCTTCTTGACCAACTCGTCGTCTTCCTCGCCGAGCTTGGACTCGAGTGCGAGCACCCCGTCGCGGCGGGCGATGTCGGCGTAGCTGCTGAGGCGAACGACGAGCGCGACGGTTTCGAATTCTCGATTGCCGAAGAGCGTGCCGATCTTCTTCAGCGCATCGATCGCACCCTCGAGCGACGTTCCCGCGCAGCTCGCACCAAAAGTGCCGACGATGATCAAGATCAATGCAGGTGGTGCAATTAGGGACGCAGGATTGCCGCCCTCCATCACCATCGAGCCGAAGATCGCGCCGATTGCGGCGATGATCCCGACGAGCGTGCCCTTGCCCATTGTCGTCCTGACGTTGTTGGTGCGATCCCTGCAGGAGCAGTTGTCGACAGCGACGCCCGACCGGTTAGCGCGAATTTCCCGGTCGTTGCACAAAATCTCGACAAGAACCAAGCGGACCAGTCCAGGAGACCTAGGCGACGCCGACGGTACGGGAGGTACTGCGATGGCTGGAAACAAGACCGAAAAACCGACGAGACGCCGTCTCCGCGACGCGCGCCGTAAGGGCCAAGCGCCCCGGTCGGGCGAGCTGTCCGGCGCGATCGGACTGCTCGTTTCGTTCGCGTTGTTGCCATCGACCATCGGCCGTCTCGGACGCGTCTTCTCCGATGGCCTGAACCAGAGCATGGGCTTGGCCAGCGCGCCCGAAGAACACTCGGCGGTGACGCTGATGGTGCGCATTTCCGCCAACGCGGGGCGGGCCATGCTGCCGATGGTCGTCGCAATGGTCGGCATAAGCACAGTGACGCAGTTCGCCTTCGTCGGCGGTCGGCCCAACGTGTACCAGCTCCGTCCCCGCGTCGAACGCATCAACCCTTTCAAGGGTTTGAAGCGCTTGTTTTCGCCCCACACTGCCTGGGAACTGGCGAAGGTCTGCCTGAAGCTCTCCGCCGTCGTGATCGTGCTGGTGACCGCGTGGAACGAAGCGCGGCCGAAGATCCTCGGCGCGGTGCCCGACATGCTCGGGCTCATGCGCAACGTGGGTGGCGTGTCGCGCGCGATGTTCGCGCGGGTGGCAATGCTTGCCGCGCTGATCGGTGCGATCGACGCACTCGTCGCCCATCGCCGCTATCGAAAGTCGACGCGAATGACCAAGCAGGAAGTGCGCGAAGAAGTGCGTCAGACCGAAGGCGATCCGCACATCCGTGGTGAGATTCGTCGGCGTATGACGCGCATGGCGCGGTCGCGCATGATGACCGAGATACCGACGGCTGCAGTGGTCATCACGAACCCCACGCACTACGCGATTGCGTTGCGCTACACGGACGATGATGCGACCCCGGTGGTCGTTGCGAAGGGCGCCAACGAGGTTGCCCTGCGCATTCGTGAAGAGGCCAAGAAGCACGGCGTGCCGATCATGGAACAAAAGGTCTTGGCGCGAGCGCTGTTCCGATCGGTCGAACTGGGTGACCCGATCCCCAACGCGTTCTTCCGTGCGGTCGCCGAGGTTCTCGCCGTGGTTTGGCGCACTCGGAGGGTGGCGTGACGCAATCCCGCAATCTCTCGCACATCGCCATCCCGTTCGGCATCCTCATGGTCGTCGTCGTGATGGTGATCCCGCTGCCGGTCATGCTCCTCGACACGTTGCTGGCGACCAACATCGCCATCGCTATCGTTGTGTTGCTGACCGCCATGTTGGTCAACGAACCCCTCGAGTTCTCGGTGTTCCCGACACTCCTGCTCGTGACCACTTTGTTCCGGCTCGCGCTCAATGTGTCGACCGCACGTCTCATTCTCAGCCACGGCCACGGCGGCAAGGTGGTCGAGGCGTTTGGCGGTTTCGTCGTGGCCGGCAACCTCGTCATCGGCCTCGTCATCTTCTCGATCCTCGTTGTGATCCAATTCGCCGTCGTGACCAGTGGTGCCGGGCGCGTTGCCGAGGTCGGTGCGCGGTTCACCCTCGACGCCATGCCGGGCAAGCAGATGGCGATCGACGCCGATCTCAACGCCGGC
>JBDTLT010000372.1:0-4211 GCA_039934635.1 Acidimicrobiales bacterium
CGTTGCTGCCCGTACGACAAGTTGGCCGCCGACTCCTCGGCACGATCGAGCAGACCCACACGGTCGAGCGCGGCCGCGGCGTGGCGCCACCGACTGCGCTCGTGCTTGAGCATCAGCGGCCGCAGCACGATCGACGAGAGGATCCCCGTGAATTTACGGTCCGTTGTCGTCAGCAAGACGTTCTCGATACACGACATGTGCAAGAACGTCTGCGGCGTCTGGTACGTGCGCAGGACTCCGGCGCGACGTACTCTGCCCGCGTTGCCGAGGGCGATGTCATGACCGCTGATGCGCAACGAGCCACCCGCCGGCACGACGCCGGTCATTGCGTTGATGGCCGTCGACTTGCCGCTGCCGTTGGGCCCGATCAAACCGAGAATCTCGTGTTCGTGCAAGGTGATCGAAACCCGATCGACGGCCCGCACCCCGCCGAAGCTCACCGACAGGTCGACGGCTTCGACGACCGGTTGCCCGATCGGCGGTCGCTCCGCACCAGGCCCGGGCAGTTCGATCGTTGCCTTGAGCTCACCGTCGTCGGTGTCGGTGGCGACGTGCGGACGCGAGAGGCCGAGCAGCAGTGAAAGCCAATTGGGCAGGATCGGTCGCGAGTCGCGGCGGATCAGCCCGCGGATTTTGCTGCCCAGACCGATGATGCCGTCGGGTAGGGCGATCATCACGAGGATCAGGATGACGCCAAAGATGATCGGGCGAAACTCGCGCAGTTCGTGGCCGCCGATCGATGTCGTTGCATTCGTGATCTTGTCGTTGGCATAGACGTAGAACCAGCTACCGAGGAGTGCGCCCCACACCGAGCCGATGCCACCGAGAATCATCATCAAGAACACGAACAGGCCGAGACCGACGCCAAAGCTCTCGGGAGTGACCGACGACGAACGATGCGCGTAGAACGACCCGGCGAGCGCGGCGAAAAACGAGCCGAGCATGAACATGGTGATGCGATTGACCAGCACCGGCAGGCCAAGTGTGCGCGACACGACCGCTTGGTCTCGGTTGGCAATTGCCTCTCTGCGCACCGGCGATCGTTCGATGAAGGCCGCGATCACCATGAGGATCGCCAACGAGACGATGAGGAATTCGAACACTCGGAACTCGGTTGCGAATTTGGTCCCGAAGATCGACAACGGGCGAATGTTGAGTGACTGACCGCCCGAACCGTGGGTAAAGCCTTTCCATTTCGACACGATCAAAATCACGATGTTCTGCAATCCGAGCGTGCCGACGGCGAAATAGAAGTGCTCGGTTCGCTGCATGATCACGGCGAAGACGAGTGCTACCCCGAGGCACACGATCACCGCGGCGATCGGTCCGAGTATGAACGGATGGTCGGGGTTGTGCGTCGCCCACGCCGACGCGTACGCGCCGAGACCGAAGATCGCTGCTTGGCTGAATGCGAATTGACCGGCGAGGCCGAACACGAAATAGAAGCCGAGGACGACGAGGGCGTAGGTGAGCCAATCGTTGAACAGGGCTTCTTGCGCACGACCTTCGGTACGAAAGCTGCGGTAGAGGAACATCATGGCGAAGATCAAGACGATGCGCACATAGGGCAACCCGCGGTAGATGGGCGGGCGCACGCGATCCCACGCGCGGGGCCGGCCGGCTGGCGCGCCGCTGTCGAGCGAGCCGGCGCTGACCTCAGAGGCGGCCATGCGTTTGTCCCTTGGTGAACAGACCGGTCGGCTTGATCGCGATGATGCCGATGAGGAGGATGAAGGGCAGCACCTGTTGGTAGTCGACCCACCAATAGCTGCCAATCACGTACTGCACGAATCCGATCATGAAGCCACCGACGACGACGCCACCGAGACTGCCGAAACCGCCCAGGATTGCGGCGTAAAAGCCGCCGAGCATGATGAGGAAGCCAAAGTTCAAGTCGACGGCGCCGACCGGGGCGATGAGCACTCCGGCCAAACCGGCGAGCGCGCCCGCGATGCCGAAGGAGATGATCGACAGCCGCCCCACGGGCACTGCGCACAGTTGCGCGGTTTCGCGGTCGGCGGCCACCGCCCGCACCTGCCGGCCGAACTGCGTGCTCTTGAACAGCAGCACCATCGCCGCGACCGTGAACAGGGTGACCACGAGAATGACCAGACGCTGCCACGGGATCACGGCGCCACCGAGTTCGAATGTGCCGTCGATGATGGGGCTGAGACCCTTGGGGCTCGTGCCCTGCCATACCCCGATGAGGGCGATCACGATCTCGGAGATGCCGAACGTGGCGATGACGACCACGTGGATCGACCGTCCCCGTAGCGGCCGGTACGCGACGCGCTCGGACGCAACGCCCACGACGAACATCGCGGCGATCGCGAAGAGATACGACAACAACAGCGGCCAGCCCTGCTCGCGGCTGGCCCACACTGCGATGTACGCGCCGAGGGTGACGAAGGCGCCCTGCGCGAAGCTGATCACGCCGGTGGCCTTGTGGGTCAACAAGAAGCCGAGCGCGGCAAGCGCCGTGATCGAGCCTTCGGAGATGCCCGCCGACATGTAGCTGACGAAGTCAGAAGTGGAACTGGCCAGAATCATGGCCGATGCGTCTCCCCCGATGAATCTGGCGATTGGCAGCGGTAGCCGGCGGCGTCACGGGACACCGCCGGCTGCCGCTCAGTTCAGCTTGTGATCAACCGACTCAGCCGCCGCCGGTGGGCGCCGGGATGGCCACGGTCTTCACGATCTTCGGTTTGCCGGCGGCATCGAAGGTCTCGATGAACGACGCATGATGCAAGCCCTGGCCGGCATCAGACTTGTACTTGTCGCACACACCTTGGTAGGTGATGGTGCGGATTGCGTCGGCGATCGCCTTCTTGTCGAGTTTGCCCGCGGTCTTCACTGCCTCGGCGGCGAGGTAGACCGAGTCGTACGCCTCGGCCGCGGCATAACCGGGGTCGAGGTTGTACTTGGCTTTGTACGCCGCGGTGAAGTCGATGGCGACCTTGTTGGTGGTGTCGGCCACCGGCACGCAGTCATCGATGCCCAACGCATTCGGCAGCGCATTGGCCTTGACGTTCTTGGTTGCAATCGCCAGACCGGCTGACGCACCGGCCATGGCCGGGACGTTGACCGAATTGTCGGCCATTTGGTTGTACAACACGACGATGGGGTTGGGGAATTCGAACGCGAGGATCGCCTCGGCGCCGGCGTTCTTGAACGCGAGTATCTGCGTCGTGAGGTTGGTGGCATCGACGGCAGCGCTCTGTTGGCTCACCACGGTCCCGCCGGCCGCCTCGATCGCCGGCTTGGCCGCAGCGCAGCTGCCATCACCGAATGCTCCGGTGGCGCACAGCAGACCGATCTTCTTCTTGCCCAGGTCCTTCGTCAGGTAGTCGGCTTGAATGATGGCCGAACCGGTGTTGCGGGGCCGGATCACGAAACCCCACTCGTTGCCGACACCGTTGGCCGCGCCGACAAACGCCTGCGATGCCGCCGACATGTAGATGTTGGGCGTCGCCGCCTTGAGCACTTCTGGTGCCAGGGCCAGCACGATGGTGCTGCTGTTCATACCGACGGTGACATCCGCCTTCTTGTCGAGGGCCGACAGGTACGCGACCTTCGCCGTCGCGACATCGGTCGGGCTCATCGCCAACCGCTCGAACTCGATCTTCTGGCCACAGACGCCGCCTTTGGCGTTGATCTCCGAGACCGCCAGCTCCCAGCCGTTTGCATAGTCAGGAATGGCGTTCGGGCCTTCGGGTGGCTTCTCGGCCAGGCCGACGACCTTCAATCCGCGGTCAACCTTGCAGGTCGGCGCAGCGGCCGTTGTCGCTGCTCCACCGGCAGTCGTGACGGCGGCACCAGCAGCCTTGGTCGTCGTCGACGATGACTCTTTGCTGTCACCGCACGCCGCCGCCACCAATGCGATAGCGACGAGCGACGCGAAAATCCAACGGGCTTTCCTCAAGGTTCCCCCTCTGATCAATCCCCTGTGAACAGGCGGGACGCTAGTGGGGTTACAGGTGTGACGGCAAACACCAGACATCCGTGTGGTCGACTACGGTCGTCGAAAACTTGGCGGCCGCGATGAAGTTCTCGACGTTTCACTCCTTCATGCTCACCGACGCCAAAGGCGTCGCGCCCGACCATCTCCTCGAGGGCCAACGCGTCGGCGCGACCCATCATCGGGCGATCGCCGACGAGTTGATGTTGATCCGTGCGGCCGACCGGCTGGGCTTCGACACGTGCTGGATGCG
>JBDTLT010000373.1:0-4190 GCA_039934635.1 Acidimicrobiales bacterium
GGCGGCCGCTTGGGGGTCTCGGTTCGCTGGCATCCACTTCAAAATACTTGTCCGTTGCGCGATGACCTAGGGACTTAGGTCTCTGCAATGCTCTCGTTGGAGATGATCCACTGTGGAAGTGACCGGCCCCGTTGTTGCGCATTCGCCTGCAGTCTTCGAGACGCACATCTCGACCGTCGTGTTCGTGGGAGATCGGGCCTTCAAGTTCATGAAGCCGCTCGCGACGGCGTTCCTCGATCAAACGACCGTCGAGCGGCGCCGGCAGGCTTGTGAGGCCGAACTCTTCCTCAATCGGCGCATCGCTCCGGACATCTACCTGGGTGTCGGTCGAGTCGTCGAAGATGACGTCGTGACCGATCACTTCCTGGTCATGCGCCGCTTGCCGGTCGAGCGGCGCCTGAGTGCGCTCGTCGGCGCCGACGAGTTCCCCGATGCGGTGCGCGAGGTAGCGCGCACGGTGGCGGCGTTTCACGCGCGGCAACCGGTCTCGAGTCTTGCCGCGGAGATGGCGAGCCGCGAGGGTGTCGGAGGGCTCTGGGCGTCGAATATCGACGAGATGCAGACGTTCGGCGACGACCTCGTCGACAAGGCGCAACTCGACCGCATCGGTGGGTTGGCGCGTCGTTACCTCGATGGGCGAGGTCCGTTGTTCGCGAGTCGTCAGCGCGACGGTTTTGCCCGTGACGGCCACGGCGACCTTCTGGCCGACGACATCTTCATGATGGCTGACGGCCCTCGCATATTGGACTGTCTGGCCTTCGACGAGCGGCTGCGCTGCGGCGACGTCCTGCTCGACATTGCGTTCCTGGCGATGGATATGGAGCGTCTCGGCGCGCCGGCCATGGCCGAGCATCTACTCGACTGCTATCACGAGTTCAGCAACGAGAAGCATCCGCGGTCGCTGGCCCACTTCTACATCGCGTACCGTGCATTGGTGCGAGCCAAGGTCAACTTCATACGGGCCGCGCAAGGTGACGACGAGGCCCGTGCTGCCGCACAGGGGTTCCTGGATCAGTGCCGCCGACACCTCGGTTCTGCGCTACCGATGTTGGTGCTCGTCGGCGGCAGCCCCGGCACGGGTAAGACCACCCTCGCCAATGAACTCGCCGATGCTCTCGGACTGTTGGTCTTGTCGTCGGACGAAGTTCGCAAGGACCTCGTCGGGATCGCTCACGACCAGCATGCGTTTGCAGCGCCGGGCCAAGGTATCTACACATCGGCCATCAGCGCACGTACGTATGAAGACTTGATCGGGCACGGTCGCGGCATACTTGCGCTCGGCGAGTCCGTGATACTCGACGCATCGTGGACGCGAGCCGACGACCGTCGTGCGGCGCGGCGAATGGGCGAAGAGGTCGGGGCATGCGTGATCGAGTTGCGCTGTGACGTTGCTCCCGAAATCGCCGCACAGCGCATTGCGGCGCGGCTGCAGACCGCTGACCCGTCCGACGCCACGCCCGAGATCGCGGCCCACCTCCGGTCGCAGGTCGACAGCTGGCCCGAGAGCGTGACGATCGACACGCAACGCGCGCGGGACATCACCACTCGCGCTGCGGTTGCCGCCTGCGATCGCGCGCGAAATCTCGCCGGCTGACGCGTCTCGACCATCGTCGACCCCGCACTACAATCGACCGGATGAGCGATGCGTCGGCGCAGGGGCACGCGGGTCCCCGCCAACTGCGGCGCCTCCTCGACGCGGTCCTGGTGGTGGGGTCCGAGCTCGATCTCGCCACGGCGCTGCGCGGCATCATCGAGGCCGCCGCCGACCTGGTCGACGCCCGCTACGGTGCGTTGGGCGTACTCGACGAAACCGGCAACGCTTTGGCCGAGTTCATCACGGTCGGCCTGAGCGAAGAACAGTGCCATGCCATCGGTTCGTTGCCCAAGGGTCACGGCATCTTGGGTCTGCTCATCGCCGACCCGGTGCCCCTTCGCCTGCCTGACCTGCGCGAGCACCCCGACAGCTTTGGCTTCCCGCCGAACCATCCACCGATGACCTCATTTTTGGGCGTGCCCATTCGTGTGCGCGATCAGGTATTCGGCAACTTGTATCTCTGCGACAAGGTCGACGACGACGGTTTCACCGATATCGACGAAGAGATGACCGTTGCGCTGGCGGCGGCCGCCGGCGTCGCCATCGAGAACGCGCGTCTGCATTCGCGCGTCGCTGATATCGCTCTGTTCGAGGACCGTGAACGCATCGCGCGCGAGCTACACGACAACGTCATCCAGCGGCTCTTCGCCACGGGCCTCGGTCTGCAGTCCGCCATGCGGCTTGCCGGCGATACCGAACTCGCATCGCGAATGCGGCAGGCGGTCGACGACCTCGACGACACGATTCGCGAACTCCGTTCCGCCATCTTCGAGTTGCACACCGCTCGTTTGGCGGGTCGTAGCGTGCGCCAAGAGATTCTCGACGTGTGCGCACAAGCGTCGCGGGCTCTCGGTTACGACCCGATTGTCCGCTTCGACGGCCCCATCGACAACTCGGTCGGCGACGCGTTGGCCGACCACCTCTCGGCTGTCGTGCGCGAGGCCCTCTCCAACGTCGCGCGCCACGCGGCGGCTACCGCGGTGACCGTCGCGATTACGGCAAGCGACGGCGGGTTGTCGGTCCTGGTCGACGACAACGGCAGCGCCGGTCTTCGAGAGAATGCCGGTGGACGGGGCATCGACAACATGCGAGCCCGCGCAACGCGACTTGGCGGGACGCTGGCGATCGAGCCGCGAGAAACAGCCGGTACGCGGGTGCGATGGCAGGTACCGCTCGATCGATAGTCGGCGCCCGCACGAGCGACCGTCATCCCAGCCAATGGCCGGGAGGACAGTCACCGGTGGCCCGCTTCGCCAAGAGTTCACGACATCGAGCCACGAGCTCCTGCAGCTGCGCGGTTTCGCGCGCGGCAGCGTTCGCTTCCGCCTCTTGCCCGCCGGTCCCTGCGTGTTCGACGCGGGCTTTGTTGCCTTCGAGTAGCGCCGTCATCGCCGACCCCCTTCCGGCCGTCTTCTCCTCTTGTATCTTGCGCCTTCGCGCGGACAAGAGCGAGGGGAAAAGGTCCTGCCCGGGGACCTTCGACCCTTGTCGCCCGGGGGCTCATCCGGGATCGTCGAAGTACGACGCAACCAGGAGGAGCCATGACCACGATCGTGGTGGGAATCGACGGGTCGGAAGGCTCCCGGAGCGCGCTCGCATGGGCCTGGGAGGAGGCACGCCGGGCTCCGGATGCCACGGTGGTGGCCGTCGCCGCCTGGTTGTCCTCGGTTCCCGCGTCGAGCCCTTGGTTCGTCGGCTATGACTTGCCCCTCGATCTGACCGAGATCACCGCCGCCGACCTCGAGGCGACGATCTCGGCCGTCGCCGGCGAGCGCAACGACGTCGAGATCGAGCGCCGGATCGTGTGCGGTTCGGCGTCTGCCGTGCTCATCGCGGAAGGAGCCGTCGCGGACATGTTGGTCGTCGGCTCGCGGGGCCTCGGCGGATTCAAAGGGCTGCTCCTCGGATCCGTGAGCCACCAGGTCGTGACCCACGCGCCGTGCCCCACGGTGATCGTCCCTCGAATCGAGGAACACGACGTGTCCGCCGCTCCCACATCGATCGTGGTCGGCGTCGACGGATCCAGCAATTCGACTGCCGCGTTGCAGTGGGCCGCGCGTCGCGCCAGCGCGTCCGGCGCCACCGTGCACGCGGTGTACGTGTGGCGATTTCCTCCGATCGCCGTGGCACCGGTACCCCTCGGCATGGGCGTGCCGCCTCCGGAGATCATCGAGAAGGCCGCCGCCGAAGAGCTTGCGGGATTCATCGCCGCCGCGGAGTTGCCGGGCGACGTGCGGGTCGTGCCGACGATTCGCGAGGGCTCACCGGCAGCGGTCTTGTTGGAGGAATCTCGCCACGCCGATCTTCTCGTCGTCGGCGCGCGGGGCCATGAGGGATTTGTCGGCTTGCTGCTCGGTTCCGTTGCGACCGCGGTTGCGCATCACGCGACCTGTCCGATCGCGGTGATTCCTGACTGAGCGACGGTGCCGACGTGACGACGACGAGTCAGCGGGCGTGGCCCTCACGTGGCAGCAGGCGAACATCGATGCCATCCGCGCGGACGGTGGCGACGATCGAGAGTCGCGCGGGTGGCTCGCTGTAGCGCTGTATTCCGATGGCGCCCACTTGCGAAATGTCGATCACGAGACGGTCGTTG
>JBDTLT010000374.1:0-4147 GCA_039934635.1 Acidimicrobiales bacterium
ACCGCTATCGGTTCCGTTTCGACCTCAAGAAGTTGCCGAGCGAGTACATCGAGCAACACGTGCACTTCACGTGGGTCACCGACACCTTCGGCGTCAACAACCGCCATCAGATCGGTGTCGACAAGATGTTGTGGTCGAGCGATTACCCGCACGGCAACTCCAACTACCCCAACGCGTGGTCGGCGACTCAGGCGTCGATGGCCGCGGTGCCGTTGCCCGAAAAGCAGCTCATGCTCGTGGACAACGCCAAGCGGCTCTACCACTTCTGAGCGTCATCGCTCACCGGTAGCTCGCGCACGACGCGCACTCACCGTGTCGCGCGCCCGCGTTCAGCTCACCGTGTGTCACAGCGCGGCCATACTCACCGAGTGAGGTGGTAACTATGGGAGCCGGAGGTTCCGTGCCGGTGCCACAGTTGACCGCGAAGTTCACCAAGGGCGTCGACTACGCGCGCGTGCTGCACGCGGCGGACGTTCGCAAAGGGACCACGATCCCCTACCTCTCACACGTCCTGGCGGTCGCGTCGATCGTGCTCGAACACGGTGGCACGGAAGACCAGGCAATTGCGGCACTGCTCCACGACGCCGGAGAAGATCACGGCGGCGAACTGCGCATTGCGGCGATCCGCGCCGAGTTCGGCGACGTTGTGGCCGACATCGTCGAGGCGTGCTCCGACGACCTACCGACCGATCGCAACGCGAAGCGGGACTGGTGGTTCCGCAAGACCGACTACATCGACCGGCTGGGCACCGAACCGCTCGCTGCCGTGCTCGTGTCGGCGGCCGACAAGTTGCACAACGCCCGGGCGTTGGTGAGCGATCACCGCGTGCTCGGGCCGCGTCTCTGGGAGCGGTTCAACCGCGACGCCGGCCGCGGCGGCACCCTCTGGTACTACACGACTCTCTGCGACGTCATCGAGGTTCGCCTGCGCGAGACGGCGCCGGCGCTCGCGCAGGAGTTGCGGGCGACGGTCGACGCAATGATCTCCGCGGTCTCCGACAACGAACCGGGCGTGACGCTGAGCGAGCTCAAGAATGAACTCGAGGAGATGCACGAGAAGGCCAACGCGATCGGTGTCGAAACCGAGCCAGTTGTCGCCGAGGACACGGGCGAGCTCGCGGCGGTGGACGTGATCCGGTTCTACGAGAAAGACGACCCGTACTTCGAGTTCACCAACTTCGCGCATTACCCAGTGACCATCGATGGCGTCGAGTGGCCGACGAGTGAGCACTACTACCAAGCACAGAAGTTCAGTGATCCGTTGCGACGCGAGCAGATACGCGCGGCGTCAGGGCCGGGCGCGGCACAGAAGCTGGGACAGTCCCCTCGCGGTCGCCGGCCCGACTGGAATCAGCTACGCCTCGAGGTGATGCGAGAGGCGCTGATCGCGAAGTTCACGCAGCATGTGGAACTACGCACGCTTCTGCTCGACACCGGCGACGCGCATCTGATCGAGGCCTCGACGAAGGATCGCTTCTTCGGTGAGGGCAAAGACGGAACGGGAAAGAATCACTTGGGACTTCTGCTCGAAGAAGTGCGTGACCTTCTGCGAGGCGACGTGCGAATGCCCGAAGGCGACATCGTCGTCGCGGTCGAGGGCGTGCAATACGTCGTCGGTCAAGAGCGCGGTGACTTGGGAGCAATGCTCGATCTGCCCGAGTACAACGACGCGCTGTTCGTCTTCAACGACAACGAACGCCAATTCAGAGAGCATCTGCAGCACGGGCCCGGTGCAAACCTGTGCGTCGCCGGCAGCGGCAACGCCAAGATCCGTCACTTGCAGTGCCAGGCCAACCCGCGGGTGATGGGCGTGCCCACCGGCGATAGCGGCGGCTACGCGGCGCTGACTCCGCACGTGCGTGAGGTCGTGCACGAAGCGACCGGCCAGATCAGACAACTGCTCGCGACCGGACGCTTTCGGCGGGTGTTCTTCAACGCCGCACCCGATGGTCTCATCGCCACCGGCATCTTCAAGGTCGACGACGAAGTGCGGCAGTACATCACCGACGAGTTGCGGGCACTGGCGACCAACTGACGCACCGCCCCCGCTCGTGCGGAGAGCGTTCACCCATGGCCCGCTGGTGGCGGTGGGGCTGCCGGGAGTAGGTTCGCAGCGGGGATTAGGGGGTCCACATGGACAAAAATACGGAGCTACCGGCCGCGCTGCGCGCCGCGGCACAGGCGGGTTACGAGGGGTCCGACGCGCTCGGGTGGCGCGAGTTACTGGAGAGCGCGGCCGCCGAGATCGACCGCCTGCGTGCGCTCGTGGTGCAGAACGAAAAGGTGAGCACCGGCCGCTAGCCCCGCTCGAGGGCGACGGCTCGCGAGCCTCAGCTTGCGCTGCGCCCCAACTCGTGCTCGACCGCTCGCCGAATCCATGACGACACCGAGCGGTCGTCCTCATCGGCGCGCCGCCGCACCTCGTCCATCACGTCGGGCGGGAAGCGCACAGGCACCATCTCGGACAGCTTCTCGCGACGACGATGTGCCGGCCCCTGAGGTACTTGGTTCTCGGGCCGAGCGTAGAAGTCGTACTCCTCTTCGGGGGTCATCGTTCAGCTTCCAACGGCGAAACACGGACGACGAACAGTCAGAGGACGTAAGTGTAGATCCAACACGGGTCCTCCTCAGTCGCGGGGTCGTCGACGGGATACGGCTGACGAGAGGCGCCGAGTCTCTCGTTTAGACGGATCATCGGACCGTTTTGTGTTGACACGATCGAGACGACCGCCTTCACCCCAGCCGCTCGAGCGCGGCGGATGACTTCCAACTTGGTTGTCACCGTGGCCTTGCTTGTGATGATCGGCATCCACGCCGAGAACACTGATGCTCCAAGCGTCGTGTGGCCGCCAAACGTCTGGACGCCATGCCGCAACGCTTACCAGCGCCGTAGCGTCCCATCGACCGACGGCCCGGTGCGTGCCTTGCCGCAACGCCATTGGCAGCTGCTCTCTGATTTGGTTTCGCGCAACAAAGGCAGGCGCGATAGCAACGCTGGGGTGCACGCAGTCAAACATCTCCAGGCGCGCGCGGTCATCTGCCCTTAACAACCGGAAATGCACCGCCCGCCTCCCAAGAGGTTAGGACTTTCGTTGCGAAGGTCCCTCGCGAACGGCATCATCGATGATGCTGCCGTAGTCGTTGGCCATCTCAGGGGCGAAAGGGTCCAAGTCCTTTCGCGCTTCGATGCGAGCGACCGCAGCCGCGACGTCTTCATTCATAGTTGCCGGCGGTGACGGTGTTGGTGAGGCGAGATCAGCACTCCCGCGGTTGCCTGCGCGCGGTTTCACCCATCGCATCACTCGGATCACTGCAGCCTTGCCGAGACGGAATGTTCGCCGCGCTTGCTGCAAAATGGCGCCCCTGCGGCCCCGCCGCGACGCCGCGTCAGACGACATGGATGGCGGCTCGGGTCATGGGCACAACCTACATCCGGGCTGCGGAGAAGGGGAGCACAGTCAATCAACTCTGGTGAGTCAGGCTTCACGTCGGCGCCTTGCCTTGGCTGTCCGCGAGCGCAAACGGGAACACGGGCCCGGAGCCGGCTTCGAGTAGTCGCCAACCGATGGCCGTCATGGTCCAGCGCGAGTCGACGAGGTCATCGACGAGCAGCACCGGCCCCGGCGGGAGCGAACCCTTCACTTCGAACGCGCCCCGCACGTTGCCGTATTGCAACGAACTGTTGTGCATCGTCGTCTGCGGCTCGGTGTCGCGCACTTTGACGATCACCTCTTCGCACGGCAGCCCGAGCGCAGCCGCGAGACGTTGCGCGAGGTCGGCGACCAATTGCGGGTTGCGCAGCGACGGCACGTACGTGACCCAGGTCGGGAACGGGTCGGGCATCCACCGTTCACGGATGAGCGCCGCCGACGCGTCGATGAGCTTGTCGTCGAATCGGCCACCGAGCCGGCCTTCGCGTACGAGCTCGCCCCAGCCGCCATCGCCCCACAGCGCGAGCACACGACCGAACTGCAGCACGCGATCCGCAGCGATCTTGGTGCGGTTGGGCAACTGCTTGCGCGACTCGATGATCCGCTCTGCCGAGCGCAAGTACTCGACGGCACGCTCCACGATGGCAGGATCGAGATCGATGCGCAGGGTTTCGCCGGTGCAGTTGTCGCAGATGCCGCACGGCCCCGAGTCTTCG
>JBDTLT010000375.1:0-4147 GCA_039934635.1 Acidimicrobiales bacterium
CGCGTCTACCACTCGGCCGTCGTCGATTCGTGGCGCGAACGCGATCGCGAACTACGGCGACTCGGCTGCGACATTCGCCTCGTCAGTTCGCTTCGGTGGAACGAGGGCGGCCGTGACGTGTTGCTCGACGCGGGCGCCGACGATTTCGTGGTCGGAGCGCGAACGGTCGGCCGCCATCCCTACACATTCTTGTACGACCCCCGGCCGATCGTTCGCGAACTACGTGGGTCGACCTTCGATGTGATCGACGTACATGAGGAGCCGGCGAGCTTGGCCGCGCTCGAGGTGCGGATCCTGGCGCGCCTCTTTCAGCGCGGACGACCGATTGTCTTCTACGGCGCGCAGAACATCGCCAAGCGATTCCCGCCGCCGTTTCGTTGGATCGAGCGCGGCTCGTTGCGTCGTGCGTCGGGCGCGCACTGCTGCAACCGCGAGGCCGGAGAGATCTTTCGCGCAAAGGGTCTGCGTGGGCGAGTGCACACCATCGGGTTAGGGGTCGACGTTGATCAATTCGCCCAATCACGGGCCACTGCGGACAATGAACGGTTCCGTGTCGGCTACTTCGGGCGCCTCGATGCGCACAAGGGCGTTGACGTACTGATTCGGGCGATCGCGTCGACGGATGTCGAACTGGTCGTTCACGGTGCCGGCCCGATGGAGGCGGAACTGCGCGAGCTTGCGGTCTGCTCAGGGGCAGGCGACCGGATCCGTTTCGTTGGGTACGTCGATCACGGCCAACTTCCGCAGCGCTATCGCGAGGTCGACGTTGTCGCGGTGCCTTCTCTACGCACCGCTCGGTGGGTCGAGCAATTCGGTCGTGTGGCCGTCGAGGCGATGGCTGCCGGCGTGCCTGTTCTTGCCAGCGATGATGGTGCGCTGCGCGACGTCGTCGCGGGGGCCGGGGTGCTCGTGCGCCCAGGTGATGTCGCTGCATGGCGCGATGCCATCGTCGAGCTGGCGGACAACAGTGATGCCCGCATTCAGCTCCGCGCCGCCGGCTTCGCCCGTGCGCAGCGTTATCGCTGGTGCGAGATTGCTCGTCAACAGCTCGACCTCTACCGAGAGGTGACGGCGTGAGCGTCGACGTTGTGATCGTGTCGTACCGATCCGAAGGTCGGTTGCGCTCGTGTGTGGCCTCGGTGCCGCTCGGTCATCGAGTGATCGTCATCGACAACGACTCGCCCGACCGTTCCGCCAACGTCGCGGAGGAACTCGGGTGTGAGGTGATCCGCAATTCGACCAATGCCGGGTTCGGCCGTGCGGTGAATCGTGTCATGCGGGAGCGGGTCAACGCCGACTTCGTGCTGTTGCTCAATCCTGACGCCCGCCTGCTTCCGGGGACGCTCGAGCAGCTGACGGCGGAGATGCACGACCCAAGCGTGGCCGTTGCCGGACCTCGATTGTGCGAGCCCGACGGAAGCGAGCAGCGACCCTGGTGGGAGTTTCCCTCCGCCCGCCTGGCGTGGACCGAGGCCTTCGGGCTGCATCGGCTGCGCCCGCCCGATTTCAACCGCTCACGCGATGTGCCGTTCGTCGTCGGTGCGTGCCTTCTCGTCCGCACCGCCGCGTTTCGCGCCGTGGGCGGTTTCGATGAGCGTTACTGGCTCTATGGCGAAGAGGCAGACCTCTGTCGCCGCCTCCGAGGCGCGGGGTTTCGCACGCGTTACGTCGCGGATGCGCGCTGCGAGCACGATGGTGGTGCTAGTGGCACCGACACGTCAGAGCTCGTCGCCGAGCATTTTCAACGCGGCTATGAGCGGTTCGTGCAGACGCATGACGGCCGGCTGTCCCTCGCCAGCTTTCGGCTCGCCAATATCGTCGCAGCAGTCGCGCGCATGCCGTTCCTCAAGGGTGACGACCCACGACGTGTGGTCCGAACGCGAAATATCAAACGCGCCGTTCGCGTTCTTGTTCGTCATCCGACACGCGTGAGGCCGGTCGACCGAGTGAGCGAGTCCCCGAGCCTTGTCGTGTGCTCGCTCGAGCCGTGGGATGAGATTTGGCGGCGAAATCAGTTTCTCGTACGCGAGTTGACCGATGCCGACCCGAGCTTGCGTGTGCTTTTCGTAGAGCCTGCCGCAGATGTGCTCCATGATCTCGTGCATCTACGTCGGCGTCCTGATGTGCGTGACGTAGGAGCGCTGCGGCCGGTTAGCGATCGACCACAAGTGCTGCGGTATCGCCCGCTGAAGGTGCTTCCGCGCCGCTTCGGTCGTTGGGCTGATCGATCGCTAGCGCGTCAGATCATTCGGGCCGCCGACTTGGGCGAGCTTGTGGACCCGACGCTCTGGGTCAACGACCCGGGTTTGGCTCCGTTGTTACGTCATTGTTCGTGGCCCGTTCTCTACGACATCACCGACGACTGGCTCTCGGCCTCGCTCGGTGAACGTGGCATCGACCGAGTCCGTAGGCGCGAGGATCGATTGCTCGCTACCGCGGGAACAGTTGTCGCCTGCTCCGACGAGCTCGTACGGCGCAAGAGTGCCGACAGACCCGTGCGCCTCATCCCCAACGCAGTCGACGTTGCGCACTTCCGTACACCGCAACCGCGCCCAGATGACCTGCCTTCGTCACCCGTGGCGGTCTATGTCGGGACGTTGCACGATGATCGGCTTGATGTCGAGCTTGTCGAGCAGACCGCCGCGGCCTTGTCTCACGTCGCGATCGCTCTCGTAGGACCCGACGCGCTATCCGACAGCAGTCGGGCGCGGCTGATGGCATTCGGCAACGTGTATCTGATGGGAAGCCGATCGTTCACGGCGGTGCCGGCGTACCTACAGCACGCGGACGTTGTGATCGTGCCGCATCACGTAAATGACTTCACCGAGAGCCTTGACCCGATAAAGGCGTACGAGTGCGTCGCAGTCGGTCGCCCCACCTTGGCTACGCCGGTTGCTGGCTTTCGCGAACTGCACTCATCGGTAGCCATTGCGAGCCGAGACGTCTTTGCGGCGACGTTGGCTGACTGGTTCGCGTGTTTGCCGTTCGTCGATGAGGCACTCCCCGATGTTCCATCCTGGAGCGCGCGGGCGGCACACTTCAGTCTGGCGTTGGCCGACGCACGTGACCGACCGGCAGCGCCGGTGCACCTCGTAGCGCCGCTCAAGGTCGTCTACCTCGATCACACGGCCCGGCTGTCGGGCGGCGAGCTGGCGCTGTTGCGCCTTCTACCGTCGATCGTGGAACGCGGTGTCGAGCCGTGGGTCATCCTCGGTGAGGAGGGCCCACTCGTCGAGGAGCTGCGCTCACTCAACGTTGAGGTCGAGGTGTTACCGATGGCGGGGGCGGCGCGAGACCTTCGCCGCGATCGCGTGCAACCGGGCAAGCTGCCGTTGGCGGCGCTGTGGTCCTCGGCGCGCTACGTGTACACCTTGACCCACCGACTCCGGGAGCTGAAACCCGACCTCGTGCACACGAACAGTCTCAAATCCGCGCTCTACGGCGGCGTCGCAGCACGGCTCGCGGGAGTCCCCGTCGTATGGCACGTGCGCGATCGCATCGCCGACGACTACCTGCCGAAGCCCGCTGTCGCTGCGGTGAGAGCGTTGGCGCGCGTGGTTCCCAACGCCATCGTGGCCAACTCCAGCGCCACGCTGGCCACGCTCGGGCGGCGCACCGGACCCTCGTCGATCACGCCGAGCCCAGTTGTGATGGACGCAGTGGTGGTCGACGCGCGCCTCACTGCGTGTCGTCGCACGGTTTCCACCGTAGCCATCATCGGTCGCCTGAGTCCGTGGAAGGGCCAGGACGTCTTTCTCGAGGCATTCGCAAAGGTGTTTGCGGCAGGTGATGAGCGCGCATTGGTCGTGGGCAGCGCGATGTTTGGTGAAGATGAGTTCGAGCGTGAGCTTCACGCCATTTGCGATCGTCTGGGCATCGCGGATCGTGTCGACTTTCTGGGCTTTCAGCGCGATGTGTTCAGTGTCTTGGCATCGGTCGACGTCCTCGTTCACGCGTCGACGGTGCCCGAACCGTTCGGTCAAGTCATCATCGAAGGCATGGCCGCTGGCGTCCCCGTGATCGCGACAGCGGCCGGCGGACCTCTTGAGATCATCACACAAGGTGTTGACGGCATCCTGGTTGCGCCGAACGATGTCGACGCGTTGGTTGCTGCGATGACGCGGTTGGCCGACGATCCTGCAGGGCG
>JBDTLT010000376.1:0-4146 GCA_039934635.1 Acidimicrobiales bacterium
CGATGACCTGAGCGGGCGGGCGGATCGCGGCCGGCGTGCCGCCCATGCGCGCCTCGGAATAGCCGTTCATCGAACGGTAGATGGCGATCGTGTGGCACATGCCGGCTTCGATGGCGCCGATGGCGAGACCGACGAGGGCTTCGGTGCTCGATCCGCCGCCCGAACAGTCCATGTAGAAGTCGAGGCGGATGCCGAGGTCTTGCGCGAGCGCGGGCGACGATGTCGAGTCGCCGACGTGGTAGCACAGCATGCCGTTGACCTGTGTCGGATCGAGGCCAGCTTCGTTGATGGCCTTGCGCACGGCCTCGGCCCCGAGCGAACGGGTGCTGCGGCCCGAGTGGCGCGAGTACGCCGTCTCGCCCACACCGACGATGCAGTACTTGTCCTTGAGCCCGCTCACGGCCGCAACCTCATCGCGTTCCCCATCTCGATCTCATCCCCCGACGGCGCCCTCGTTTACGGAAGCGCGATCGCAATCTAGTCAGCAGGAAGCGTGAGCACCGCCGTGCCGGTGACATGCGCACCGAACCGGTTGACCCCCTGCAGCGCCACCTCGACGACTCCCTGATCACCACGGCGTTCGGTACGAATGACCGAGCCGGTGAAGCGCATCGTGTCGTCCGGGCAGGCCGGCGCGCCGAGGCGAATGGAGATCTTTTCGAGCATCGCCTCGGGGCCGGCCCAGTCGGTGATGAACCGAGAGACGTAGCCGTTCGTCGTGAGGATGTTCATGAAGATGTCCGGCGCGCCCTGCGCGTTGGCGAACGAGCGATCGTGATGCACGGGCATGAAGTCGCGTGACGCGATCGCACCGGCGACGATGACGCTGGCCGTCAGCACGAGATCGAACGGCGGCAACTCGTCACCCTCTTTGATGTCGCTCCAGCGCGGCGATGTCGGATACGGCGTGCTCATGATGTTTGTCCCGTCGCAGTCGCCGGCTTGAACTTGAAGACACGGAATCGCTGCCGCCCCACCACCACGTCGTCGGCATCGAAGTATGTGGTCACCCACGTCACGAAGTAGCCGGTGCCGCGGCCGGTCGTCTTTTCGTCGGACACCGACTCGAACACCGTTGTCGCGTGCAACTGATCGCCCAGTCGCAAGTAGCGCTCGAACTCCAACTCGGAGTTGGTGGCCACGATGCTCTTGTAGCCCGCCTCGTCGAGTATCGAGAGCATGCTCGATCCCACCTCGGACGGCGCACCCCCGCGCTCGCGCAAGCCCTGAATCGTCGGGCGACCCATCGTCCAGGTCTGCAGCATCGCCGGCGGAGCAACAATGCCGCCGAAGCGGGTGGTGGCCGCGAACTCGTCGTCGAGGTACACCGGATTGTGATCGGACATGGCGTCGACCCAATGCCGGATCATCGGCAGGTTGACCTCGTCGGGCCCAAACGACGGCCCACCTTTTCCGGTTGGTTGTCCGATGCATTCCTCGAGCCGTGCTTGAAGCTGCGCCGACGCTTCGTCGGTCATCGATCCCCCTTCGACTTTCTCCGGTACGACTTCCTACTGTCAGCCGATCGTCGTAGCACACGGACTCGCCCGCGTCTCAGTTCAGCGTCACGTCCCCCTCGCTGTCGTCGCCTTGGGCGAGGCCGTCTCGGCGGTCTTGGGCGTCTCGGTCCGCGGGGTCTTATTGCTCGGGAAGAACGAACGCGCCTTGATCCGGCGGATCGACATCGGCGGGTAAGAGATCGAGCGTCATCGACACTGCTTGCACGCGTCCACTGACACCGAGCTTGCGGTAGATGCTGTCGAGGTGCTTTTTGACCGTACCCGCGGCGATGTGGAGCTGAGACCCGATCGCAGCGTTGGTTGCCCCCGACGACAACAGACGTAGCACCGCGGCCTCGCGGGGGGAGAGTCCGAGCAATCCGAGTTCCGCGTCGCCCGCACCGGCGGCGCGTTCGGTGAGAACCAGCGCATCGGGTCGGTCACCACCGGGAACAAAACGCACGACGACGCGCCGGCCATCGCGCGTTGCGGTCAGTGCGCGAAAAGGCTCGGGCAGTGCGTCCTCGATCTGGTGATCCACGCGCAACCGTTGGTCGGCAAGCCACCGCATCACACGATCGGGGAAGGGAGCGACTCGCCCCGGCCGACCGAAGTATCGGAACAACAGCACTTGCGCGCCGGGTGTTGCTTCGGAAGGTGGATTGTCCAGCACGATCACGTTCGAACCCTGGGCCGCCAGGAGGCCACTCACGACCGCGAACCGGTCGGTCATCATGTCGCGCAGCCGTGCATTCTCGTAAGCCTGCGCCAGGTGCGGTCGCAACAAGTTCAACAATGTGCGATCGCGCTCGTCGTAGTCTTTACCGCCCGGCGATCGAGTCAGCACAACGGCAACGATGCGCGGCAGCGCCGCCGGCAATGTCAATGACATCTGGTACTCGACGCCGATGCGGCTGTAGATCTCTCGATAGAGATCCAACGCATGAAACTGCGCGCGGTCGACAAAGTCGGAAATCTTCTTGGCCGATCCATCGCCCGTCTCGCTGATGTAACGGATCACTGGGTGTTGCGCTTGCAGATCCGCGAATCGTTCCATTGCGCCGTCGAAGAAGTTCACGGGCTTGTCATAGAGGGCAATGGCCTGTTGATGCGTGGGATCGATGTCGTTGAAGCCCGCGAGATCTGAGGGGACGAGCCTGGTTGTGAGCGCCATCGCCAGCGTCGGAAATTCGCGCGCCGAAGACGCACGATAGGTCTCGTGCACCGCGTCGAGAAGTGCGCTGACGTCGTCGCTCTGCAGTCGTTGCATTGCGGGACGCTAGAACATCTGCCGTCCGTGCTGCTCGAATACGCCGAACGGGGTATATCAAGGTATTTCGGGTCCTCTTATTATTGGCAAATGACACCGCTCGGTTCTCCTCGTCGACGTCACGCCATTGCCATGGTGATGGCACTCACGGTCGGCTTCGTGTTCATGGTTGCCTCGGGACAACCGGCGCAGAGTGCACCCACCCGGCCACCCGTGCCCGTGGACCCGGACGCCGACTCGAGCTCCAGTGTCGTGGTGACAGCCGGAGAACCGTTCACCGCCACGGCTGCGCTGGCCGACGCCTTCGACGCCCGAGGCAATCCCGTTGATCCACTAGGGGGCATCTATTCGTGTGGTGAGTTCGGCTGCGTCAGCTGGGGTGTTGCCTGGATTACGACGGGATTCACCGTTGTCGACGGTTGTACCGGTTCGAGCCAGACGTGCACGCTCACCGCGACGGCGGAGGGAAGCTGGTCCGAGGTCAAGGCCCTGCACGGCCTGACCAACGGCATTGTGGTCAAGACCACCGCGCTTTGGGTGTACATCGACCGCACGACCTCCGACGTGATCGTGGACGCAGTCGACTCGCAGGGCCATCCGTTGGCCAGTCCCGCATTCGGGGGACCGGCCTACTTTGCGCCGGGCTTCGCCGTAAAGGACGGAGCGGATCCCACGGCGAGCGAGTGCACCGGCGACCCGTGCATCCCCCTTGGCTCCAACCTGTTCGCGTTCGTCACCGACAAAGTGACGGGTCAGCTCGTGCGAGGACAGATCGTCTACGCCGCGCTGCCCATCGGCAGCAGCTGGACGATCTACGTGTTCTCCATCGCTCCCGTGGGGACAGCAAAGATCCGACAGTTGCCGCGAGTCTGGTCGGCGGTGCGCGTCACGCCTGACGGCTCGAACTTCCAGCTCTACTCGACGTACAACGGCGTTGATGACCCCGTGCCGGGTTCTACGTCCACCACCTCGACGACCTCGACAACGCTTCCGGAGACGACCACCACGATCGTTGCGCAAGCACCACAGCCTCCCGTCGTCACCAGCGCGACCTCTGGCGCGCCCGGTGTTGTTTCCGGGACAGTCGCCGGACAGCCCGGCGCGACCGTCACTGTCCAAATCGCATCGTCGTCGGCTGCCCCTTGCGTGAAGTTGATGAGCGGCGCGGGCGTCACGACGGTCGGTTCGACACAGGTTCTGCTCAACCAATCGGGCGCCGGCTCATTCGCTATCAACGGCAACGTCGCGGCGGGGTCCTTCGTCTATGGCACGACGACTGCCGGTACGACGTCCTCGGTGGGCGAGTGCTTCACCGTTCCCACGCCGCCGCCGCCGCCGTCGTCAACGACTTCGACCAGCACCACGACATCCACGACA
>JBDTLT010000377.1:0-4135 GCA_039934635.1 Acidimicrobiales bacterium
GCCATCGTGTTGCTCGCGCTGCGTGCGGTTGGCCGGTGAACTCGCCGGCAATCCGGACGACCCATCTGCGTCGTTCGTTTCCCACTGGCGTTGCCGTCGACGACCTGAACCTCGAAGTCCCGCGCGGTGAGGTATTGGCACTGCTCGGGCCGAACGGCGCGGGCAAGACGACGACGGTCCGCCTTTTGAATGGCGTATTACGCCCCGATGCGGGAGCGAGCCTCGTGTTGGGTCTCGACCCGGCGACGCAAGGCGACGATCTGCGCCGGCGCACCGGTGTCCTCACCGAGAACGCCGGTCTCGACGATCGCCTCACCGCGCGCGAGAACGTTTCGTTCACGGCGCAGATGCGCGGCCTTGGCCGGCGCGACTCCGCGGGGCGAACCGAAACGCTGCTCGCGCAATTCGGCCTCGCCGAACGGGCCGATCATCCGGTGCAGGGCATGTCGACCGGCGAACGCAAACGCGTCGCGCTTGCGCGCGCGATGATCCACGATCCCGAGTTGCTGTTCCTCGACGAACCGACATCGGGTCTCGACCCGGCCGCGACGAAGGCGGTCATCGAATTGGTCCAGACGCTGGCGCGCGAGCGGGGACGCACCGTGGTGTTGTGCACGCACTTTCTCGCGGAGGCGGGCCAAGTGGCCGACCGGGTGGCGGTGTTGCACCAAGGCCAACTCTGCGCAAGCGGCCGGCCCAGTGATCTGGCCCGCGAACTGTTCCCCGGTCTCGCCGTCGCGCTCGACCTCGGTCGCCCCGCCACCGACACCGAACTGCTGTCATTGTGCGCACTGCGCAACGTGCATGAAGCCTGCGCGACCCCGACGGGCGCGACCGTTCGGGTCGACAGCCGCGACGACGTGCCGCAACTCGTCAGCCATCTCGTCGGTCAGCGGTGGACGATCTACGGTGCCACCCCTCAGGTGATGACGCTCGAAGACGTCTATTTCGCCATCGAGGCCAAGGTGCTCTCCGGTGCCGGAAACCCGTCGGACCATCGCATCATCACCACCGCCACCACCCTCGGCGAGCTCGACGGCCGCGCGGCGTGATGTTCATGAATTGGCCCGTGATCTCCGCCATCGTCCGCAAGGACCTCACCGCCGTACGGCGGTCGAAGGCCGTGATGCTGCCGATGCTGCTCGTGCCGACGGTGATGCTGGTCGTGTTGCCGTTGGTCCTGGCGCTCGTCGCGTCGCGGGCCGGCAGTGACGGCATCCAACGATTCCTCGACAACATGCCGGGCAAGTTGTCCGAACCGATCGCCAAACTGCCGCAGCGCCAGCAGATGGTCGTATTGGTCAACGGCTACTTGCTCGCGCCGCTGTTCCTGATCGTGCCCCTCATGGTGTCCGCGGTGCTGGCCGCCGACGCGTTCGCCGGTGAGAAGGAACGGCGCACGATGGAGGGCCTGTTGCACCTACCCGTGACCGATCGCGAAATGTACGTCGCCAAGATGCTCGTGGCGTTCGTTCCCGCGGTGATCATCTCGTGGGTCGGCTTCGTCGTCTTCGCGTTCGTCTCCAACGCGGCCGCATGGCCGGTCATGCACCGCATCTTCATCCCTACGGGTACGTGGATCGTGATGATCGCGTGGATGACACCAGCGGTTGCGGCGCTCGGCTTGGGGATCATGGTGCGAGTCTCGGCCCGCGCCCGCACCACGCAAGAAGCGAACCAACTCGGCGGCACGGTGATCCTGCCGCTCATCGTGTTGACCTTGGGTCAGGCCACGAGCCTCTTGCTCGTCGGGCTGCCCGCGGCGCTCGCCGCCGGGGCGGTCATGTGGATCCTGGCGCTGTGGCTGAACAAGCGGGGGGCGGCCCGGTTCTCCCGCGATCGCCTCGCCATGACCATGTAGATAGCCCAGACCGTGTAGCTCAGACCGTGTAGCTCGGCTCAGGCGAGGACCACGAGCTGGATCACACCCGCGAGCAAGATGGCAAACAGCAAGACCGCCAACGCGATCGTGGTTCCTTTTCTCATGATGCGTTCCCTCTTCTGCGTAGCGCGATCGGTACGGCGACATTCTCGAGCGGCGCGTCGGGTTCGTCGTCGACGCGCTCGATGCGCACTTCGTCGCCGGCAGCGACACGCAAGTCGAGCGCAGCCGAGCCGCGATCGACGCACAACGAAAGCAACCCATATGAGTCGACGACGAGACCGACGACGCCGGGCGACAACGCGGCATACGTCGGCGCGAGCACCGCGCGTCGAACGGATTCGTGGGCGCGTACGCGCAATGCCGCACCGAGTGATCCGATGTCACTCACATCGATGTTGAGTTGCGCGTTGCCATAGCGATCGACCCACAACACTTCTGCGATGATCGCCGCGTCTTCATTGCGCGCGACCGGAATGAGACCCGGTGTCAATGACTCGACGTCGATCTCGGTGCCGAGGTCAAGCAACGCGACACCGAGGCAGAGGTGCGCGGCGACCGGGGCGAAGATGTCGCGCCCGGCGAACGTCACCCCCGCGCCTTCGTCGGTGGTGACCAGGTGAAACTCAGGATTGTCAAGGACTACGGCGGCCGTCGCGCCGCCGCACATCGCCACCGCGGGAGCGAGCAGCCCGTTGTCGGGACCGACGAGTATCGACTGCCCGTCACCGACTTCGAGAGCGATGGCGCGACGCGCGCTCCCCACGCCGGGGTCGACTACTGCGATCACTACACCGGGTGCGAGATACTGCGACGAGCGCGCGAGCGCGAGACCGCCGGCGCGCACATCATGCGGTGCAATGTTGTGCGTGATGTCGATCACCATCACGTCGGGTGCGATCGAACGCACCACTGACTTGACCACGCCGACAAACTCGTCGTCGAGTCCGTAGTCGGACAAGAACGAGATCGTCTCGAACCGCAACGCTGGTGACGACTGGGTCATTGCAGCGGGACCCTACACAGAAAGAACCGGCGGATAAGACACCGCCGGTTCTCCCCTCGAGGATGTGCGCGTGATTCAGCCAGCTTCGATGTAACGCGATGCAAGATACCGATCGACATCGTCTTCTTTGATGCGATACGACTTTCCCACACGGACTGATCCGAGCTCACCGGCCTTGATGAGTCGGTATACGGTCATCGTGCTCACTCGCATCATCGATGCAACCTCGGCCACTGTCAGAAACTTGGCCTTCGGTTCGAGCTGCGCCACTGGTCAACCCCTCTCCGCAGCGGCGCAATCTACGACACATCACCCCTGGAAGAAAAGTGCAGCGTGTTTCGCCCGCGAGAACAGCTGTCGATCACGTCGTGCTGAGCTCCACGGAACGGGCGGTTGCCGCAGTCACGACGTCGACCACAATCTGTCGAAAACGCGCGTTTTCGAATACCGCGAGGCCGGCGGCGGTCGTCCCGCCGGGTGATGTGACGTTCTGTCGCAACACGGCGGGACCATCGCCCGATTGGCGGAGCAATGTCGCCGCGCCCAGCAGCGTTTGTTCGGTCAGCGCGACGCTCACGTCGCGCGGCAGACCGACCGCGACGCCGGCGTCGATCATCGCTTCGGCCAACAAGAAGACGTAGGCCGGCCCAGAGCCCGACAACCCGGTGACCGCATCGAGGAGTGACTCGTCGACTTCGAGCACTTCACCCACCGACGACAGAATGCTCTCGGCCCACCGGATGTCGGCGTCGGTTGCGTGCGTACCGCGCGCGATTGCCGCGGCGCCGAGGCCGACGAGCGCCGGAGTGTTGGGCATGGCGCGCACGACTGCCGCGCGATCATCGAGGCTCGCCTCGAGGCGCTCGATGCGAATGCCGGCGGCGATCGACAACACTCGCGCCACGTTGTGCCGCGCGAGTTCACGACACACGCTGTCGACGGCGTCGGGCTTGACGGCGACGATCGCATCGACGCCGTCGGTGGGCCGATCGCGCACGTCCACGCCGGGCAACGCCGCCGCCAGGAGATCGCGGCGATCGCTCAGCTTTTCGACGACCGTCAGCTCCGCCGGGGTCGCCCAGCCTCGGGCGAGCAGCCCTCCGAGGAGTGCCTCGCCCATTTTTCCGCCGCCGATGATCTGGAGCTGTGCCATGGCCCGACGTTACCGGCTGCCCCCAAGGAGCACTGAGGGCGGATTATCGCCGGACCAAGGAGCACTGAGGGCGGATTATCGCTCGACAAAGAGC
>JBDTLT010000378.1:0-4127 GCA_039934635.1 Acidimicrobiales bacterium
GTCGAGAGCGTCAACGCCAAGTGGGGCAACCTCAAGGCCATCCTCGCCGGCGACTACCTGCTCGCGCGAGCGTCCGAGATCGCGGCGTCACTCGGTACCGAGGTGGCCGGCCTGCTGGCCAACACCATCGCACGGCTGTGTGAGGGCCAGGTGCGAGAGCTGCGCGACGCCTACAACCTCGGCCGGACCGAAGAGAACTACATCACTTCGATCAACGGCAAGACCGCGGCGTTGTTGGCGACGTCATGTCGGGTGGGCGCGATCGTGGCCGATCTTCCGCGCCCCATCGTCACGACGCTGACCGACTTCGGTCGCCACTACGGCATGGCGTTCCAGGTCGTCGACGACATCCTCGACGTCGTCGCCACCGACGAAGAGCTCGGCAAGCCGTCGGGCATCGATCTCGTCGAGGGCATCTACAACCTCCCCGTGCTGCACGCGTTGCGCTCGCCGATCGGTGACGAATTGCGCACATTGCTCGGCGACAGGCTCGAAGCCGAAGCGCTCGAGGCGGCCCGTGCGTTGGTCAAGCGCAGCGGGGCGATCGAGTCGGCGTTGCAGATCGCGCAGCGCTACGCGGATCAGGCCGCAGCCGCGCTCACTCCGCTCGACGGCACCGTCGCCGGCCGGTCGCTCGGCGCCGCCGCCGACGACCTCATGGCACGCGTGGCGGCTGCCGCGGCGCGCTGACCTCGGCCGTGGGTTCCAATCGCGCAGGGGGTCCCGACAACATGGAGCGGCCGCGAAAACCGGGGATGTACGCCTACCGGCACGGCACCGGCGCGGCACGACGCCGTTTCGCCGCTCGGTCTGTCGCCGATGGAATCATCCAAGCCGAGATGGAAGACGAGATGCACCACTTCCGCATCGAGTTGACCCACGATGGTGAGCGCGTCCTCGATGTCACGGGCACACCGGTGCGCTGGCCATGGAGCACGTGCTTCGACTCTCCGGCCGCGTTGGTTGCGCTGCGCGGCTGCCCCTTGACGGCACAGGCGTCCGCGATCGGTGCGTATACGAACGTCAAGGAGCAGTGCACCCATCAGTTCGATCTCACCGCGTTCGCGATCGCGCACTCCTGGCGCGTCACGCGCGGGGGCGCACTCGAGCGCGAGTACCTCACGGTCGTTCCGGACTGGTCTCGCCCTCCGTTCAGTGCGTACCTCTGGCGCGATCGCCAACCGCGGTTGACGTGGCTCACCGACGGCGCCACTGTCCTCGGTCCTGCGCCGTTCGCCGGCGTGGCGTTGCGCAAGCGTTTCCTCGATTGGTGCGAGGCGAACCTCGACGCCGATCTCGCCGAGGCGGCACAGATGTTGCGCCGCGCCGTATGGATCTCACCGGCGCGCTCACACGATCTCGAAGCATGCGCCGACGCCCAAGAGAGCAACGTCGGTGCCGGTGTCTGTTACACCGCGCAACCGCAGCGCATCGTGATCGCGACGCGCAGCCGCGGCAGCCTGCGCGACTATTCGAACACGCCGCTCGGGCTCGATCAGGATTCGTCTACAGTCGGATCATGACCGCTGCCCCCGCCGATGTGAAAGCGTTGCTCGATCGATATTGCGCAGCCATGAGCGCGAACGACCGCGAGAAGTGGCTCGACTGCTTCGCCGACGACGCGGTGCAAGAAGATCCGGTGGGCACCACGCCCAATGTCGGGCGCGTCGCCATCGGCAAGTTCTTCGACGGCAATCCCGTGGGCATCCACATTTATCAGACCCAAGACCCCCTCGTGATCGGCAACGAGGTGCTGGCGTTTTTCGCCGTCGACGCGGACATCGACGGCACCCAGATGCACCTGCCCCGCATCGTCGACCACATCGTGCTCACCGACGACGGCGGCCGCTTCCAACGACTGCGCGCGTTCTTCGACTACGCGGAGCTCGGCCCCAAGTAGTTGCTCGCTGCGCCGCTATCCGTCGGAGAGCGCGACGCAGCTCGGGCGCACCGCGTCATGGAAGACCTGTTGGGCGGCCAAGCCCGCACGACTCGTGGCACCCAGATCGAGGCGCATCCGATGCGCGATCGCGAACGTGTGCTCCAGCTCGCCCAAGTCGATCGCGATGTGTGTCGCATCGCCTGAGGCCCGTCCCGTGGCGGACGCGATCACCGCACCGGTTAGATCTGGAGCGATGTCGACCAACGTTGCGGCGAATTCGGCATCCGCGGCCGACGACGCACCGTAGAGCTCGACCACGACCCGCCCGCGCACCACCAACGGCGCGATGAAGACCGGCGACGAATACCTCAGCGACTCGGCATTGGGCGCGCCACAGTTGAACGAATCGACGGGCTCCATCGTCGCGGCCACCGGCGACAGCGAACCGTCACTCGGCCGCAGGTTCGCGCCACCGCTGGAATGCAGATACCAGCGTGGCGCCATCAGCCGAAGGTGATGGCGCGGGTCTTGATGCGCCACCGGCCGTCGCTGCCGCGCTGGAACGTGTCGTGGTAGTGCCCCATGAGTTGGATCGTGGGAGCGGTCGTCGTGTCGCCATAGAAGATCCAATAGGAGTCCGACGTGGCGACATCGCTGCCGTCGGTCTCGACGGCGATCGTCGTTAGCACATGGCGCGAATTCGATCCGGGGCCCGTCTGCTTGATCTCGCGCCGGCCGAGCCAGCCGGCCTTGATGTCGGCGCGGCCCTTGCGCGGGGCACCCGGCATCAGCCAATCGGCTTCTTCGGTGAAGATCTCGGTGTACTCGTCGGGATCAGTGCCCATGTCGGCCAAGTGCGCGACGTGGGCGATCGTGTTGCGGATCGCGAGTTCGTCGGCGATGCGGGTGTCGGTGATGGTCATGGGAGTCCCCTTCTCGGCAGCGTGACGGTGATCGTAGCCACGCGGTCAGCCCGCTTCGATCGGGCGGTTCGTCCAGACCTGGCCGGGACGGTTGCTGGTGCGGAACCAACCACCGGCGGCACCGGTCCCGCCGTCGGTGGGAATGGTGTGGCCGGTGATGAACACCGACAAGTCCGACGCGAGGAACAACATCACGCGCGCTTGATCGTCGGGCACACCCATGCGCCCGATGGGAACCCAGGTCGGCCAAAGGTGTTCTTGCTCGGGCGGCACGAACTTGCTGTAGGGCACTTGGATCGATTCGGTGACGTCGGGGCCGACGCCGTTCACCCGCACGCCGTGGTGTCCGGCCTGCACACCGACCGACTTGGTGAACTGCACGACCGCCGCTTTGATCGCGCCGTAGACGGGATCGAGCGGATATCCCCGCAAGCCCTCGACGGACGACACGTTGATGATCGAGCCCGAATGCCGCTCGATCATCGACGGTAGGAAGAGGTGCGTCATCCGCAGCACGTGCAGGTAGTTGATCTCGTAGATGGCCTGCCAGTGATCCTCGGTGGTGTCTTCGAACGACGGGTGGAACTTGATGTAGTGACCGACGTTGTTCACCAACACGTCGAGGCGTCCGTGCTCGGCCAGCACCTGATCCTTCAACGACCGCAGCGCCCCCGCATCGCACACGTCGAGCACGAGGCCTTCGCTGCTGCCGCCCGATTGGTTGATCTCGTCGACGACCACGGGCGTGCGCCGCTCGCTGTTGTCGACCACGATCACGTGCGCGCCGTGGCGGGCGAAGAGTCGGGCGGTCGCGGCCCCGATGGCACCCGCCCCGCCCGTGATCAGCGCGACCCGATCGGTGAGAAGCGCCCCGGGTCCGTCGTTGTAGTCGTTCATGGGCGGGAAACTACCTCCACGGCCAAGGCCCGAGCGGCCGTCAGAGCGGGGCGTTAGCGTGGCGGCATGAGGATCACGGTCACGCCGACCGGAGCCACGCTGGGGGCCTATGTCACCGACGTGGCCTTGCGGTCGATCGACGATGAACAGTGGCATGCGGTCGAGCAGGCCTGGCACGCATACGGGGTGCTTGTCTTCCCCGACCAACACCTCACGCACGACGAACAGGTCGGGTTCAGCACCCGTGTCGGCTCGCTCGAACGACTGGCCGAGTCGAACACCACGACGAGGCGCATCGACATCTCCCGCATTTCCAACGTGAGCCCCGACGGCACCGTCGTGTCCGATCAGAGCGCGCCCAACATCCGCATGATCATCGGCAACATGGGCTGGCACAGTGACAGCTCGTTTCGTCCCGTGCCGGC
>JBDTLT010000379.1:0-4103 GCA_039934635.1 Acidimicrobiales bacterium
CGCATACAGCCCTGTAGCAGCGGGCCAGGTGGGCATCGGCGCGCTCATTTCTGGTCACCCACTGGTCGGTTTCAGCGCGATTGCCGCCGTGATGGCCGCCACCACCGCGCTCGCGTTGCCCGCCATCGTGATCCTCACGGTGTTTCCCGCAACGTTTGGCTATTGGCGGGTCGGCCCGGCGTCGGCGAACCTCTCGCTGGCCGATGTCACTCTGGCGCTTGGCTTCATTGCCGCACTTCCTTACGCGCCATGGCGGGCGCCGGCGTTGCGCCGAATGCTGCGGATCGCGGCGGTGTATGCAGCAATGCTCTCGATCTCTGTCGTGTTCCATCCGTCGCAACGCGCGACGATCGAAGTCCTTCACCGGCTCTTCTTGGTGGTGTGCGCAGTGAGTGTCGGCGCCGCGGTGACCAATCTGGGCCGCATCGCAACGTCTTTGCGGATCTTCGTCGCAGCCGCCGCCCTCGTCGCCGGCGCGGCGGTGGTCGACGCTCTCACCCATTGGCCATCGCACTCGCAACTTCCTCGTCCCGCATATCCATGGGGTATTCACAAGAACGCTGCGGGCTTTCTCATCGCGTGCGCACTCGTGCTGCTCATCGTCGCGCAGAACGAGCTGAAGGTCTCACGGACGCTGCGCGCTCCCATACTTTTGCTGCTCTTTGCCGGACTGATCGCCTGCCAATCACGGGGATCGGGGGTGACACTCATCCTCGTGCTGCTCCTGTGGTCCTTCACCAGCGATCGGGCACGTATCTCGCCGCTGACAATCGCGGGTGCCCTCGTCGTAGTGATCGTGACCGTTGTGTCGGTGAATGCGCTCTTCGCGGCCGATGAGAGGGCATCGCAGTTCAACAGCCTCAACTCGCGCATCACCACCTACGACGCGACGATGGCGTTATGGAAAGACAGCAAGCTCACGGGCCTCGGGCTGAAGTACTGGCGCGAACCCGCGTTAGCTAGATCGCTCGCCTTCGGTGAGCCGCACAACCTCGTCGTGTCGGCGCTAGGAGAGACCGGCATTATCGGCTTGGTGGCGCTGGCCTATCTGGTAGCGGCGACGGGCAAACTGGCTCGCTCTCGTCGGGAGACCATGGCGACCGTCGCGCTGCTTCTGATAGTGGCAAAGGCAGTCGACAGCATGCTCGGCATCTTTTGGGTGGCCGGCACATTGACTCTGCCCTTTCTCATCGTCGGTATTGCGTTGGGCAGACAAGCGGATCGCGCCGCGGTCGATCCCCGTACGACCGCCCCTCACGCACTGGCAAATACGCAGTCGTAGAGCTCATCGGCAAGCGCGCTCGACGACACTCCTGACACAGGGATGTTGACGATGGTGACGTCGATCGCTTCGACCAACGAGGCCGTCAAGTGAAACTGCTGTGTTTGGAGGACAGCGTCGGTGAGGACCAACCGTGCCAAACCAGAAAGACTGAGCAAGGCCTCGCTCGCGGACGCGCGACGCGACGTCACCCGCGCCGAGTCGCTCAAGAGGGGAACGGCAATACGTAACAGCTCGACGCGATCCGCTTGACATGCCTCGACTTGTAGCGCTGTTCTTCCGTCGACTGTCCTACCTATACCCACATCCACATTCGCAGTCAGGATCGACGGCGCGGAATCGCGCAACCGTGGTTCCAAGGTGCCGCGATAGGCGACGGCACGGCCGTCGATCAGATCCACTCGCAGCAAATCATCGGTCAGCATTCGCGCCCCCCGCGCGCACAACAACGCCGCCGACGTCGACTTGCCCCAGCCACGGTCACCCACGAAGGCCACCGCCGTGTCTGTTTGCCGCTCGACGACCGCGCTCGCATGCAACCCCAACTTGCCGTCGAGCGTGAGAATCACGTTGATCAGGTTTCCCACGATGAGGATGCCCATCATCGCCGGATCGATCGACGGATCGCGAACGCACTGCACCGATCGAAGATCAGGGGAGATCACAAACTCGCACATGCCGGAAATGCGAAAGAGGTAGCCACCCGCTTGCTCTGCGAGGCTCCAGCCTCTGTGCGCATCGGTCGACGTGCTCTGTCCGAGCACTCTTCCTCGCGGCGCATCGAGCGCTACTGGTCGACAGGCTTCAGCGTCGACCACTATTTCGGCAGGTCCGTCACCCAGTGGTGCGCCCGGCAGTTCGATCGACGAGGTGATTCGATAGCCGTGCATTGCGTAGGTGGTGGGATCAACCATGAGCCCCGACCCCACGGGCGTGCAACCATGCCCATTGCAGAAGCGAGAACGTCATTACGCTCGGGGTGTGCGAGAGCCACTCGGTTCGAAGGGCGTCGACGTTCACGATCGACTCATCCATGCCGCTGCCATCCCACGAGGCAGCGAAATCGCGGCTGACTGCCGTGAAGTATGCGCGATTGAAGGTGGCTTTGGTCGTCCGATAGAGCACTTCGTCGGGAACGATTCCTGGCAGCATGGCACCAATCAACCGCGATCGGCCTACCTGCGCCCGCCTCGGCGCGTGGGCGACGACCGAGGCCACCATCCGTGAGTCGAAGAGCGGCTGCACTAGCTGCACATCGTGAACGGCCGATAACCACTCGTAGTTGTGCATACCGACACGAATCGCACCGCGCGCGAAGAGGCGGTCAATCGCGCGATGACGGTTCAAAGGCTCGTCGGCCGATTCGAACACGAGACGATCGATCACTGCGGCGCTCGCGGTCGGTGTCAACCAGGGAAACGTGGCCTCGTTCAATTCAGAACGGATCCGCTGCCGACGCAGCACTCGTGGCGTGAGCTCACGCCAGAGGTAACTTGCAACACGCGGGGCGCGTCTCGGTTGGCGAAGGAGCGTGCGGGCCGCGTACGCAGCCGCGCCGCCCCGGCGCGGCCCAAAAAGCTCATCTCCCCCCTCACCCGTTACCACTGATCCTCCCCGCGCGAAGCGCAATGGAGGCGCCCACGCGTACAGCGGTGCCGGGAATAGAACGCCCTCAACGCACAGGAGGCGCTGGGCCTCGTCGCCGATCAAGTCGAGCTCGGTCGCGTAATCGATGCGATACCAGTCATCGAGCCCCAATCGGGAGATTACGAGCTCCTGTAGCGCCGACTCATCGGTCTCGGGAAGTGCCGGGAAACGGCGGGTGAAAGGAATCGGCAAGGGCAAGGCATATTCGCGGGCGACGCTTGTCGCAACTGCCAGTATCAGAGTGGAATCGACGCCGCCTGAAAAAAGCACCACACAAGGTGGTCGCTGCAACGCAGAAAGCAACGATTCACGCAACATCGCCAACGGCGCGCACGGCTGGCCCTGCGCCGCCGTCGGCTTGAGTTCGGGGCCGTCCAGCCCGCCAGTGGCCAGGGCGAAGAAGTTCGGCGCGAGCGGACGGTCTGTTACGTGAAGTGAGGAACTATCCAAAAGCAGGACTCAAGGCACCAACGGACCGGTGCTGATCGGGAGCTGAGTGAGGTCGCCGTTAAAGGAAGCATCTGCGAATTGATGACCGACGAGCGACTTCGTCAGCTCGGCGACCTTGCCTTCGGAAACGATCACTGGCTTGGCGTAGGGCTTTCTCGACGTTGTCATGCACCCACCCTTGCACGGTCGGACTCCGGACTCTAGGCGCCGCAAGGCCCTAGGGCATTCTCGCTACATCCGCCAGAAATGCCCGGCGGTCGCTTGTTGTACCTGCGGACTCCCACAACGGGCTCGTCACCGGGCCGTGATCGTCACCGCGCGACCGCCACGGATGCCGAGGGTCGGCAACCAGCGGCACGAGCCCGTCGTGCCACCCCGACTCGGCCAGCGCACGAAGACTTCCCATCGTCGTCGATCGAGTCGAACGGTCGATCAGGCGCAACGACAAGTGCTTGTCGACGGTCGCTAGTGGATCGCGCAACTTTGCCGCACCGCCGACGAGCAATCGCCAGGCCCGCTCGGTTGGCAGGGATGCATACGAGTCGCCCACACCGATCGGCCCGAACAACTTTTGCACTCGCTCGATCGCGACATGGGCGGGCAGGGCGATGCCTTGATCCGTCGCACGCTTCCACTGCAGGTCGCTGCCCCAACGATCTTGGTTGAGACCGAGCGCGACATCACACAGCCAGCCCAAGCGCGCGCCGCCGTTGAGCATGGCGTG
>JBDTLT010000380.1:0-4095 GCA_039934635.1 Acidimicrobiales bacterium
CTCGGCGTCAACCGCGGGTCGACGAACGCGCCGCGATTCATACAGCTCGAATACCGTCCGACGGGCCGGCCCAAGGGCACCCTCGCACTCGTGGGCAAAGGCATCACGTTCGACTCGGGTGGCCTGTCGATCAAGACCGGCGTGGGCATGATGACGATGAAGTGCGATATGTCGGGCGCCGCAGCCGTCTTCGGTGCCATGTCGGTGTTGCCGACGATCAAGCCCGCGTGTCGCGTGATCGGTTTCGTGCCGATGACCGACAACATGTTGGGCGGCGATGCGACGCGACCCGGTGATGTGTTGCGTATCCGCAACGGCAAGACCGTCGAGGTGCTCAACACCGATGCCGAAGGCCGGTTGATCCTCGCCGACGCGCTCTCGTTAGCGAGCGAAGCCAAGCCCGATGCGATCGTCGATCTGGCCACGCTCACCGGTGCGTGCATGGTCGCGCTCGGCCAGTCGATCGCCGGGGCGATGGGCAACAACGATGCGTGGAATGCGCAGGTGTGTGCCGTCGCCGACCGCGTCGGCGAACGCATGTGGCAGTTGCCATTGCCGTCCGACTACAAGAAGCAGCTCGACTCGACCGTCGCCGACATGAAGAACATCGGCGGTCCGTACGGCGGCGCGTCGATCGCGGGATTGTTCCTGCAAGAGTTCGTCGACAGCACGATCCCGTGGGTGCATCTCGACATCGCCGGCCCCGCGTTCCTCGACGCCGAAGACGGCGAACACCCCAAGGGCGGCACCGGCTTCGGCGTGCGCACGCTCGTCGAACTCGCACGCACCTTCAAACCGAACTGACGCGCATGGGGTGGCCAAGACCCACCGTTGAATCAGGGCTCGTGACCGAACAGCCTCGCCGTCAGCCGGCGTTGCCGTAGACGCGTGTCGGCGTCACGAACACCGCGGTGCGTTGTTCGGCGGCCATCACGCGGTCGTATTCTTCCCAGTCATCGTGCGCGCCGCCGGCGGCGCGGAAGATGTCGCGCAACAGTGCGGGCACGTCGACGCTCGCGTTCGAATGAGGATCGAGCGGACCAATCAACTCCGCGGTGCCTTCGACGCATTGCCATTGCCACCCGACGCGCACCGTGACGCCGACGCGAGGATCGACGCGCAGCCGCCGTCGTTTGTAGGACGAACCCCGCACGACGAACGCAACAGTCGTGACGCCATTGATCGGATGCGCGATCAGACCGGCGTTCACCACCGACGACGAGACCGTGCCATCGGGACGAGCGAGGCTGATGACACTGAGGCCGTGCTCCGCGCCCAGCAGCCGGCGCATCTGTTCGAGATTCATGTCGCCACTCATTCGCTACTCCATTGGTTCAGGTCGATGGACCGAGGATGACCAAGTCCTGGCCGTTCGCCGCGGGCGACGAGGGTTCTCGCCATCGACCGGGATGCACGTCGATGATCCTCAAGTCGGCGTCGTGGGCCATCTCCTCGACACGCTCGAGCGAGAAGGCGACCGCCGCCTCGGGATGCATCGGATCGTTGATTCGGGTGGCCTCCGGGTGATGATGCCGAAATAGGAGAGGGCCGGGCAGGGATCCGGCGTCGGTTGTCGTGTCGTCGTCGACAATGAAGAACGACGCCATGACGAGACCTGTGTCCGCCAAGCAGCGCCTGATTTCGTGCAGGTAGTGGGCGATCGGCTCGCGGAACATGTGCGTGAACACAGAGTGGAGCACGACTCGATCGACCGAGCCGTTGCCGAGCGGGAGCGCCATCGACTCCGCCCTCAGACGGCCTTGCGGGTTGTACATGTCACTCTTGATGTCCAGATGGTGGAACCCGAAATTGGGAAATTGCGAGGTGATCTCGGCCTGGCACCACTCGATGCTCGGTCGGGTTACGTCGACACCGACATACGAGCCCCCCGAAGCGAGGAGATCGGTGAGGGCCATGGCGTCGCGGCCGACTCCACAGCCGATTTCGAGGACGTGCGAGGTTGGCTCGATCGGCATCCAGAGCCGGTAGCACTCGAGGTGCTCGGCAATGACCTCGTTCCATCCCTCGTGACCGCTACCGGTCATCTCGGCGAGGTCGCACGGAATCGTGAAGCCCTTGTACCGAAATTGAATCGGCTCGCCGAAGACAGATGTCGCACCAAACGCGAGGGACACATTGCGCAGTAGCTCACGCGCGCCGCTGCGACTCATGCGCCGATGCCGTTCCAGCGAATAGAGCTGATAGTCGCGAAATCCGTTGCCGAGCCGCCGCCTGAACTCACCGCGTTGCGGTCCGATCGGTCTCCCACTCATTCGCCGCAGCGTACGCGACTGCGTCGATCGCCCGCGTCAGGGCCGCGTGGGGCGGCCTTCAGGCGCGCGGCGACGCTTGGTCCAACTCGATGCCCATGACATCGGCGACGCGTGCGAGGTCGACGTCGAACGCCAAGAGCGATGCGCGGTAGCGATGCGCAACCGACGCGATCATGCAGTCGATCATGCCTCGGGGAGTTACCCCGTTGGCCCGGCACGCGAGATAGACGCGTGCCGCAGCGTCGAAATCGACAGTTGCGTCGAATCGAAGAAGCGCGCAGCGCTGCATCAGACGCCGCAGCTCAACTTCGCGTTGGCGGTTGCGAGCACCTGCGACCACTTCCATGATCACTGGTTCTGTCACCGCGATCTGGCTTTCACTACTGATCAGTTCAGTGACTCGCTGATCGATCGGGCTGCCCGTGGCGCGGTCGTATTCCACCCACGCAGTGGTATCGAGGAGGATCACGGTGTGCCGGCAGGCCCGACGTCCTCGGGTACGTCGCCGATTGCGTGCGCCCCCCGCATCGCCAGTGCCTCATCCCGGGTCATTGGTTGACCCGCCAGATGCCGCAACGCGAGGTCGACCGCTTCGGTCTTGGTGTGCACACCGAAGCGGTCCATGATCGCCCTCACATAGCTCTCTTCGATCTCGATATTGGTACGCACTCGGCCCATACACGTAGAGTACACGTGACGTGTAGATAACGTGTACGACTACGACCGTACGGGGTCGAGTCCGACGTCGACGGCTGCTTCGACGCGATGACGTTGGCTCCAGGCCCACGTCGCGGCATCGTGCGCGAGCGCGGGATGCAGGCGCCACCGATGCAGCTGGCGTTCGGTGGCCTCGAGATCGTCGCCGAGTTGCACGAGGCTGAGCGCGAGCGTGCGAGCGCGCCGCCGTTGATCGGTATCGCGATGGGTGTGGAGCTGACTGCGCAACCACAGCTCGTGTTCGATCTGCGTGTGCTCGTTGAGCCGCGCGACTTGCGAACGCGTGAGCGGGGGAATGCGCCGGCGCACTTCGAGCGTGGCCGAGTCATGGGCGCGGGCCAAGTTGAATTGGCAGAGTCGGGTCAGCGTGCGCATCACCGGGCTGTTCTTGCCGGTGGATGCGCTCAGCCCGAGGCTGCGGGCGAATTCGGCGGCATCGATGTCGACGCCCTCGCCGCGTTGGTCGAGCTCGGCTGCGAGCCGGCGCAACAGCCACAGCGACGACGGGCCGAGCAGACCGAGCCAGAAATGCTCGGCATAGCTCGACCGGGGATCGATGCCGACGCGGTCGACGACGACATCGAGCCACGGGACGATACGGATCTGGGGACCTTCGATGATGAACGTACGAACGGGCATGACGCACCTATGAGGCGGAGGAGGGAACGGGAGGGGAGGCCGTAGGTGGGAGGTCGCCTTGCGGCGGCGACAAGAGTTGGAGCCTTCCATATCTTTCAATAAATTTCAATATGTTCTACTCAGACGGTGCCTGCGCTCTACGCTCGGTGGCATGCACGCGATCGACACGGCGGCGGCGCTCGTCGAGGAGGCCCAGCGCATCTGTGTCCTCACCGGCGCCGGCATCTCGACGGACTCCGGCATCCCGGATTTCCGCGGTCCCAACGGGGTGTGGACCAAGAACCCCGGCGCGGAGAAGGCCGCCACCATCCAGAACTACGTCAGCGACCCGCAGACCCGGCAACGAGCGTGGCAGCGCTACCTCGACGGTGGAGTGTGGACCGACCGCGAGCCGAATGCGGGACACCGTGCGCTGGTTCGCCTCGAAGCGCGGGGCAAGCTCGACACCCTCATCACGCAAAACGTC
>JBDTLT010000381.1:0-4082 GCA_039934635.1 Acidimicrobiales bacterium
CGCCGTCGACGCGACCGATGCGGACAATGCGTCCACCGTCTACGGCGATGTCCGCGCGAAACGGCGGCAGGCCTGATCCGTCGACGACGAGGCCACCGCGCACCACGAGGTCCAACACCACTACCTCCCCCAGATCGCTCGGCGCAGCCTATGTGGGTTACTCCGGCGCGTGACAGACAGCTTCGACGTTGTTGCCGTCGGGATCGCGCACGAACGCTCCGTAATAGGTGGGGTGGTACTCGGGCCAAACTCTCGGCTCGTGCAGCACCTCGGCGCCGGCCTTGACCGCCGCGTCGAAGAAGGCGCGCACTGCGGCTCGATCAGCCGCTTGGAACGCGATGTGCGACTCGCGAAAGCCACTGCCCGTATTGGGGCCGAGCCAGAAGTCGGGCTTCTGGTCGCCGTAGCCGATGAACTCACCGAAGTCCATCACGCGCCGGAAACCGAGCGGCACGAACACGGCGTCGTAGAAGGCGGCGGCGGCCGGGACGTCGGCGCACTGAATCCCAAGATGATCGATCATGCGCCATTGTGACCCCAAAGCTGACCGTTCGCGCAAGACTGCGGCGTGGACAGATTTCATCCCAGCCTTGGCAGCCCCTTCTTCAATCAACTGTCGTACCGGTTCATCGACGGCGATGCCGACGCCACCGTCGAGGTCGATATCACCGACGATCTGCGCGGGCCGACCGGCGCGGTGCACGCGGGCATCACGTTGCTGTTGGCCGATGTCGCCGGTTCGATGGCGATCGCCGTCCGCACCGAGCGCGTCGGCGCAACGGCGAGCGTCTCGGTGCACTGCCTCGCCGCCGCGAAAGTCGGGCCGTTGCGCGCCACTGCCACGATGCTGCGGGCGTCGAAGAACACCGCGTTGGCCGACGTACGCGTCGTCGATGCCGGCAACAACGATCGCCTCGTTGCCGTCGCGCACGTAACCGGCGGTCTGTTCAGCGCGGCCCCTCCCGAGGTCGAGAGTTAAGGTGCGACATGGCTCTCGAAGACGAACTGCTCAACAAAGTCACGTGGAAGATTCCCAACGCACTCGCCCTCGTCGGATCGCGTGCCGGCGACGAGCGCAACGCGATGACGACGAGTTGGATCACACAGCTCTCTATGGATCCGGTGCTCATCGGCGTCGGGGTCGACAACGATGCGGTGACCCATCGTTTGATCTCCGAGGGCGGTTCGTTCACCGTCAACTTGTGGGACGCCACTGACACCCGCGTGTTCGTGAAGTTCTCCAAGCCGGCCACCGATGACGGTGCATCGCTCAACGGCCGGCCGGTTCGCGCGGCAACGACCGGCGCGCCGGTGTTCGACGAGGCCGTGGCGTGGGTCGACTGCGCGGTGCGCCATCGTCTCGATCTCGGCACGCACACGCTCTTCGTCGGCGAGGTCGTCGACGCCGCGATCAGAGACGATGCCGCCCGCCCCGCATCGATGAGCGACACCCGGATGAAATACGGCGGAGTGAAGCGCCACTGACATGCTCGGTCACATCGGCATCAACGTCCCCGACCTTGCGGCCGCCAAGTCGTACTACGACCAAATCATGCCGCTGCTCGACTTCGAACCGTTCGTGGTCCATGACGACGAGTTCGCCTACCGACCGGCAGGCGGCAAGCGCGGCACCTACGTCTTCGTGTATCCCACACAGCAGCCCGGCGACTTCTCACGATTTCGCACTGGGCTGCAGCATGTCGCGTTCATGGTGCCGACCCGCTCGTCGGTGCGCGCGATCCACGACTTCGTGCTGTCGCTCGACAACGACGTGTTGCATCCTCCGCAAGAGTTCCCGCAATACCCGCCGCCCTATTACGCGACGTTCTGGCTCGATCCGTTCGGCATCATGCTCGAAGCGGTCTGCCACTACGACCGCGATTGAGCGCTAAACGCTCCGCGTGTCGGGGAACCGATCGATCATCTCGATGACGGGGTTCGGCAGCTTCTTGAGGCCGCGCTCCGCGAGAATGCGGTCGTACTCTTCGGGATCGGCCGGCCACGAACGGGGATCACCCGAATACGACTCGAAGAGCGTCACGCCCTTGGGGCCGGCGATCATCGGACCCATCGATGCCCCTTGCTCGAGCACCATGAACGTGCCCGGCGTGCACAGGCGACCGTCGATGGTGATCTCGCCCGCGATCACGAACACGATCTGCTCACTGTTGTGACCGTGGCGGTGCACGACCATGCCCGGGTCCCACTCGGCGTATTGTGACAGCCGGTTCTCGGTGAACTCGAGGAACTTCTCTCGGGCCGACACACGGTTGCCGTGTCGATCTTCGAGCGCGCGGACTTCTTGCCACTCGAGGTCGTCGGTATGGGTGAACCGCAGCTCGGGCACGGACGCTCTCCTTGAAACTCGGGGGTTGCTATTGGACGGTGTAGCCGCCGTCGACGGTGATGACGTCACCAGTGTGAAACGTCACCGTCGGGTCGGCGAGATAGGCCGCGATCGCGGCGTAGTCCGCGGGCACGCCCCAACGCCGCGCGGGCGTACGGCGCGTGATCACGTCGGCGAAGCGCTGGTCGTCCAACCACTCGTCGGCCATCTCGGTGTCGGTCCACCCAGGGAGCAGCGCGTTGGAACGGATGCGGTGCGGAGCCAACTCGACCGCGAGGCTGCGCGCCAACGAAACGAGCCCCGCTTTGGTCGCGGCGTAGTGCTGCATGGTCGGCGCCCCGAAGCGCGCGCTGATCGACGACACGATGACCAGTGCTCCACCTTCACCGCGCGAAACCATGTGCCGCGCCGCGGCGCGCGTGCACAAGAACGCTCCGTCGAGATTGATCGCCATGACTTCGCGCCATTCGGCGAGGGTCATCTCGAGGAACGGGGTCTTGCGATTGATGCCGGCATTCGCGAAGAGGATGTCGACCTTGCCGAGCTCGTCGATCGTCTGTTGCATGGCGGCAGTGACATCGCCTTCGTCGGTGACATCGCAGCGCACGGCGAACGCCCGGCCGCCGCGTTCGGCGATCGCAGCGACCGCGCCGCGGCTCTTGTCGTCGTTGCGCGCCCAGATCGCGACCGCGGCGCCCGCCGACGCAAGGGATGACGCGATGCCCAGACCGATACCACCGTTACCTCCGGTGACAACGGCGACCCGGCCCGAAAGGTCAGTCAACAAAGCCCCATTCGGCGAGACCGAGCTGGCGCAGCCCACGAGCGACGATCGCTTCGGCGTCGGCGTCGAGCGCGACGAACGGCGCCCGCAGGTGCCAGCCGGGCAGGCCGAGCACCTTCATGCCGGTCTTGAGGAACCGCATGCTGCCCCCGGGCCACCGGTTGATGGCGCTCAACCGGATGATCTGGCGATAGTGCGTGAAGGCGGCGGCCAGGTCCTGTCGCTCCATCGCATCGATGACGGCTCGACAGACCTTGGGCGCGAGATTGCCTTCGGTGCAGAGGAACCCTTGCGCACCGAGCGCGACCGCGGTGAGCGCCTGCATGGGCCCACCCACGTGTACGTCGATGCGACCATCGACCAACTCGATGAGGTTGGACAAGTAGCCGAGCTCGGGGCTCGTGGCGTTGATGGCGACGATGTGGGGATAGTCGTCGAGTAGCGCGCCGATGAGGTCGAGCGGCAGTAGCCCGTTGAACACGTGACTCGAGAGCACCGCGTCGATGCGCATGTTTTCGAGAAGGTCACGGAAGTAGCGCTCGATCTCGACCGCGTTGAGCTTGTTGGCGTGACCCGCGTCGAGGGCGTAGAGCTGCATCGCATCGAGGCCGACCGACTGGGCGAGTTCGATCAACGGGCGTAATTCACCGGGCGTGTGCGGCTCGACCCCCATGGCCCGCACCGAGATACGGCCGGCCGCCGCCTCGAGCGCAAGTTCGTAGAAGCGCGCCGTCTCCGCCAGGCTGAGCGCGTAGCCCTCGCCGGGCGACGCGGTGCCCAGGTAGGCGCCGACGCCGGCATCGCCGAGGCGTCGGCACAGATCGATCACACCGTTCTCGTCGAGCGCACCGCTGGCGTCGAACGGGGTGATCGTGCACACGAACGCCGCGAGTGGTCTCTTCGTCTTGTCCCCCGTTGCTGGCACGCCCGCACTCTAGGCAGACCTTCGCC
>JBDTLT010000382.1:0-4082 GCA_039934635.1 Acidimicrobiales bacterium
TCGGCGGATCCCAACAAGGGCCACGACCACACGTTCTTCGTCCAGCACAGCCGCAGCGTGTTCGCCAACTGAAGAACGGCCAAATCTGTGTATTGCGCGACCGTTTTGAACAGCGAGAGGAACGAAAGTTTGCCGCGTCTCCAGCATTTCGCGTCCGCTTGCTCGCGGCAACCGGATTCACGGTAGATCGATCTCGACTGTCGCTCTGATCGGCGGCGAGCGAATCGACGCCCTTGTCGGCGTTCATTCAGACGATCTGAGCCGTGTTTGATCAAGCGTCGGCAGTGATGCGGACTGTGAACGCTCGCGTGTGCTGCTTCTGACCGACGGGTTTCGCGCAGCAACGATTTCTTGGATGTCGCGAACTATCCGAACACCCGCTTTGTGAGCCTTTTCGTCGCGCCATCCCGCGTCCTGACGTTCCTTCTGTTGCGAGCGGATCGAGTCGCTCGACGCCTACCTTGGCTGTTTCCGACGATGCCAGCACGGTCAGCCGGGCCGGGGGATGATCCCTTTGACGAGTGACGCACGTAGCGCACGGCTCGCCGTGCGATACGGCGCTGGCGCCGTTGTTCGTGGGTGAGTGCGGTGCGGTGTGGATGGGCTTGGGCGGCGTAGAAGCGGCTCTTGGCGACTTCGACGAGCGCGAGGTACGTGATGATCATTCCGACGAGAATTAGGAAGAAACTGATCGGCAGTGTGGTGAAACCGAGGGCGTCCGCCAGCGGTGTGAAGGGAAGCGCTGCGCCGATGACGGCGCACGCGATCGGGGTGATGATCATCGCGACGCTCGGTCGACTGCGAAAGAACGGAACACGTCGGGTGCGGATGACGAATACGACGAGCGTTTGAGTGGCGAGGGATTCGACGAACCAGCCGCTGCGGAACTCGGCGTGGCTTGCGTCGAGGACGACGAGCATGACGAAGAAGGTCGTGAAGTCGAAGATTGAGCTGATCGGTCCGAAGATGCTCATGAACCGGCGGACGAACGCGATGTCCCACGCAGCGGGGCGGACGAGTACTTCGTCATCGACACGATCGGTGGGGATAGCGAGTTGGCCGAAGTCGTACAGCAGGTTGTTGAGCAGATCTGCGATGGGAGCATCGGCAAGAAGGTGAGGAAGAGCGACGCGCCCGCGGCGCTGAACATGTTCCCGAAGTTGGATGACGTGGCCATGAGGACATACTTGAGAGTGTTCGCGAAGATGCGCCGGCCTTCCATGACCCCGTCAGCGAGAACGCCGAGGTCCTTGTCGAGCAGCACGATATCGGCGGCGTCTTTTGCGATGTCGGTCGCGGAGTCGACGAGATTCCGACATCGGCCGCGTGCAGCGCGACGGCGTCGTTCACGCCGTCGCCCATGTACGCAACGTCGATGCCGGTTCGACGGGCGATCTTGATGATGCGGGACTTCTGCTCGGGGCTGACACGCGCGAATACGGTGGTGTGCGGGATCGCGCTTGCGAGCGCGTCGTCGTCGAGCGTGTCGAGCTCGATGCCGGTAAGGACCGCTTCGACTGCGATGCCGATCTCGTCGCAGACCTTGTTGGCAACGATGCCGTTGTCGCCGGTGATGATCTTGACGGAGATGCCAATTCGGCTCAGTTTTGCAATCGCTGCGCCCGCGTCGGGCTTGGGCCGATCGATGAAGGTGAGGAAGCCGACGAGGCGGAGATCGCGTTCATCCGCGGCGGTCGGCTCGCCGAGTCCATGTGCATCGCGGGTGGCGACGGCGACGACGCGGGCTCCCTCGCCGAACAACTGGGTCAAGGTCCGGTCGGTCTGCGCTGGGAGGTCGATGCATCGTCTGGTGACTGCTTCAGGTGCGCCTTTGGTGACCATGAGCGTGTCGCCCTGAGCGGTGCGGACCACGACCGAGGAGAGCTGGCGATCGTGATCGAAGGGGAGGAAACCGAGCCGCTTGTAGCCGGAGTAGGCGCCGCCTACGCCAGCCATCGCCTGAGCGGCTGGTGCTGCCCAGAGCGCGAGGTCGAGGGCGTTCCCGCCCACTGGTCCGGTCGGGGTGCGGGTCGCTTCGTTGCACAAAAGTCCGAACAGCAGCGGCTCGTCTGTCGGCGCTCGCGAGGGATCGAGGGTCCGGTCGAAAGTATCGCGCCTTCGGTGAGGGTGCCGGTCTTGTCCGTGAACAGCACTTCGATGTTGCCGAGGTCCTCGATGGTGACGAGACGCTTGACGAGGACCCCTTTGCGGGCGAGCTCGCGCGAGCCCGAAGACAGGCTGATGCTGACGATGGCAGGGAGCAGCTGTGGGGTGATGCCAATGGCGATCGCGAGTGAAAACAGCAGCGCCTCCAGGATCGGGCGCGAGAACACGATGTTGATGACGAAAATCGACATCGTCAACACGGCAGCGACTCGCACGAGCAGCTTGGAGAATCCGCGCAGCCCTGTTTGGAACGCGGTCTCCGCTTGGTGTTCACCCAGGCCGACCGCGATGCGGCCGAACGCTGTCGAGGACCCCGTGGCGACGACGACGCCGCGACCGGAGCCTTGGTGTACCACGGTGCCCATGAATGCACACGACGGCAGGTCGATGTCGGAATCGGTTGCCGCCGCCGCAGTGGTCTTGGACGCGGCGACGGACTCGCCGGTGAGTAACGCCTCGTCGCATTCCAGTCGCACGGTCTCGATCAGCCGCATGTCGGCGGGCACGAGGTCACCGACGCGCAACTCGACGATGTCTCCGGGCACGATGTCAGCGACGCCGATGCGCGTCGCTCGACAATCGCGCCACACGAGCGCTTCGTGGCGGATGTTGGCGTGCAGCGCCGCGACTGCGACCTCGGAGCGGTACTCGTTGACGAACCCGAGGCCGACGCTGAGTATCACGATGGCAGTGATGATCGCGCCATCGGTCGTGTCGCCGGTGGCTGCCGACAACCCTGCGGCCCCGAGCAGCAGGATCAGTAGCGGGTTGCGCAGCTGACGTGCCAGAACCGAGAACACGGTCACGGTTCGCGATGCGAGGATGTTCGCCCCGAAGATGGCGCGTCGTCGATCGCTGTCCGCAGAGGTCAAGCCTGAGGTGCTTGTCTCGAGAAGGTCGAGCACGTAGGGAACGGATTGCCGCGCCGCGGTGGACAGGCCAATCGTTGCCGTTGTCGCGGCGGTCATCCTCTGGTTCACGGCGCGACCATCATGTGGGGATGGAGTCGGTGAGCATTTGCGCAGACACGTGGACTACGCCGATGAATGAAAACGACGAGTCCGTCGAGTTGGGCGCCGGTTCGATGCCCGCTGAGGCCCACTGCGATGCACGTGTTGTTCGGGCTGCGCGCATCGGCCTCCTCGTTGGGTGCTTCGAGCGTATAGGTCGCCGCTCGACAGTTCGGCTCAGCGTGTGGCGGCGCTCAACGTCCGACGCCGGGGCATTTGCTCAGGTCGCATGCAGGAGAGTTGTCGGTCTGGAGGAACGCGTCGCATGCGAGAACCTTGTGCGAAGCGCGAAGCGCCAAGGCTGGAGCTTCGTTTCCCCGTCAGACGATGTCGTAGACGAGGTGGTCGCCGTCGATCCGGGCGGCGGGCATGGGTGGGTGCGGCTGGGTGCGACCGTCGTGAAAGAGGTGGACGACCGCGACATGATCGATGAGTTCGAGCCGATCGGCAATGAGACGCCGGTGGCATCGCCACCAGACCGATTCGGAGCACATGACGGCGGTGGACGCGCGCGCGGCATCATCGAGCACGCGGACCAGCGCGGTCCGGAAACTTGGTGTCTCCATGTAGTCCGCATACGCGCGGAACGATTGGTGCGTCAACGCCACGTGCTTGGACTTTGGGACCGGTTTACGCCGCCCGCCGAGCTCGGGTTCCCACCGATAGGCGATGCCGGCGTCGGGCAGCCAAGCGGAAAGTGCTTCTCGACCGAATTGGGGGACGTGGCGACTGCCAGGGTAGGAGCGGATGTCGACGATGAGCTCGATGCCTGCTCGATGTGCGAGTTCGGCAAAGTCGGATGCGTCGAGCGTCCCGTGACCGACGGTCACGACCTCAGGCGACGTATGCACGCGGGAAGGCTACCCCTTGGGTCGGATTCCGCCTTGACCAAACGGCTACGCGACA
>JBDTLT010000383.1:0-4078 GCA_039934635.1 Acidimicrobiales bacterium
AGCCCATACGGTGACAGCAGCCCATACGGTGACACAGGCATACTGCTCCGCGCTGCCGATCGCGTACACGCACCTGCCGTTGGCGAGTTGGGAGCCGTTCGCGCAGCTCGTCCTCGACGGGGCCTACGAAGCAACGCTCGCGACCGCCGCCCTCAATGCCGATCGCACAGGCAATCACACCGTGTATCTCACTCGTCTCGGCGGCGGGGCATTCGGCAATCCCATCTCGTGGATCACCGACGCCATCGAACGCGCGGTACGGATTTTCGCAGCGGCCGACCTCGATGTGGCCATCGTGACCTACGGCAAAGCCAAACGCTGATGTCACGAACGGAGGTCGATCAACAATTCTTCGGGGCCGCGGATGACATCGTTGGTCCACCGCAGCTCTTGGTCGACGAGCTCGGTGTTCGGGAAGCGGCTGACGACCGTGTCCAGCACCACTTGCAACTCGAGGCGAGCCAACCAGCTCCCGACACAGACGTGCGGTCCCTTGCCGAATGCGAGGTGTTGGCGGGCGTCCTCACGCGTGATGTCGAAGTCGTCCGCGGTGCTCCCCCACCGTGCCTCGTCTCGGTTGGCCGATGCGATCCAGCACACGACGTCGGTACCGGCAGGGATGGTGATGCCGCCGATCACGTTGTCGGCCCATCCGGTACGGCACATGTATTGCGCGGTGGGTTCATAGCGCAGTATCTCTTCGACCGCGTTCTCGAGCAGCGTGGGCTGCGCTCGCAACAGCTCCCATTGATCGCGGTGTTCGAGCAGCGCGTGGAGGCCGAGCGCCGTCTGGTTCACGGTCGTGTGCATGCCCGCGAGATACAGCGTGTGCACGAACGCGACCACTTGCTCGGGGCGCATCACCTCGCCCGCGTCGCCCGCCGCGATCACTGCGGACACGACGTCGTCGGCGAGGTGATCACGCTTCCACTCGATCACCTCGGCCAGGTGATCGGCCAGGCAGCCGGCGGCGCGCAAGTTCTCCGCGATCTGCTCGGGCGTGAGGAACGCGTCGATGAGCTCGAGGCTCTTCCACGTCCAGTCCCGCAACTCGGCGACGTTGTCGACGCCGGGCACGCCGAGCATGTCGCACGTGAGGTGATACGGCAGCGGAAACCCGATCTCGTCGACGACGCGCAACTCGCCGCCGTCGGGCTTGTCGGCGAGTGCCATGTCGACGATCTGTTGCGCCCGATCCCGATAGCGCTGCACGGCACGATTGCTGAACGCCGGCATGATGATGCGCCTCGGACCTGTGTGACCCGGGCCGTCCGCGGCAAACGGATTACCGGGGAAGTGCACCTGCGAGCCGCGCCCGTCGGTGTGCCCACGAGTGATCGATGCCAATCCGGCGTCGACGTCGTCGTAGCGCAACAGGAACCACTTGCCGGTGCCCGGATCGACGAACACCTGGCTCTCCGCACGTCGCTGGCGGAAGTACGCGTAGGGATCGGCCAGGTACTCGGGATCGCGCGGGTCGAATGGCGCGGCGCCCGTGGCAGTCGCGGGAGCTGTCGTTGTCATCGAGCCTCCAAGACGCACAGTTCACTCCGAAGATCGGCCTCGGGGACAATCCGCTGGAGTCGTGCGTATGCCGTCGCAGCCTGAGATCAACGAAGCGCCGGTCATTGCCTTTCGCGACGCCCCGGAGTTCGAGGCGTGGCTGCGCGACCACGTCGACCGGCAGGCCGGCGTCTGGCTCAAGATCGCCAAGAAGAACTCCGGCATCGCGTCGCTCACCGACGGCGAGGCCGTCGACCTCGGCCTGTGTTACGGCTGGATCTCGGGCCAGCGCAAGTCGCTCGACGGCGACTATTACCTGCAGAAGTACGTGCCTCGGCGGCCCCGCAGCCGCTGGTCGCAAGTCAACGTCGACAAGGTTGCCGAATTGCTCGCGGCCGGACGCATGCAGCCGCCGGGTCTGGCCGAAGTAGAGGCGGCCCAGACCGATGGTCGGTGGGCCGCCGCGTACGCGTCGCAGCGCAACGCCACGGTGCCGCCCGATCTCGCGGATGCGCTGTCGGCGACGCCGCAGGCGGCGCGAGCGTTCGACGCGCTGAACAAGACCGATCGGTACGCGGTCATCCTCGCCGTCGTCACTGCCCGCACCACCAAGGCACGCGCCGCCCAACTGCGACGGGCGATCGCCGCTCTAGAAGTACACGGCGCGTCGTGAATCGGGCCGCTGTGCAACAATGCCAACATGGCTGTGCGTTGGGAATTCGAATATCCGTCGCTGCGCATCGATGGTGACCTCGTGGTGTGGACCTTGAAGAACGTTGGCGACGAAGACGCCACCTCCGGCTCATCGCTCGGCACCGTCAGCATCAGCCGGCGGCCGGTAGCCGAGTCACCGGTCGACACCACGCCCTATACCAACGACGTCACGCTCGACCGCGACGTCACCGCCGGCACGGCCCATCCGATGTCGTACCCGTTGACGTGGATCGGTCAAGAGACCGGCGCCTACCAAGTAACAGTCGCACCGCATGATGACGTGTGGGCCGAGCTCGTCTATCTCAAGACGCTCTACGGCATCGAACTCGACAACTACTGAAGTAGCTCGGCCGCTCGTTCACCGATGGCGATCGAGCTCAAGTTGGTCGGCGATCGCACAACTGTGGGCATCACGGATGCATCGACGACATGGAGCCCTTCGACCCCATAGACCTGCAGGCGCCCGTCGACGACCGCACCGCCATCGGGATCGTTGCCCATGCGGCATGTGCCGGAGGCGTGATACCAGCCACCGACGGTCGACTTGATGTAGCCCTCGAGCGCACCGCGGTCGTTGGCGGCCGCCGGGTCGAGTAGCCCGATGCCGCGGTACGACGCGGCGAAGGCTCGGCTCGACGCGAGGTCGATGGCGATGCGCAGGCCATCGACGAGTCGCGACATGTCGGTCGGATGCGACACCATGTTGAAATCGACCTGCGGGCGCACCTGAGGATCACTGCTGCGCAGTCGCACGCTGCCGCGCGACAACGGATCATGCACGCCGACGACGAGCGCGCTGATCGCGGGGACACCGCCGAGGGCCGCCTGCATGTCGGGAAACGCACCGAGCTCCCACGAGCCCCACATGCTCAACCACATGTCGTCCTGCGCGATGCCGGCCGACGACGAGTACCGCGCGCCGAGCTGGCAAACCCGCGCGTCGGGCGCGGCCAATGCCTCGCTTCCTTCCTTCGGAAGCAGGAACACTGCCGTGCCTTGATGGTCCATCAGGTTTTCGCCGACACCCGACAGTTCGACGGTGCAATCGATGCCCATGGCGGCGAGGTGCGCCGCCGGACCGATGCCCGAGCGCATCAGCAGCGTCGGCGACTGCAACGCGCCGGCGCAGAGGATCACGCGCGTGCCTTCGGCCTTTTGCCGGCGACCTTCGCGGGGATACTCGACGCCCGTCGCCCGCCCGCCCTCGACCACGATGCGGCTCACTTCGGTGTCGGCCCAGATCGTCAGGTTCGTACGGTCCCTGACGCGCGGCAGATAGCTCAGCGCCGTCGACATGCGGAGACCGTCGCGCAGGTTCATCGGGATCACGCCGACGCCGGATGCATCGGGGGCGTTGAAGTCGTCGACCCACGAGATCCCGTGGTCGGTGACGGCGGTGAGGAACGCCTGCTGCGGCGCCAACAACTCGTGCTGGCGCCACCGTACGACGGGCACCGGCCCGTCTGTGCCGTGATAGTCGTCGGCAAAGTCCTGATCGGCCTCCAAGCGGCACAGGACGCGCAGCATGTGCGACCACGACCACTCGTCGCCTCCCGCGGCGGCCCAACGTTCGTAGTCGTTACGGATGCCGCGAACGGCGAACGCGCCGTTGACCGCAGAGCCGCCACCCATCTTCCTTCCCTGCGGGTAGTTCATCGTCGCGCCCGGAACGAACGAGGCGTCGATGCCCCACTCGGTGAGCGTCGACGAGAACTGCATCTGATCGAGCATCCGGTCGGCATGCTGCGCCGTGTGTGGGTCCGGTCCGGCTTCGATCAGCAGCACCCGCCGCGCGGGATCTTCGGTCAGCCGGCTCGCGAGCGCGACACCGGCAGAGCCGCCCCCCACGATGATGTCGTCG
>JBDTLT010000384.1:0-4018 GCA_039934635.1 Acidimicrobiales bacterium
CATATCGCGACGTTCGACAGCGAGAACGGGAGGATCGAAGTGTTCCTACGAGGGCGCTGAATCAATCGTCTTGATCGTGAGGGAGAGGACGTCAGGCCGGGCGTAATGACCGACGGGATCGAACATGCGCCGCCCACTCGCAATTCGGTCGAGATCCAGCGTGGCCGAAACGACGCCGACCTCGCCGATGAGCGGGCCCGCGATGATCTCGCCGCCCGGAGCGACGATCGTGGTGTTGCCGCGCGACATCCAGTCGTCGTCGCCACCGTAGAGATCGGCAGCATCGGAGAGATCCCGCGGGACGTCGCTACCGCGCAGGCACGCGGTTACGCCAACGACGAAGATCTGCCCTTCCTTTGCGATATGACGCAGCGTCGGTATCCACTCGTCACTGTTGTCCCATGTGGGCGCGAGCAGTACGTCGATTCCCTTTTCGTACATGGCGGCTCGCGCCAGTGGCATGTAGTTCTCCCAACAAATGAGAGATCCGATACGCACACCACCGATGTCGACGGTGGTGAGTACCTCGCCTTGGCCGTGGCCCCAGATGAGACGTTCTGCACCGGTCGGTATGAGCTTGCGGTGGCGTCCGGCGATCGTGCCTGCCGGATCGACATAGACCACCGTGTTGTTCAACGTGCCAGACCGCAGCCGCTCCGTCACTCCGAGCGCGAGCCACACGCCCGCGTCTCGTGTCGCTTCTCTCACCTCGTCCAAGTCAGATCCGTCGATATCGACGGCCTGGGCGCTGAAGCGGGCGTACCAATCGCTGTCGCTCATCGGCGGGCGACGCCAAACCCAGTCTGGGTACCCCGGGACGAACGACTCCGGAAAGACGACAAGCTCCGCACCGCCGGCCGCCGCCTTGGCGATCTCTCCGATCACAATCTCGAGGGTGCTCGCTCGATCCAAATATGCCGGCGTCGCTTGGATCGCGGCAACAGTGAGCGTGGCTCTGGCGCTGCGTTCGCCGCCGCCCTCGTCTACATCGGTCGCGCGTCTCGCCATCGCTTCGTACCCCGCCCTCAGTCTTCGTGGGCCCAATCGCGTACGACGACCCGCGTGAGGATGCGCCATTCGCCATCGCGCCGATGCCACTCGTCGAGATAGCGCAACACGGTCGTCAAACGCGCCGCGCCGTGTGCGGCGGGGTCGGCGAACACACTGGCGTTGAGGCAATACGCCTCGCTCTCCGCCGTGCCCGACGCTAGGTCGACATCGATGAGCACGTTGGTGTACTGGTGCGTCGACGTGGCGACATTGGGCAGCACATCGCGCAGCCACGCGACGTAGTCGTCGACCGATCCGTCGACTCGATTGTCGCGGCCGTCGGGCCAGTAACACGACGCGATCTCATCCAACTTGCGACGATCGACACAGTGGGCGTAGCGGTAGAGCACGCGCGTGATCTCGCGCTCCGCGAGTAGGAGATCCATGGGCGACGTCACGATGGTCAGCTGATCTCCTCGACCGAGAGCACACGGCCATCGGCGGCCATGAACAGTACGTCGTTGTAGCCCTGCTCTGGACCGATGAGGTCGAATGCTTCAGCGATATGCCATCCGACGTAGAGCGCCTTGCGGCCGGCCGTCGCCGATCGGGGCGGCGGCGCGGCGTGCAGCACGTGGCCGAAGTGCACGGTGACGTCGCCCGGTTGCGCGTCGACCGCGACCGCCGGCAGCCCCGCGATGTCGTCCATGGTCAATGCCTGTGTGGCGTGACGGTGCGAGCCCGCTAAAAACCACAACTGACCGTTGTCGGCGTCGGCCACATCGAGTTGGACACCGATGTTGAGGCCCGGACACAACACGAAGTGCCCGCCGATGCCGCAATCGCGATGCCACGGCAGATCGGACAGACCGCTCACGATCTCTGGGTTCTTGATGACGACGGACATGCCATCGAGCCGATCCGTACACGGCATCATGTCGATGCCCGTCAAGTCCATGAGGCCGCGCAGCCGAACATCGTCGGCGAGCCGCGCGAATCGTTCGTCGCGTAACCCGAGGTAGGTCAACCGGCAACACACCTCGCGCCCGTCGGCGCCCGTCGCCCACCACGATCGGTTGTCGCCCGATCGCGCCATCACCTTTTCCGCCGCGACCAGCGAGTTGAGTTCGTCGATCTCGCTCGCCGCGAACACACCGCGTACCACCAGGTAACCAGTGGTGCGCAAGAAATGCGCCATGTCCTCGCGGTCGTCGGCCAAGGTGAACGATTGCGCGAGATCGAGCGGTTGGCCGCGACGATCGACCAACGAGTCGACGGTGGCTTGCGAATAGATCGGCCGATCGAACCACAGCGCTTGCAACGCGGGCTCCCACGCGGCGAAGTGATCGAACGTGCCGCGAACGATGCGTACCCGGTCGGAGTAGAGCAATCCGAATACCGACCACATCTCGTTGACAAAATCGCTGAACGCGGATTGATCCATCTCCGCGACGACTTCGCCGTCGGCACCGTCGATGTCGATCGAGAGGTCGTGTCCATCGCTGCGATAGGTGCACGCGCCGCCGCCGCCGGCGATACGGATCGTGAGGCTGCGAGCGGCGCCGAGTTGCTGCGCGCCGGCGCGTCCTCGCCCATCGGACAACCACGACGCGACGTCGTGCGAGTGGAACCGCCGGAAGTCGACCGCAATCGGAAGAGTCATCACCATCGCGCAATGGTACGGCAAGACAGCCGCGGCTACCGTCCGTACGGTGCAGATCGACTTGGGGGGACGAGTCGCGTTCGTGACGGGCGCCGGCCGCTACATCGGTGCCGAGATCGCCCGCACCCTTGCCGCGAGCGGCGCGGCGGTCGCCGTCAACGACCTGCGGCCCGAGTTGGCCACCGAAGTGGCGGCCGAGATCACCGCGGCTGGTGGGCGGGCGATCGCCGCGGTCGGCGACATCACCGACTTCGCGACCGTCACCGCGCTCGTCGCCGCCACCGAGCAGGCATTCGGACCGGTCGACATCGTGGTCAACAACGCCGGGGTCCCGCCCGGCGGCGTCACCGTGGCCCCGTTCCGCAAGATCCCGATGGCCGACTGGCAGAAGCTCTTCGACGTCAACCTCTACGCCGTGCTCTATACGACCAAGGCGGTGATCGACGGCATGTGCGACCGCGGCTGGGGGCGCATCGTCACGGTGTCGTCCGACGCGGGTCGCGTCGGCATGGGTCAGGGCCTCAGCATCTACGGCGCGGCCAAGGCCGGGGCGGTCGCGTTCGGCCGCAATCTCGCGCACGAGGTGGGTAAGTACGGCGTCACCGTCAACAGCGTGTCCCTCGGCATGATGGACAACTTCGCGCCGCGTGAGGCGGCGGTGAAAATGACACCGCTGCGGCGCCAAGGCCGCAAAGAGGATGTCGCGACGACGGTCACGTTCCTCGCCAGTGATGCGGCGGGCTACATCACCGGCCAGACGATTCCGGTCAACGGCGGCTACTACACGAATTGAGGCCGAGCACATTGAGAGAATCCATGGCGTATGCACCTCCACTCGGGATCACCGCGTCGACGCTGGGTTCGCCTCCCTTGCGCGAACTCGTCGACGCCATGATCAAAGCGGACCTGCGCGTGCTGTCCTTCTGGCCGCCTGCGACCTATCAGCGCGCTCGCGCCGACGGGTGGAGCGACCGCGACATACGCGCGTTGTTCGACGACAACGGCATCGTCGTTCACGACGCCGACGCGTTGGTGGCATGGGTCGGTCCGGACGACCCCGGCAGCCCCTACTTCGAAGAGACGACACCCGACCAGGTCTTCGCGGCCGCAGAGGCGATGGGCGCCCGCTTCGTCAACGCGCTGCTCACCGGGCGCCGAGCCAACGTCACCGTCGATGGCGCGGCCGAAGTCTTGGCCGGGGTATGCGACCAGGCGGCCGAACACGGCGTCGGGGTCACCGTCGAGTTCGCGACGCGATCCGCCGTGAACGACATCGCGACCGCGTGCGCCGTGATCGAGCGCAGCGGCCGTACCAACGTGGGCATCTGCATGGACACCTGGGCCTACCACTTCGGTACGTGCGGC
>JBDTLT010000385.1:0-4005 GCA_039934635.1 Acidimicrobiales bacterium
GCCCAGATGGACGGCGCGAGACGCCGCCGACGACGAGCGGCGCCATTGCCGCGCCCAGGACCGACAGCGAGAGCCCGAACGCGGCGAACGACTGGCTGCGGATGCGCGGTGATGAGCATGCAGCGACGATTGGGATGAGGCCGCCAGATGCGACTGAGGCGACGAATCCGCCGCCGAGGAGCAGGATGAGCGTGATCGGCCAATAGGGGATGGCGAACGCGAGGGTCCACGTGACGAGGAGGATAACGACGGAGAGCGCGCCCATGCGGCCGAGGTATCCGAGGCCGCGATGCACTCGATTGTCGGCGAAGGGGCCCGAGAGCCATTGACCGATGAACGCGGCAATCGCTAGAACGCCGAACATCGCGCCGGCTTCTTGCGTGTCGAAGCCGAACCGCCGCTGGAAGAGAGCGGGCAACCACACGAGCACACCAATCAACGTGAAGCCGATCGCGGCGTTCGCGAGGATCATGTAGCGCAGGGTTGGCGTTGCGAGGATCGTGCCGAGGCTCTCGAAGAAGCCTTTGCGGTCGGTGGGCTCGCGGAGGAACTCGGCCAGTGCCGGATTGTCGACGAGCGCTTCTTCCAACTCGGCGTGCCCGCGCTTTGGCTCGCGCATGGTGAGAGCGACGAGACCGAAGATGAGGCCTGGTATGGCGGCGGCCGTGAATCCCCAGCGCCAGCCGACGGCTGCGACGATGCCTGCTCCGATGACGGCGCCGACGATCGATCCGAATGCGTTGGCTGAGCGCCAGTAGTTCATGACGCGTCCTCGGACGCTCTGGGGATAGTAGTCGGACAGGAGACTCAGGTGTGTTGGACCGATGGTCCCCTGCCCGACGCCAAGCAGCGCGCGCGTCAGGAAGAGTTGCGTGAACGATCGCGACGCCGCGGCGAAGAGACCGGCGCTGCCCCAGACGAGCGCACCCAGCGCAAGAATCTTCGTGCGGCTGTAGTGATCGGCCCAGTTGCCAACGGGTAGCGAGAGGATGCCGGTGATGAAGATCACCGCGAGCGGCAGCAGTCCGACGGTGAAGTCCGACAGCCCGAAACTGACGCGGATGTCATCCAGGGCAATGGTGAGGACGGCGCGGTCGAACTCATCGACGGCGTTGAGGATGAAGAGGAGGACTAGCGGCCGCATTCCGTACTGCCGGATCGATGCGCGGGTGACAGGGGACACCGCCCGAGACTTAGGATCGGCGGTGGACGTGTTAGCGGGGGCCTCTGGCTCCATCGCGGCATGGTAGGGCCAACGCAGCCTTCAGGGGAGGGTGCCAGTGCACTCTCGTAAAGCACCCAAAGGGTGAGGCTCGACGAGTGCGAACGCGTTAACTGCTCTTGCTTCAGTCGAGTGGCGCCGGCGGGTCGGCGGGTGGCTGCGCAGGCACTGGCGCTTGACAGGTGCTTCCATCGCGTCCGAAGACCTTCTGCAGATCCTTGATGTCGATGTCGAGGTCGTGCGTGGCGGGTTCGAGGTCATACCACTTCGAGTAGTAGAGGCTTCCGAAGAAGCCACCGTACCGGAACGAGATCAGTTGTTCGTCGGTGACGTCCACCATGCAATCGAGGTTGATATCGCCCTCGAGGATGCGCACCGTTACCGCGAGGTCACCGCAGGTCGGAGTCAGTCCACCGTTGACGCTGCCCCATGCGGGGTGACCGAGTCTGTCTGCAAGCTCGCAGGCGTTGTCCTTCAGCACCGTGATGACACCGTTGTTGTTGCCGGGGAAGATGTCGTTCGTCAAGTCCGGGTGGGGGATGAGGACGAGCGACGCCAAGTCGAAGGAACCGCTGGGTCCGGTAGCACCACCGTTCGTCACGCAACCGAATCGGATGATATTTTCAAGGACGAGCGAGATGGCGCAGGTGCCGTTGTTGAGGCTATCGGGGTCGGGTGCGCAGTCGGCGTTCGCGGGCGAGGATGTGTTCACTTCATCGACCGGCCCACGCGCGCTGCCGGCGCCCGTCGGGCCGAAGACGATGTCGCAAGGGTTCACGCTCTGGATGACGAAGTTGTCGTATTCAACCTGGAACTCGTACGCGCCGAGGCCGAGTTCGGTGTTTGGCGGCGCGACGCTGCCGGAATCATCGGGCGTGTTGGGCAAACCATCGGATCCGAAGTTGGTGCAGATGCAGGGATCGGTCGCGTCGGCGACGCCGTCACGGTCGTAGTCGCTCTTGACGTTGGAGGCGTGTTCGACGACGCGCAATTCACCTTCTCCCGCGCCCGTGCAGGTCACAGCCAGACACAACCAGAGGTTGGCCTTGGGAACTGACAGATCCGCGTTGGCCGAGTTCCCTTCGGGGACCTTATTTACCGCAGGCCCGGTGGGCGTGGGCGTCACTGATCCGGCCGTCGGGGTGGGACTTGGCGTGTTCGTCGGGGTGAAGGTCCCGATCGGCGTGATGCTCCCCTGCCCGACGGATGTACTTGTCGCGCTCGGACTGGGTGTGCTTGTGGGTGTGGCAGTTGGACTCGGCGTATTTGTTGGTGTGTTCGTTGGCGTGTTTGTGGGGCTACTCGTCGGCGTAGGCGTGTTCGTCGGCGTGTTAGTCGAAGTAGGCGTATTCGTCGGGGTGGCAGTGTTCGTCGGTGTGGGGGTGTTGGTTGGCGTGTTGGTAGGCGTCGGTGTGTTTGTGGGCGTCACCGTGTTCGTTGGGGTGGGGGTGTCGGTAGGTGTATTTGTAGGAGTGGGAGTGTTTGTCACAGTCGGCGTGTCGGTCTCGGTCGGCGTGGCGGTTGGGGTCGGGGTTGCGACGCATGTGGTCACACTGAACTCCCAGAAGTCCTCGTCCTTCGGTCCGACCTGGGTCGCCTGCGCGCTGCCGCCGTAGAGGAAGACCGGGTCCACGGTGCAGAGCGTCCACACCGCGGGCACGTACGCTCGCGCGGGCGGCACGGGGCCGGTTAAAGCGACCTGCTCCCAGTCGACGGTACCGGTGTTGTACACCCATGTGTCGTCGTAGAAGGTGGTCGCATCGCGGCCACCGAAGAAGAGAAGGCGCGCAAGGTCCGGATCCCAGACCTCGCCCATGAAGGCGCGAGGCGCCGGCGGCGTGCCGCTAGGTGAGATCGTCGTCCATGTATTCGCGCTCGCGCTATATGCCCAGAGATCGTTGAGGTACGCCGGGCCCGTCTCCTCGCCACCGAATACGAGCATGCTGCTGGAACTCGTGTCCCAAACAGCCGCACCGCCCTGGCGCGCGGATGGCGGGCCGCCAGTAGGCGACTCAAGCGTCCATGTCTCGGTCGGTCGGTCGTAGGTCCATGTCTCGTCGTGCAGCGTCGAAGGCTCTTCGAGGCCACCGAAAGCGATCATCTTGTCGTCGTCCTGATCCCAGGCGAGGTGGCGGTCGTGCCCGGCGAAGGGCACGGAGCCGTTGCTGCCGAGTTGGGTCCAGGTGTCGAAGTCGGAGTTGTATGCCCAGACGTCATCGAGGTCGCAGGATGGGCCGCAGTGACCGCCGACCACGAGCATCTCGCGGCGGGAAGAATCCCACACTGCGTTATGACCGCGGCGGGCGCTGGGGGGTGTCCCGGTCGGCGTGAGCAGCGTCCACGGGCCCGTAGGCAGCGGGAAGGCCCAGAGATCGTTGGTGAGGTTTCCGTTGTCGCTGTCGCCGCCGAACATGAGGATGCGGTTGTTACCGGTGTCGTAGACCATCGTCTGGCCCCACAACTCGCCGGGTGGGTTCGTGGCTGCGACCAACGACCACTGCTCCCCTGCTCCGGATGAGACACCGAGGAACGACTGCGCTCCGAGGAACGCCGATGTGAGCAGCACACCAATGCCGAGGGTGATGGCGAGAAGTCGTTGCATCCGTGCTCCCCACGCGATCGAGAACGCGCGCTTAAGACTTGGCGCACCAAGCGGCGCGCGAGTTCAACGTTGACTGGCGGGGAACGCGGGCCGACAGAGCGGCGGCACGACGACGCGATTATACGCTGACTCGTGCGCCAATTCACGCGCGTTATGTACTGTCGCGAAAGTTATTAGACCG
>JBDTLT010000386.1:0-4002 GCA_039934635.1 Acidimicrobiales bacterium
CACCAACGGGCAGCCACACGACCACCTACGCGCAGGATCTCATGGCCGCCAACAGTGGCCCAATTCGGTTCGGGTTCGATTGTCGTCGGTGCGAGGAACATCGGCACTACGCGTCCTTCTCGATTTTGAGTCGGTCGCAACACCTTCGCGTCTTGCTGTGCGAGCTCAGAGCGGGAGCTGCGCGCAAATGCACTCATTGCGCCTGCGCCCTGAGCATCCAGCGGTACTTGTCGAGGCCCTCGAGCACGTCGATATAGATGTCGTGCGCGACCGCGTCTGCCTTCTCGAGGTGGCCGAGTTCGGCCCGAGCAGCGGACGCGAGCCCGTCGATCACGGCACCAAGGGCAATGATCGTTTGGCGGTCCCCAAGTCGCCCCCCGGGGAACTCGCCAGCGACGGCGGCGACCGTTCGCGGTCGGGCATCGACGGCGAAGCCAAGGGCCACCGCTCGCTCGGCGACACGGTCGGCCCACGTACGCGTCGCCGCGGCGATCTCGTCGGTGAGGGCGTGCAGCGGGAGGAAGCCCGGACCTGTCACGTTCCAATGTGCTTGCTTGGCATCGAGGGTCAACGCGACGAGTCCGGGGAGTAGGGCTTGCAACGCCGAGGCGGCGGTAGCCGGATTGGCGTCTGCGGTGGTGTGAACTGCTGTGGCGGTCATGTTGGGCTCCTGTGGGATTGTGTTTCTCGATGATGATTGTTCCCGGGGGAGCGGCCGCTGCCGATGGCGACATGCGACGTGTTTGAACGTCAGGGCTGTCGGATTTTCACAACAGTCATCCCGTTGGCACGACCCACGGGCCGTCGTAGTGGCGGGCCACGTGGATGGCGACTTCGCATTCCAGCGAGCGGGCTGGGTCGGTCAGCACCGGCCCGAGGATTGCCTCGATTCGCTCGAGCCGGTTCTTGAGGGTGTTGTAGTGGACGTAGCTCTGCCGGGCCGCTTCGGCCATGTTGCGAGTCTTGAGCCACACTGCGAACGTCTCGACGAGATCGGTGTTATGTGACCGGTCATGGGCGATGAGCGGCCCGATCGAGTGCTCGACGAACGCGGCCAGGTCGTCGGCAGGGGTCGACGCAAGAAGTCGTTCGAGGCCGAGCTCGTCGTACACCGCGGTGACATGACGTCCCTTTGCCCACCGTCCGACGTCGACTGCCTTACTCGCCTCGACGAAACTCCGCCGCAATGCCGACGGCTCGTTGACGCGGCGTCCCACACCAATGCTGACAGTGACCGTTCGCAGTCTCATGTCGAGCTCTTGGCGCAAGCGCTCGGCAATACGCCGCCGCTCGACCGGTTCATCCGTATCGGGAGCGAGGAGCGCGGCGATGGTTGCGCTGCGGGTCCAAACAATAGCCTCGCGCCCCAGAGTGGCGCGCGCCGCGGCTGCGATTGTTCCAAGCACTCCCGGCGCCATGGTGCGCTCCTGGGGCGGGTCAACTGACGCGAGGAGCACCGCCCGCGGTCGACTGAGGTCCCAGCCGAAGCTGATCGCCCGCTCTGCGACTTCGGCGGCGTCACTGGCATGGCCGGCAATCAGCTCTTCGAGCGAGATTGCTGCGAAGCGCTCCTGCGCCTCCGCGACGGCCGTGGCCTGCGCTTGGCGAACCGCGATACCCATAGCTGCCCGCTGCATGGCGACGAGGCCGTCGTCGTCGAGAGGACTCCCCGCGCCGACGGCGACGATCTCGCCGTAGTTGTGGTCGCCCGCGGTAATCGGATGGCGGTGTGCCCCGCTGTCTGTGAGATCGAATCGCTCGGCGGCGTCGGACGGAACGGCGACGACCGTCTTTCCCTCCGTATCAATGACCGCGACGGGTAGCTTCAACAAGTCGTGCAACGTCGACGCGATCTCCGGCGCCCCGCCTCCCGCGACGACGATCCGAGTGAAGCGCTGGTGGATGTCGAGGACGCGCTCGAGGCGCTGCCATTGAGCGTCGAGCAGGGCGTCGAGGACTGCGGCCGTCGCGTCCGAGAGCGCGGTGCCTTCGGGGAACGTGATCACTGGCAACGAGAGCCTGTTCGCAACGGCAAGCAGGGCAGCGGGTAGTTCGTCTGGGCCGTCCAAATGGACCGCTAGTCCCGCGATCTTGGTTACATCGAAGTGCGCCAGTAGTCGCTCCCAATCCTCGCCGGCGGCGAGCAGCGTGGTCGCGGTCGTTACAACTAGGTCCTCTGGCGCCGCTCGTCGGAGGTTCTCCGCGGTCGACGCAAGGCATGCGCGGCTGACGGGCCGCGCCATGCCATCGCTACCGGCGACGACACAACTCTCGCCGAAACGCAGAGATCGGACTACCGCACCGACGTCGAAGGTTCGCCACATGCAGGCATTCTTTCGCTTTTCACGACAGAGCGTGCTGCCGACTTTCGTCTGGCTGCTGCAACCCTCGTCGTGCGTCTCGAACTCCCGGGACGTGCAACAGGATCGCTGTGCTCCGGCTGTCAGTACTCCACAGATGCGCGGCGTAGCTCTGTCGAGTTCGGCCAATGCGGCTCGGGCAGGCTCGGGTAATGCTTCGAGCAGGCGCAATCCGAGCACGAGAAGTCGTTCGAGGATGCGCCATGAAAGCGGCTAGCAAGTCCAGCCGCCGTAATCGCTCGACCCTCCGTCGGGCGCTCAACCTAGGAGGTTAGACGCACCATGGCAGCCACCACCCTCGACGCAGCGCGTGTCCCGGCGTCGCATCAAGTAGCTGGCTCGTTGGCCCGACTGCGGGCGGACCTGGCGGCTGATCGCGCGGTCCGAGAGGCGCTCGTCGCGAATTACGCGGCGGCGGTCACTGAACTCACTGGTCAACCATACAGCGACAGCATCCTCGAGAAGGAGTTCGCAGACGATGCCATTGCACGGTCTAGCGAAGCGATCCGTGACATCGACGACGCCCTCGTTCGCATGGACGCCGGCACCTATGGGTTGTGCGAGTCGTGCAGTGTAGAGATCCCGCTAGAGCGGCTCCAGGCCATCCCACATGCTCGTCTCTGCGTCGCTTGCTCCAGCCGACGGTCGGGCGTTCTGAGATGAGTTCAACGACCGCGCAAACGAAACCGTCATCAACCGACGTGCAGTTCAGTCACGTGCTCGTGCCGTTGGACGGCTCTGAATTCGGGCTCGCCGCAATGCCCACAGCGCGCGCATTGGCGGAGCGTTTCGATGCGGAGCTGCGGACGATCAGCGTTGCCAGTGACGAAGGCCGCGCGAGGCGACTTCTTGCCGACGCTCTCGGAGCTGACGTCGGCGAGGGTCGCACTGATGTGGTCACTGGCGGCGATCCGGCCGAGGTGATCGCGCGTCGCGCGGGGGAACTCGGTTCCTGTTTGGTATGCCTTTCCACTCACGGGCGCGGTCGCCTCACGGGCGCGGTCTTCGGTTCGGTGGCGAGGTCCGTGATGCAGCGTTCGGGCAGTGCGATCGTTGCGCTGGGTCCGTCCGCCGATCGACCTGGATGGTCGCCGCGGCCAGGCTGGTGGCCGCCACCATTGTCGGTAAGCCGAATCGTGGCGTGTGTAGACGGCTCCGAGGCGTCCGAGGAAGTACTCCCCGCCGCGTCGGACTGGGCGCGCCGCCTCGGAATGTCGCTCACGATTTTGACCGTCGTGGAGGACGCGCCGGCACCGACGCGGCGGCATGCAAACCATTACGGATCCAGCGGCGATGTCGAGAGCTACGTGGACCAACTGGTGCTCCGGTGGCAGGAGACCGCACGCGACGTCAACGGCGTGATCGTCAGAGATCCGATCGGTCCCGCCAGCGGTATTCGGGCGTATCTCGCCCAGCATCCGGCTGGTCTCGTTGCCGTGAGGACACACGCACGGTCAGGTCTCCAACGGTTCCTGCGGGGCGCTACGGCCGCGAGCATCGTCCATGCCTCGGTCGCGCCATGCCTAGTCGTGCCGAAATGACATCGGCATCCGCTCAACCGCGCCGACGGGCCATGACACTGCGGAGCCCCTGCGGCCACGTTGACGCGCGAGTAACCGACGTATGACTCGAGAGTCGATCT
>JBDTLT010000387.1:0-3992 GCA_039934635.1 Acidimicrobiales bacterium
ACACATCACAGATATTGGCTTTCGACACCTGCGGTCGTTCGCTTCGCGTCCGGACACGATGCGGTGCGAACGCACCTCAAAACGTGCTTCAGCACGCGCCAACACGAACCTGCTGAGGACCCGCACCTCTCGCAAGTGGGAGACTGATCGTGTGTCGCGGGCCTGCTGATGGAGCGAGCTCCGCTCGTTCTCGTGCTGGTACTTGGCGTCGGCGGGACTCTGGTTGGTCGGCGTGAGGGCTACAAATCAGCAACGGCGACGTCGCGTAGAGCATGGACCGCCCAAGCGGGGGAACGCCGATTTCACCCGCTTCTTGGTATGTAACCGCCGTTAGGGTCACGGGCTTGTAACAAGTCCGCAACAAACAATTCTCCGTGTTGATCATGGACCTTTGCTCTGGTGGTACATCGTGAAATTCTCTCGACTGTTCTTGGTCATCGCGGTTGCGTTGACGACCTATGCGACTGCCGCCGCCGCCGTTCCCGGCAATGGCCGTGGCAATGACCACAACACCAACACCACGACGAGCACTACAACGAGAACTACGACGACGAGTAGCAATACAACGACGACTCGGGCAACCAGCGCCTATTTTTCGACGCTGCCGGTGGGTGCTGCGCTGCCGACCGACGCGACCTGTGCGTCACTGGTACGTGCCCAGCCAGAGGTGAGAGCGAACAACGTGCCCTACAACAACACCGTCGGGGTCGGCGGCAACAGCGTGTACCCCAGAGTGAGCGGCAACTTCACGGGTACCACTGACGAGATCCTTCAATGGGTCGCCTGCAAATGGGGCCTGGACGAAAACATCGTGCGCGCGCAGATCGCGCGCGAGTCGTATTGGGATCAGCGCGCGGTCGGCGATAACGGCGAGAGCTTCGGTCTCGGCCAAGTACGAGCGCCGTATCACTCGAGCGCGTTCGTCAACGACAACGCGAAGGTGTCCTCTGCGTACAACGTGGACTACACCTACGCCGTATGGCGCGAATGCTTCGAAGGCCGCATGACGTGGCTCAACACGGTCGAACGAGGACGTGATTATTCGGCCGGTGACATATGGGGCTGTCTAGGAGTCTGGTTCTCTGGTCGCTGGTACACGCAAGCCGCAATCGACTACATGGGTTGGGTGCGCTCGGATCTAGACAACCGAATTTGGGAAACCCAGAACTTCCTGAACTACGGATAGACCTTCTCGCCTGCATTCATCGTGATGGCAGACGACTCAGTGACACGCCCAAACCGCGGCCCATCAAACCGATTTGCTGCTCGGTCGCGTGTCGCGGGATCGCGATCGCCGTGACGTACACGTGGCGATGGAGCGACGGGACGATGCAAGGCGACGGGCACCGCGCTGCTGTACTCGAACTGACCAAACGCTCACAGCGCCTCACGCGAAACGCAACGCTGACGCCGCTCGCCGGAATCCCCCGGGTGTGCCCGGCGGGTGCGACACGTGGTAGTCACGGAAGACCCTCCTCGCTGGGCGGGGACCGTGGATCACTCTCAACGTCGAACCCGGTGGGTGTCGACTCGACGCGCGACTGTGCTGCGAGCGGCCCACCACGCGGCGGGGGCGCTACAACGAGATGCCTTCTGCGCGCGACGCGCTGTTAGCGGCTCGGATGAGAGAATGGCGCGGGTGGGTTGTGTCGGTTTGTTTGACTCGATCCCTGCTGCTTCTCGATGACCACTGGCGAAGTCGGGGCCGGGGCGGTGATTGCTTCGGGTGGAGCCGGCGATGTGACGGTCGAAGGGGGTTCCGGCGGTGTCGGCACGGTGCTAATAAGGTGCGTGCTGGCTCCGCCAACGGGGACTGTCAGGTCGGGCTGCGCTGGTGGCGCGTTGGCTGCCGGGGCCGCGTCCGCTTCGTCTCGTCCGTTGAGCGACGGCATTGGTGGCTCGGCGTTCGCGACGACCAGCGAAGACGTCGACCCGAAGGAATCTACGTCGACGGTGGCGGTGTCGATGGCTGCGCGGTGTTCATCGTGGGGCACACCGATCGACAGCAAGGTCGAGCACGAAGCCCCGGCAGAATCCGTTACGACCACGTTGAGCCGGTAGACGCGGCCGTCGCCGTTACCGGAGCGCTCTGCCCGAATCTGCACCTGGTCCAGCGGCAGGCCATCGCGATCGGCGTCGGCGATGGTGGTTCCGTCACCGCGGTCATCGAGCGGCTCATCCGACGTCACCGACGTCACCGCCAGTGCCACTGCGTCACCTTCGGGATCGGTGCCACCTGTCGCGGTGACCGTGTGGAGGTCGTGGTTCGGCGGCCACAGCGTTGTCGTGTCGGTGGTGACTGATCCACAGTCGGGAGGCAGATTTGCGGTCACCTCGAGGTCGAGGAAGGTTTCGCCACCACGGTCGCTGGCTCTCGCGGCGAGCACATTGTTCCCGGCCGTGAGCAGACCATCGGGAATCACTACCTCGGCGCTGTCGCGCGAGGCGCAGCCCTCGTGTTGGAACGAACCAACAGAGGTGCCGTTCCAGAACAGTTCGACGTCGTTGTCGACGGCGATTCGGATGACTACCGCGTTCGTGCCAGCCGGTAACGACACGTCGCGGCGAACGAGAAGATCAGTGTTCGATGACCACTCCGTTGCCGGCACGAGCGGGCAGCCGAATCCGGCCTGCTCGCCAAAGGGCGCGTCGCCGACGCTGAAGGCATTGTCGTCGAATCCGACGGCGCTGAACGTTGGCGAACCGTCACCGCTCGAAACCTGTAGATAGCGGTAGTCCCCAGCGCCATAGGGCACGACCGCTCCAGGCACGACAGCGGTGGCCGGGGCCAAGTTCCCCGAAGCCGCGCTCATCGCGCCCAACATGACGACAGCAGCAATGGTTCGCGCAACTCGCATCATGAGCGTCGCCTCTCCGCTAGCGGCTCACGCCGCGTCGCGAACGATGTATCGGCTCACTGCACCGAAAACCTTGAGCGCCGCTCACGACGCGATTGCCCAGCGCGAATTTCAAGTAACGGCAGACACGTCCGCTCGATAGATCAACTGCACAGCCAACGAAAGGCGGTGACGAACCGTCATCGCGTCGACCTACGCGTACCCCGAAGAGAGGTGATCGGTACAACGCGACCCGCGTCCGAGCTGTTCGTCGCGAACCTCATCGACGCAGCCGTCGGCGTCGTGCAGGCCCGGATCATCGCGGCCGCAGATCTGACGCACGGATCGTAGGCGCGAGGAGAGCTCACTTCTTGAACCACGCCTTGTCGTAATGCACCATGCTCTGCACGGTCTTCGCCAGGCCTTGGACGGTGGGCTGCGACGCGATCGTCTCGGCCAACGCATTGATCGAAATCATCGGGATCTCTTTGATGTACGCTTCGGACATGGCCTTGTAGCCGGCCTTCTTCTGTTCGTCGCTGCTCGCGGCACGCACCAACGTGAGCCCTGCGTCCATCGCCGGGCTCTTGTAACCGGCCCGGTTGCTCGCCGACGTGCTCGCGAAGTTGTTGAACAAGTTCCAGAAACCGAGATCGTCGGTGTGCGCCGATAGACCCCAGCACGCGGTGTCGTAGTCACGATTGGTGATCACATCGACCGACACATTGTCGACGAGCTTTGTCTCTACGGTCACGCCGGCCAATTGCAGCATCGCCTGAACCGCTTGAGTGATCGATTGTCCGTAGGGATTGTTCGAGCAGACCCATCGAATCTTTCCGTCCCAACCTTCGGCCTTCGCCTCTTGCACCAGCTGCTTGGCCTTGGCGAGGTCGTAGGTATGGCCCGGCACAGCCGGATAGAACGAGGCCGACTTGTCGACGAGCTCGGTGCCCGGTTTGCCCTTGCCTTCATAGATTCGAGCGTCGATCTGCACCGTATCGAGCGCAGCCGCGAACGCCTGGCGGACCTTGAGCCGCGTCGACGGCGGCTGGGGCGTGAACGCGCCGTCGGGCTTTCCCGCGCACACCGGAGGCTGGCCTCCCGCACAGGTGACCGTCACTCCGAGGTTGAAGATGACGGACACACCGCCGGCCA
>JBDTLT010000388.1:0-3977 GCA_039934635.1 Acidimicrobiales bacterium
GCGCTCTCCTTCCGCCGAGCGGTCTTCCGCTCGCGTCCGTGCTCCCAAGAATGTGGGAATAGCGATGGCTAGGAGGACGCCAATGATCAGTACGACGACCATCAGTTCGATGAGCGTGAAGCCTTTGTCGTCGCGGGTCTCGCGTGATCGGAGAATCATGTGCCTGTCTCTCTGCGATTAGCTGGGGCCAGCGAAGTTCACCGACATCCCCGCCTCTCCTATCGTCTCATCGGGCCACGTCATGAGGCCCGAATGAAGACTTTCGTGACGGGCCTGCTATTGCACGAGTTTGATGACGTTGAACATCGGTAGATAGAGAGCCAGCACCATCGAGCCGATCACGAGGCCCATGACCGCGATCATCACCGGCTCGATCACGGAGGCGAGCGCATCTACCGCTGTCTCGACCTCCAGCTCGTAGAACTCGCCCACGCGGGTGAGCAGATCATCGACGGCGCCGGTTTCTTCACCGACGGCGATCATTTGGGCGACCATTGGCGGGATCACGCGGTGGCGACGAAGGGGCTCCGCCAGCGAGTCGCCGTTGCGCACGCCGTTCTGCGCATCCGCAAGCGCGTCCGAGAACAGCGCGTTGCCGACCGTCACTTTGACGATGTCGATTGCGTCGAGTATCGGAACGCCGGCGCGGATGAGCACGGCGAGGGTGCTCGCGAGCCGAGTGAGTGCCGCCTTGCCCAAGATCGGGCCGACAATCGGTAGGCGAAGCTTGAGACTGTCGAACGCGTGCCGACCGCGAGTGGTACGCACGTAGCGACGCAGGCCCCAGATCATCGCACCGAAGCCGATGATGAGATGCGGGAAGTAGGTCGTCATGATGCTCGACACGCCAACGAGGATGCGCGTCGGTAGGGGCAACGTGCCGTCGAGGTCTTTGTAGATATCGGCGAACACTGGCACGACGAACAGCAACATCGCGATGATCACGACGAAGACCATCGCGATCACCACGACGGGGTAGGTCATCGCTGACCGCACCTTGCGCCGAACGGCGACCGTGCGTTCCACCGATGTTGCCAGCTGCGCGAGCACCTGATCGAGGATGCCGGCCGCTTCGCCGACGGTCACCATCGACACGTAGAAAGTGCTGAACGCCTTCGGATGTTTCGCGAATGAGTTCGACAGCGACTCGCCGGCCTCGACGTCGCTGCGAACAGTCCGCAGTGTGGCTCGCAACACCTCGCTCGGCGTTTGCTCCGCGAGCACGGTCAACGAGCGCAATAGCGACAGCCCGGCGGCGAGCATCGTTGCGAGTTGGCGGCTGGCCACAGCCAAGTCGGCGGGCTTGACCTTCTTGCGCGAAATCGGCAATGCGAGCTTGCGCGAACCGAGCTTCTCTCGCTGCGCTTCGATGGTGACGGGACGAAGGCCCATCCCCCGTATGCGCTCGACCGCGAGGGATTCGCTCTCGCCCTCCACGATCCCGTCGCAAAGGACGCCTTGTCCGTCGAGTGCGCGATATGCGAACGTCAGAGTCACGACGTTCGCCTCATCGAACGACGTTGCGCCGCAGTAGGCCGCGCAACTCCTCGGGTGCGTTTGCTTGACTCATGGCCACTTCGAGATCGACGCGACCTTCGTTCACGAGTCGGGCGAGCGACTGCTCCATCAATTGCATACCGGCGTTCCCGCTGCCCTGCATGACCGACCGCAACTGATGCACCTTCTGTTCGCGGATCATGCTACGAACCGCGCTCGTTCCGACGAGCACCTCGGCGGCCAGGACTCGCCCGGGACGATCGGCCCGCGGCAACAACAGCTGGCTGATCACGCCTTGTAGCGAGACCGAGATCTGATGACGGACCTGATCCTGTTGCGCGGGCTCGAAGGCATCGACGATGCGATGGATCGCACCCGGAGCATCGCGGGTGTGCAGCGTCGCAAGAACGAGGTGGCCTGTCTCCGCCGCAGTGAGTGCCGTACGGATCGTCTCGGTGTCGCGCATCTCACCGACCAGGATCACGTCGGGATCCTGTCGCAGCACCTGACGCATGGCGTCCGCGAAGCTCGGTGCGTCCTCGCCGATCTCGCGTTGGTGTACGAGCGACATCCGGTGATGGTGGATGTATTCGACAGGATCCTCGATCGTCACTATGTGCAGGGGTCGTGTTGCGTTCAGCACGTCGACGATCGCCGCCAACGTCGTCGACTTGCCGGACCCGGTGGAACCGGTCACGAGGACCAGACCGCGAGGTGATCGCGCCAGTGCACCGACAATCGGCGGGAGTCCGAGCTCCTCGATCGCCGGGATGGTCGCGGGAAGGCGACGAATGGCGCCAATCAGTTGCCCTCCGCGCAAGAAGAGGTTGCAGCGATATCGCTCGCCCGTCGATCCACCGAAGGCGAAGTCGACGCCGCCCTCGTCGCGGATGCGGGCCCGTCGCCGCTCGTCGAGGTACGGCTGGAGTAGCCCCCACACCGTCGTCTTGTCGAGGCTCGTCTCACCGGCCATCCGTGCGAGCGCTCCGTCGACTCGCATGCAGGGGGGCTGCCCCGGGGTGAGATGCAGGTCGGATGCTCGCAACTCCACCATGAGACCGAGCAGTCGCTCGAGGTCTCGAGTGCGCGTCTCAGTGCCGCCTGCGGGAAGGGGGGAGCTTTCCGGTGCAACCGGAGGCGTATCGCCAAGTAGCTCGTTGAGCCATTCCTGTGCGTCCACCTCGAGGGAGCCCATACGGGACCATCGGTCGCGATTGCGCTCGATATGAGAGGTTGCGGCTCATTGCGCCGCGTTCTGTGCCGATTGATCACGATGACCACCCAACGGCGCCGACTCGGCGAGATCCTCGTCGAGCAAGGGTCGGTGTCAGAGGCCCAGCTGATGGCGGCGCTCGTGCACCAAGGCGAATCGCGTCTGCGCCTCGGCGAGGAGCTGCTCGACCAGGGTGTGGTGAAACCGATCGCGCTGCTGCGTGCCCTCGCCGAACAGTTCGGATTCGAGTTCGTGGACCTCGATGAGGTCACCATCGACACCGCGCTGGCGCAACGTGTGCCCGAAGCGCTCGCCCGCCGTCATCGCGCTCTCCCGATCGCCCGGGACGGCGAAGCGGTCCTCGTAGCGATGGCGAATCCCGCCGACGTGGTCGCCATCGACGATCTGCGCTCGTTGCTCCGAGCGCCCATCCGGCCGGTCATGGCGGACGCCGATCAGATCATCGACGCGATCTCGCGGCGTCGTCACAGCGACGCGCAGGTCGACGCCGCAATTCGACTCGCCGTCGAGGACCGCTCCGCGAACGACGCGCGGGCCGAAACGGTGGCCGAGGCGATCTCGGTCGATGAGGCGCCGATCGTGCGGTTCGTCGATCTGCTGATCGCGAAAGCCGTTCAGGAACGCGCGAGCGACATCCATATCGAGCCGTCGAGCGACGGGCTGCGCGTGCGGTTCCGCGTGGACGGCGTGCTCAAGGACGCGATGTTTCCGCCCAAGAGCCTGCAACCCGGGATCATCAGTCGCATCAAGGTCATGTCAGGTCTCGACATCGCCGAGCGCCGGCTCCCGCAGGATGGACGGTGCACCGTCACCACCGACAGCAAGGTCGTAGATCTGCGCGTGGCGACCCTGCCAACCGTCAACGGCGAGTCGGCCGTGCTGCGTATTTTGCAACGGTCAAGCGATCTGACGAGCCTGTCCGAATTGGGTTTTCTTCCTGAGCAGATGGAGCGGTTCGAGGACGCCTACCGCCATCCGTGGGGCGCGATCCTCGTCACCGGGCCGACGGGTTCGGGCAAAACGACGACGCTCTACGCGACGCTGCGAAAGATCAACGATCCGACGCGGAACATCCTCACGGTCGAAGACCCCGTAGAGATCCGCCTCGATGGCGTCAAACAGGTGCAGGTGAACACCAAGGCGGGACTGAACTTCGCGTCGGCCTTGCGCTCGTTCTTGCGCTCGGACCCTGATGTCATCCTTGTCGGTGAGATCAGAGACAAGGAGACCGCGACGATCGCCATCG
>JBDTLT010000389.1:0-3971 GCA_039934635.1 Acidimicrobiales bacterium
TCGATCCACACGAAGCCGTCGCCGTCGATGCGCGCAAGGTCTCCGGTGCGCATGAATCCTTCGGCATCGATGCGCTCGCCCAGGTCGCCCCCACCGGCGTATCCCGCGGCGACGTTGGGCGGGCGCGCCAGCAATTCGCCGACTTCGTCGACGGCGAGCACGTTGCCCGCCGGGTCGACGATCTTGATGGCGACGCCGGCATGCACGCGGCCAACTGCGCCGAGCTTTTCGGGGTGCTCCTTGGCGTCGGCGGCGGTCCAACCGATGACCTCGCCCATCTCGGCCTGGCCATAGCCGTTGAGCACCGTGATGCCGAACTTGTCGCGGAAGCGAGTCGCGCCGAGCGGCGACAACGCGGCGGTGATGCTGCGCACGTAGCGCAGCGGCGCGAGGTCGGTCACCACGGGGTCGTCGCACAGCATCGTCATCGCGGCGGGCGGCAGCACCGTCGATCGGATCTGATAGCGCGCCACCAATGCCGCGAACTCGCGAGTGGCGAAGCGGTCCATGATCACGATCGCCGAGCCGGCCCGCAACCCGAACAACACGTTGTAGATACCGGCATTGAGCGTGAGCGACACCGGGATCAGATTGGGGGACGGCGACTTTGGGGGTGCCGCGTCGGTGGCGGTGCCGCGCAACGGCCCGAGGATGCGATCGAGCAGTTCGAGATACGCCGTGTGCGTGTGCAGGATGGCCTTCGGCCGCCCGGTGGTGCCCGATGTGAACGTCGCAAACGCAGAGTCGTCCGCAAACGCGGCGGCGTCGGCGAGCATCTCGATACCGTCGGCGCGCAGGATCGCGGCCGGTCGGGTCGACTCGACGACCGATTCGACCTCTCGCTGCGGCGCCCGCGCATTGATGGGTACGAACACCGCGCCGGCGAGCCATGTACCGATCATCGTCGTGATGATCTCCGGTCCGTTCGGCAGTTGCACGGCCACCGCGTGACCGGGCCGCACCCCCGCGTTCGCCAGTCGCGCCGCGGTCTCGCGCGCCGCCGACCGAGCGGCTCCGGCCGACACCTCTGACTCGATCGTGCACAGCAGCGCGCGATCGTCGCCGAACGGATGGTCGATCAGCAGATCGGCCAGCGTCACGGCGACCCCACTGCGGTGGCCACCGCCGCCGGTGTCATCTGCTGCACGACGGGCAGTACTTCTTGGGCGAACAATCGCATACTGGCCTCGGCGTGGCCGATGGGCATGCTGCCGTAGCGCATGATGCACACGAAATGGTCGGGCCCCATCAATTCGTTGATGCGCGAGATTTTTTCGATGCACTGCTCGGGCGTGCCCCATACCTGGTTGTTGAGGTACATCGTGCCCATGTCGTAGTTGTCGCCCGCCTCACGGATGGCCTTGCTGCCCGCGGCGTAGTGCTCGTAGCCCTTGGTCGACTCGAAGTGCGTGCTGGCGATCTCGTAGTGACGTCGCGCGCTGTCCGCGTACTGCGGGATGTACTGCTTGGCTCCCTCGGCTGCTTCCTGTTCGTTCTTCGCGCAATAGACCCAAAGCGCGACGGTCGGGTGCGCGGGCGCGAAACCAGCCTGCGCGCGGAGGTCGCGAAACTTGGCCATCTGCACCGCGTAGTCGTCCCATGTGGTCTGCGGGATGAACAATGCTTTGAGCCCGGTCTGGGCGGCGATAGGGATGGTCTGAGGGCTGCCCCACGCGCAGTACATGTTGTCGATCAGTTGCGCTGCCGACGAGCGGGGCTGCGGTCGCAGGGTCGTGCGCGGGATCTTGGTGAATTGCCCGTCGTAGCTGAACCACTCGTCGCTCAGCGCGGTGCGCACGATGTCGAGCGCTTCGATGAAGCGTTCGCGCGACTCTTCCATCGGCACCCGCAACGCTCCGAACTCGCGCCGGCCGAGACCACGACCGAAGCCGATCGACAGGCGGCGGCCCGACAACATGTTGTCGAGCGTCGCGATGCCCTCGGCCACACGGATCGGATCGTGCCACGGCAACACGATGACCATCGTGCCCATCTCGATGCGCTCGGTGCATCCGGCGAAGTAGCTCAACAACTTCAACACGTCGGGCACCATCGTGTAGGGCGTGAAGTGGTGCTCGACGCTCCACAGCGAGTCGAAGCCGAGCGGCTCGACCAGCTTGCCCAACCGCAGGTCTTCTTCGTAGATCTGCGAATCGGGAATCTTCATCGGCGTGACGTCATCGCCCCGTTCGATGCCTTCGAAGCGCAACCAGTCGGTGTAGTTCTGCATGAAGAGGCTGACGCCCACCTTCATGAGCGCGCCGCCCCTGCGGCGCTGCGCAGCACTGCGCCCGGCAACTCTTCGAGCAAGTTATCGAGAGGCTTGCCGTCGAGGCGGATGGGCACACCGTTGACCAACACGGCATCGATGCCGGTGGGCGCGTCGGCGATGAGGCGTTCACCGTCGGCGGGCATGTCGCGCACACGGCGTAGCGGGCCGGTCGAGAGGTTTTCGAGATCGATGACAACGAGGTCGGCCGGGCTGCCCACTCGCACGTACCCGCGATCGACACCGATGACATCGGCGATCTCACCGGTGAGCTTGCGCACACCCCGTTCGAGCGACATCACCTGGCGGTCGCGCACCCACGACGACAAGAAGTCGGTGGGCATCACTGCGTCACAGATCTGGCTGATGTGGGCGCCGGCGTCGGACAGGCCCATGATGCAGCCTTCGTTTTGCACGAGCATCGTGATGCCGGCTTCGTCGTTGTTGGCGAAGGTGACCTCGAAGCGGGCCATCAAGTTGTCGTCGAGCGCGACGTCGGCGAGGACATCGAACGGCGTGCAGCCGCGATCGCGGGCAATCGACGCCAGCGAGCGACCCTCGAGGTCGGGGTGCGCCTGCGAGTCAGCGACGGTGAACGTCTCCCAACCCGGGTTGATCCAGTTGCTGGACTCGAACTCTTCGTAGACGCGGTTGCGCCATGCAGGATCGCGATACAACGCCGGTCGGTCGGCCATGGGCGTCGCGACAAGATCGGCGAAGGCGGGCATTTGGTAGAACGGAGTCGGCTCGTTCATCAGGATCTGCTGCACGATGGGCCGGCAGGTGACCTGCACCCACACGTCGGCACCATCGCGGCGGCCTTCGTTGTGACGATCGAGCTTGCCCTTGAACGGGGCCCGTGATTTCCATTCGGGCGGGTAGGTGAGGATCGACGACCACGTGATCTTTCGGCCCAGAGACTTTTGGAATTCGTAAACCCATTCGTAGTTCTCGCCCGGTGCGATGTGGACCATGCCCCGGTTGATCTCGCCGGTCACGCGCATGAGCGCTTCGGTTTCTTCTTGGCTGGCCATGATCGACGGCACGGGCCGGCCACCGTCGCCGATGTGGAAGCCGCCGCGATCGCTGGAGAAGCCGAGTGCGCCGCCGTTGAGCGAGTCGGCCACGACCTGCTTCATGCGCCGGATCTCGTCGTCGGTGGCTTTGCGCTCGTACGCATCGTCACCCAACACATAGAGGCGTACTGGTGTGTGGCCCACGTAACCGCCGAAGTTGATGACGGTGCCGCGCCGCGCCACCGCGTCGAGGTATTCGCCATAGGTTTCGAAGTCCCACTCGACGCCGGCCTCGAGTGTGGCCAAGCGCATGTCCTCGACTTTGTCGAGGGTGCGCAACAGCGACGCCCGCTCCGCGGGGTGCGTCGGCGCGATGCTGTAACCGCAGTTGCCGGCAACGACGGAGGTCACGCCGTGCCAACACGACGGCGACAAGGACGGGTCCCACAGCACCTGCGGGTCGTAGTGCGTGTGGATGTCGACGAACCCGGGCGTCACGATGCGCCCCGTCGCGTCGATCTCGCGTGGTGCGGTCACACGGTCGTCGATCGCGACGACTCGACCATCGGCGATGCCGACGTCGGCGCGCCGCGCCGGCGCTCCGGTGCCGTCGATGACCGACCCTCCACGAATGGCGATCTGCGCGTCCATCTGCGCCCCCTGACTTGGCTTCCAGACCTGGCTTC
>JBDTLT010000390.1:0-3968 GCA_039934635.1 Acidimicrobiales bacterium
CGCACCGGTGCCAGCGAGATGACTTCGATCTTGCCGCCCTCGTGCATCTTGAACGTGCGGTCGTACGCCTCGATCAGTTGCACACCGGAGATGCCCTTGGTGAGCTCGACGACCTTGCGGGCGTGGGCCTCGTCACGGCAGTAGACGATGATCTCGTTGGTCACGGTCGGACCGTGCGCCTCGAAACCGTTGACACCGATGATGTTGCCGCCGATGTTGCCGATCTCGGTCGCCATGCGACCGAGTACCCCGGGAGAGTTTTCCATGCGAACACTCAGGGTGATCGAAAAGGCAGAAGTTGGAACAGCCATGCTCGCGACGGTAGCCCGTTGTGGACAAGTGGACGAATCTGGACGCTCGGGGGATCAAACCCTCATGTCACGGCCACTGTGCCCGTACCGGCAGTGATCTCGCCGATCACCACCGCACGATGCCCGTGCGCATCGAGCACCGAGACGGCCCTCTGTGCGGCATCCGCGGGAAGCACGACGACCATGCCGATACCCATGTTGAAAACCCGCAGCATCTCTTGTTCGGCGACGTCGCCGATGCGCTGCAGCTCACGAAACACCCGGGGTGCTTCCCACGACGATCGATCGATACGGGCGTCGATGTCGTCGCCGAGCACCCGGGAGAGATTGCCGGCGAGGCCACCACCGGTGATGTGCGCAACCGCCCGCACCTCGACCTCGGCGATGACCGCACGAACGGCGGGGGTGTAGATGACCGACGGCGACAGCAATTCGTCGGCCACCGAGTGATCCGCGCCATCCCACGCAGGATCGTCGAGCGCGCGCCCGGCGACCTCGAAGTAGAGCCGGCGGGCGAGAGAGAAGCCGTTGGAACGCAGATTGGGCGACGGCAGACCCACGACGACATCGCCCGGTGTGACCGTGCGACCGGTGATGATGCGAGAACGTTCGACCGCACCCACCGCGAACCCGACCAGATCGAACTCCCCCGGTTGCATCACGCCCGGATGCTCGGCCATCTCGCCACCGATCAGCGCGCAACCGGCGATACGACAACCTTCGGCGACACCGGCGACAAGTTGCTCCATCTGATCGCCGTCGAGTTGGCCGATCGAGACGTAGTCGAGGAAGAAGAGTGGCTCCGCGCCCTGGCACACGAGATCATCGACGCACATCGCAACGAGATCGATGCCGATCGTGTCGTAGCGATGCGCGCGTTGCGCCACGACCGCCTTGGTGCCGACACCGTCGGTGGTCGACACGAGAACCGGATGTTCGTAACCGAGCGACGAGAGGTCGAACAAACCGCCAAAGCCACCGATGTCACCGAGCACGCCCGCTCGATACGTCGAGCGCACATGAGGCTTGATGCGCTCGACCGCGGCTTCTCCCGCGACGATCGACACGCCTGCTGCTTCGTATGTCTCCGCCATCGAGTCCTATCCGACCTGACTACCCGGAGCGCCGTTGGAACTCTTCGGTGGGAAACAACGCGTCGGCCTCGGTCGTGATCGCCGACGACGAACCCGCCGGCGCCGGCCCGGGGAGCTCGAGCACCGATTTGGTCAAGCTGATGGGCACCTCGACGGGATAGTCGCCCGTGAGACAGGCGGTGCAGAACCCCGCGCCGCGAGCGCCGGTCGCCTCGGTCAGCCGATCGAGCGACAGGTACGCCAACGAGTCGACGTTGAGATAGGCGCGGATCTCTTCGAGGTCGAGGTTGGCCGCCAACAACTCGCCGCGCGTGCCGGTATCCATGCCGTAGAAGCACGGCCAGCGATACGGCGGCGACGAGACCCGCATGTGTACTTCGAGGGCACCGGCTTCACGCAACATGCCGACCATTTGCCGCGTCGTCGTGCCCCGCACGATCGAATCGTCGACCACGACGACGCGTCGACCTTCGAGCGTGTCGCGCAACGGGTTGAGCTTCATGCGCACACCGAGCGAACGCAGCTCTTGCGTCGGCGCGATGAACGTGCGGCCGATGTACCGATTTTTGACGAGCCCTTGCCCGAACGGGATTCCGCTGCGGCGGGCGAACCCTTCGGCCGCCGGGATGCCCGACTCGGGCACGCCCATGACGAGATCGGCGACCGCCGGTGCCTGATCTGCGAGCAACTCGCCCATGCGCACGCGCGCGCCGTGCACGCTCTGTCCGTACAAGGTGCTGTCGGGTCGGGCGAAGTAGACGAATTCGAAGATGCACAAGCGAGGCTCGATCGCCTCGGGTGCGAACGGGCGCAGCGAACGCGGACCGTTTTCGTCGATGATGACCATCTCGCCCGGCTCGAGCTCACGCACGAGCGGCGCGCCGACGACATCGAGTGCCGGGGTCTCGGATGCGAGCACCCAACCGCCGTCGAGCTTGCCGAGGCACAGCGGTCGAAAGCCGTGCGGATCGCGCACGCCGATGATGCGCCGCTGATCGCACAACACGAACGAGAACGCGCCGGACAACGTCGGCAAGACGCGCATCAACGCGTGTTCGAGCGCGTCGGCGTCAGGCTCGCCCGGATGCAGCGTGATCTCGCGCGCCAACAACTCCGCGACGAGATCGCTGTCACTGGTGACGGTGCCGGGCAACATGCCGGCTTGCTCGGCGAGCTCGGCGGTGTTGACGAGATTGCCGTTATGTCCCAACGCGAACTCGATGTGAGGAGTGCCGCGGTACACCGGTTGCGCGTTGCCCCACGAACTCGAACCCGTCGTCGAATAGCGCGTATGCCCGATCGCGAGATCGCCGGGCATGGCCGCCAACTTGCGATCGTCGAACACGGTGGCGACGAGGCCCATGTCCTTCATCACCATCACCGAATGACCGTCGCTCACCGCGATGCCGGCCGACTCTTGGCCACGGTGCTGCAATGCATAGAGGCCGAGATAGCTCAGGTGCGAAACCGGCTGTCCCGGCGCGTACACCGCAAATACGCCGCACGCTTCGTTGATGTCTTCACTCACTGCCGAACCGTCGATTCCGTTGTCACTGCATGGTTCCTTGGCCGAGCGCGGAGGGAAGGCAGTTGCGCCACGCGTCGGTCGCGTCGGCAAGCGCGACATCGACGAGATCTTTCACCCGCAGGCGATCGCCGGTGACGACGCCCAACCGAGTGACGGGTACATCGGCCGCGCCGGCGGCCTGCTCGACATCGACGAGACGATCGGCGCTGACCGCAACGACCACGCGTGACGGGCCTTCGCCGAAGAGCGCTCGGTGATCGGCAATGCGAGCGACGTTGAACCCGATACCTGATCGCACCGCCATCTCGGCCAAGGTGACGCCGAGGCCGCCTTCGGAAACATCGTGCACGCCGTGCAGTGTGCCCTCGTCGACGAGGCCTCGCACCACCGTGGCGACCCGTAGGTGCAACGCGAGGTCGACACCATCGAACGTGCCGCCGCGCGCACCGCGATCGAATGCCCACCGTGAGCCGGCGAGCGAGACATCACTCGGACCGAGCAACACGATGCGGTCGCCCTCGCGCCAACCGACGCCGGGAGGCGGACGGTCGAGGCGATCGACCAACCCGAGCACACCCATGACCGGGGTCGGATCGATGTCGGCGCCCGCGGTCTCGTTGTAGAGGCTTACGTTGCCCCCGATCACCGGGACGTCGAACGCGCGGCAGGCCTCGCCCATGCCGTCGATCGTCTCGCTCAGTTGCCACATGACCGACGGGTGCTCGGGGTTACCGAAGTTGAGGCAGTTGACCAACGCGATCGGACGCGCGCCGACACACGCGAGGTTGAGCACGGACTCACAGACGACGCGCACCGCGCCGCGGCGAGGATCGATGGCGCACCAGCGGTGGTTGCCGTCGGTCGTCAGTGCCAAGGCTCGGCCGGTATCACGACCGGTCGTCGGGTGCTTGAGGCGCAACACCGTGGCGTCGCCGCCCGGGCCCTCGACCGTGTTCAAGAACAACATGTGGTCGTACTGCGAGAACACCCAGGCCGCGTCGGCGAGCATCGACAACAGATCGGCCGCGCAGTCGG
>JBDTLT010000391.1:0-3955 GCA_039934635.1 Acidimicrobiales bacterium
GCGGCCGCGAACGAGGTCGCCCGCTGCCTGTTGAAACTCGACGGATCGCTCGGTGGACCAGCGATGGTGTGCGGTGGTCGGGAACTGATGGTCGGCGACCTCGTGATGGTCGCGGACGATGCATCGGATCGGGTGGATGTTGACGGCGTGCGACTGCCGCCGGTCGGCGTGCTCGGAACGGTCGCTGTCCTCGATCACGATCGCGGGGAAGTCGAGATCGACTTCTCGATCGCGGGCGTGCAGCGAATTGCTGCGGAGGGTCCCGCAGCCTCAGCAATCACGTATGGCTATGCCGAACTGGCCCAACGGCCGAGCGCGCCCCTGATCGACCTGCGCCTGCTTCCACCGCTTCCCGATCTGTCAATCGGCACAGTCGAAGGGTCGGACGTCGAGATCGAGCTCGTGCCGTGAGCGACGTCAACGTTGTCCGACCTGTCGATGCAGCACTCGGTTACGCGCTGCGGGGTTGGCCCGTGTTCCCCTGCCACGCGCTCGATCGAGGCGCGTGCACGTGTGGGCACAACGACTGCGCGTCGCCGGGGAAGCACCCACGCGTCCGCGGGGGGTTGAACGCGGCAACCGCTGATTCGGGGACCATCGCTCGGTGGTGGCGCCATTGGCCCGATGCGAACATCGCCGTGCGCACCGGCGCGCCGAGCGGGCTCGTCGTGCTCGATATCGATCCGCGACACGGCGGCGCTCGCAGCTTGCATCACCTAGTTCAGCGTTACGGACCACTGCCTGCTGCTCCCCGTGTGCGCACCGGCTCAGGAGGGTGGCATTTGTTCTTCGAGCATCCGAACATTCGTGTTCGGAACTCTGCCGGCCTCATTGGTGACGGTCTCGACATTCGTGGCGATGGCGGCTACGTGATCGCGCCGCCCAGCCGGCACGCGTCGGGCGACAGCTACGCGTGGGAGCGATTCACGATGGAGCTGCCGTCGTTGCCCGATTGGATGCACGCGCTGGTCGCCGAACCCGAGCATGTGGTGGCCCCGCCACCGCGAGAATGGCCGGCGCGGACAGACCGGACAATCGAGACGTGGGCGCGGGTCGCGCTCGACCGCGAAAGTCGCCGCGTGAGCGCCGCGACCCGAGGCACGCGCAACGCAACGCTGAACCGAGCCGCGTTCAGCCTCGGCCAAATCGTAGGCGCGGGACTCCTCGACGGCGCGACCGTCGAGGAATCGTTGGTCGGTTGCGCAGTAGCTATCGGGCTTTCAGAGCGTGAAGCTCGGCTGACGACGCAGTCGGGAGTACGAGCGGGCGCACGACAGCCTCGCCAGCCGCTGCACGTGGTGCGTCCCGCTCCGTCTCCGTCCCCCTCGGTCGATGACGATGGCGGCTGGGATGTGCCGGACCTCACCTGACGCCAACTCATATTCAACCTGAGTCTAGAGTGACGGAATGGCTCGAGGTCCTGGGCGCCCACCAAAACCAACCAAGATCGACCGTGCGACCATGGTCGCTGCCCGCGACGCACTCAGTGACATTGCCCGCGAGCTCGGCACGCCTCGAGGCCGATACCCCGCACCCGGCCGCTCCACTGGGCTGACCACACAACCGCGACCGCTGGATCTCGCCGTGCTCGCCGTTCGTGTCAGCCAAGCCTTGGAGCTCGTCGCTGCCGAGGAGATCGAGCGTGCCCGCCAACTCGAAGGAACCACGTGGGAAGAGGTCGGCGAGGCTTTCGGCGTCTCGATGCAGTCGGCATACAGCAGGTTCCGTCAGCGCTCGTGACGCACTTGTTGTCACAGCACGTAGCGACAGTGTTTGTGTACGAACCAGGAGCTGCCGTGAACGATCACATCACATTGACACGCGACGAAGCGAACGGTCTGCTGCGTGCGATCGACCAGGCCCTCGCGGCGCTCCGCGAGGACGGGCCTGAATCGCCGGCGACAAGCAGGCTGGCCGAGCGGCGCACCTGGCTCGCCGAAGAGTTTGCGAAGTCTGAAGCCGGGGACAGTCCCTCGACTTGAACGGTGACGTCACAAGTCCACTTCTGCGTGGCCGGCTTCTGAAGCACGTCCGGCGGTGAGCGCCAACGCATCGTTGATCGCCTTGGCGACCAACGCGTACTCCGCGACCGCTGTTGCATCGGTCGGGCGTGCTCCAAGGACTCCGCCCGGCTCATGCAGCGATGTGTTCTCGGGGTGGTAGCGCTCGCGATAGACGGCGACGACTTCAACGGCTCGGTGCCACGCTTGGCGTGCGCGTTGTGAATTGGGCTCGTTGCCAAGCAGGTCGAGCAGGTCGTTCGGCAGGTGATGGGTTGCGCTCGCTCGGATCTGTGTCTCTCGGGCGCGTTCCGCGCGACGTGTGAGTTCGTGATCGGCGATCGTGTCGGCGTGAGCGGCGGTCCACTCGTTTCGGCGCAGCTGTTGTTGTTCGGCCGCATCGAGCCTGCGACCAAGGCGCCGCTCTGCGGAGTCGAGCGCTCGAAACGATGCCTCGGCTCGCCGGCGTCGATGGTCGCTCCGGCCGTCGTCACGATTGCGAGGGTTGTCGAGGACCATCCGCCAGGCTTGTTTGCGTGCCCGCACGGTATCGAGCGCGTGCTGCGTCCGTTCGATGACATGCGTCGTGGCGGGCGGCGCGGTGGCGATGATCCGCTCGAGTCGACCACGCCGCGCGGACAGCTGGCGCAATAGGCCGTGCTCGAGTCGCTCGGCCACTGATGCCAGTCTGGGCGACGCGTCGACCGCCATGTGGCTGGCGCGTCGACGTGACAATGCGGCGGCGATCTCGTGCATTCCGAAGGGCTGCGCGTCGCCTGGCGCGTGAGTGGTGTTTTCGTCAGGGACCGGCGCGGCACCATCGACAAGGTAGATGCGCGTGGCGACGCTGCCTCGGGTCACCGCGACGTAGCCCTCCTCGAACGACGACACGTCGGTTGGGTGATAACGCGCGACGCCGTGGGTTGTGCCTTGCACGCCGTAGGTGGTGCGCGCGTAGCCGTGCTCGACGCGGCCCGCCGCGAGATAGTGGTGCGGTAGACGCACTCGGCCTTCGCGGACGAAGTCGACGATCAACTCGTCCCGTTGGTGATCGACGACCGCCACCGTTCCCGCAGAGCCGTTCTTGACGAACTCGCCACTCTCCTCCCCGCGCAGCGACCGGTCGTTGCGCCGGGCGACGACCTCGTCGCCGACCATGAACTCTCGCCCTGCGACGATCAGTGGCTCGCCGGTGAGTTCGCCGCTGACCTTCAGCAACACCCGGGCGCGGTCGTTGAGCGCTCGTCGCGTCGAGTTCGGCCCCGCGATCATCGGGTCGGCCTCGTTGTGCAACCGCGCCGCGTACCAATCGGCGACAATCGCGTCGAAGGACTCCCCCGCGGTGCGACTCCGAACAACATTGCCGCCTCGGTCGTAGCGCGCCAACGCGTCAGCGACATGGCCGTCGCGGTAGTCATCGATCGCGAGCCGATCCGCCTGGCTGCGCTGACGATTGTTTTCGACCAACCGCACCAACGCCTCGCCTCGATCGACGCACAGCCGCCGGAACACTCCGCCGACATCGACCGCGCCATGTTGGTCGTAGTCACCGATCAGCCGGATCGACCCGCCAGCGGATCGTGCCGCCGTGGCGAGACGAGCGACATCTCGAGTGCCGATCATCGATGCCTCATCGACGACGACCACCGTCCCCGCCCGCAGGCCGCCGGTCGGGCGGTTCAACTCGACGAGCAAACGCGCCACCGTCGTGGCCGGCTCGGTCGATCGCGCGAACCCAGCGGCCGCCTCGAGCTCGGCGGCGGCCGTCGCCGAGACCGAGCACCCGACAATCGGAACCCCTGCGGCGACATGTGCCGCCACAACCGCTTCGGTGGCGTAGGTCTTGCCGGCACCGGGACGGCCGGCGATCGGCACACAAAATTCGCGGGTCTGACACGCCGCACGCACCATTGCCGCCTGTTCGACCGACAGCTCCGGCCGCTGCGCGATCACAC
>JBDTLT010000392.1:0-3949 GCA_039934635.1 Acidimicrobiales bacterium
GACGATGTTGATCGACGAGGCCACTACGACCCGGTTTCGACCATTACGCTTGGCTTCATAGAGCGCCCCATCGGCCGCGTCGAGCGCGGCTGCGAATCCACCAATCGCTCCGACCGCGCATCCAGCGCTCACCGTGACCGCAATGGACTGGTCGACTCCGGTTGCAAACGGTGACGCGCCTACTACTTCGCGCAACCGATCCGCCATGGCGTGTGCCTCGGTTGCGCCGAGCCCGCACCCCGCCGCCAGGAACTCTTCGCCTCCCCAGCGACAGACGAGAAGTTGTTCGTTGACCGCGCCCCGCAGTCGCCCGGCCACGATTCGCAAAACCACGTCGCCAACCGCGTGGCCGAACGTGTCGTTGACCGCCTTGAAGTGGTCGACATCGATCATGATGAACGTCACGAGCGCATCGGGGCTATGCGTCGCCCGCAACTCCGCGATCCACTCTTCCATACGTCGGCGGTTGCCCAGGCCGGTGAGCGTATCGGTGGTGCTCAGCTCGCTCAGCTCGCGGGCCTGACGAGCGAACGCTTTCTCCTGGGCCTTGGCCCGTAGCACCATCCCGACTCGCGCCGTCAGCTCCGCCGGTTCGCATGGCTTACGCAAGTAGTCCTGCGCGCCGAGCTCGAGCCCGGCCGCGACATCTGCGCCGCCGGTGCGGGCAGTGAGGAAGAGCACGGGAATGGCCGCGAGTTCGGAGTCCGCTCGCATCTCGCGCAACGCGGCGTGTCCGTCCATCACCGGCATGTCGATGTCGAGCAGCACGAGATCGGGGTGCTCCGCCCTACAGACATCCAGGGCAGCGCTTCCGTCGGCGGCCTCGACCACGCGGTAACCTGCCGCAGCGAGGACCCGCCCGAGAATTCGGCGGATGGCGTTTGAGTCGTCGACGACGAGGATGGTCGCGACGGTCGGTCGGCTTACTTCCAGATCGTCGTTCATCGTGGATCGCCCTCGACGTCGACTGAGCGCTGCACTACCGACACCACGAGTGCATGAGAGTCGCTCATGAAGGGCACCGTGACAACGGTGCGTGTCCCCACCACGCTGATGTCGTATTGCTTGCCGAAGGCCACGGTCGGGAGTGAGATCGCACTGGGCGCAGGGAGAAGTGCCTTCACGTTACCCGCCACCATGTTGGTCAACTCGCCGAGCGCGTCACGCATCTCGTCGGCGGTCGGAGCGTTGTCGCCTTGGAACATCGCGGCCGTGACGAGCGACGCCAACGCAAGGGAGCAGCGCACGAGGACGGCACCGTGCCACGCACCCTCGATGTTCACGATGCCCGTCACGGTCGAGTCGTCGCGTGGTCCCTCGCCACCCCCGCGCTGGATGGGCACGTCGACGAGCGTTGCCCAGATCGTCTTGACGATGTCCTCGATCTCTGAGTCCAACATCATGATCGTCCTGCTTTCATTTGGTGCAGCCGGTAACAAACGGTCTTCGGGCTCGGTTGCACCAGCTCGAAAGAATCGTCGATTCCGTAGGTAGTCTCGGATCCGCCGAGGAACAGGTAGCCGCCGGGCCGCAGCACTGTGGCCACTCGCCGCAGGACCTGCGCCCTGGTCGCGTCGTCGAAGTAGATGAGGACGTTGCGCAGGAACACGATGTCGATCGCCGGCATACCCACGAGCGGTAGGGCCAAGTTGAGTTGGCGAAACGTGACCATGCTCCGGATGTCATCCGACAATTGCCACTCTCTGCCGTCGCGCACGAAGTGTTCGACGAGCAGCCGTGCGGGCAGACCACGATTGACCTCGAGTTGCGAGTACCTGCCGGCCCGGGCGCGCATAAGGACATCGGCGGCGAAGTCGGTTCCCAGAATCGTGACGTTCGGTACGTGCGGGAAGTGGTCGCGTACCACCATCGCCAGGCTGTACGCCTCCTGACCGGATGAGGCCGCCGCCGACCAGAGCGACAAGCTGCGCCCCCCATTCGCGGTGAGTACCTGAGGAATGATCACTTCGCGCAACGCGTCGAATGGGCGCATATCTCGAAAGAAGGTGGTTTCGTTCGTGGCCACGGCGGCGACGACGTCATGGCGGAGCTGTGTCTCGCCGTTGCGCAGGCGACGAATCAGTTCCGAGACAGACGAGAGGCCTTCCCGGCGCGCGATCGGTGACAGACGCGCTTCGACCAGATACTCCTTGCTGTCATCGAGGGCAATCGCGCTGTAGTCGTAGACGAGCCTACGAACGAAGTCGAAGTCGGCCAGCGAGACGTTGGCCGCCGATTGGCCGCCGCGCGTCATTGGTTCTCTCGAACGGTGGAGGTCCAACGGATGAGCTCGGACGCAATGTCGTCGAGGGGCACCACGAGGTCGGTCAGACCAGCGTTCGCCACCGCGGCGGGCATGCTGGCGACGACCGCGCTCGCCTCGGTTTGTGCCAGCACAGAGCCGCCCGCGTCGCGTATCGCCGCGCAGCCGCTCAACCCGTCGCAACCCATTCCGGTGAGAACGACGCCAAGTGTCCCAGGGCCATATGCGGCGGCCGCGGCGCGGAAGAGCACGTCGGCCGCGGGGCGGCACGAATTCTCGGGAGGTTCGTCGGTGAGATGGATGCGCACGTTGGCGGCGGCCATCGAGCCGGTGAGCGACATGTGGCGACCGCCGGGGGCGACGTAGACACCACCGGGCTCTACCAGTGCGCCGTCGGTTGCTTCGACAACCGTGAGGGCGGCAACGCGATCCAACCGCTCGGCGAGCATTTTGGTGAAGACCGGGGGCATGTGCTGCACGATGAAAATCGGGACGCCGATATCGGCGGGCAGCGACGGCACGATCGTCGCGAGCGCATTCGGACCGCCAGTCGACACGGCGATCACGATGGCTGACACCCTGACGGAAGGGCGCAGACGCGCGACGGTCTTGAACGCGGGAGCGACCACTCGGGGGGCTTTCGGTCGCACGCTCCCGATGAGCGGCAACAGGTCGTCACGCACTTGTGCCTCGGCGAGTCCGATGCCGTCGGCGCGCGGCTTCAGCGCGAACGCGGTCGCGCCCTGTGCCAGCGCCTCGAGCGTGGCCGCGGCGCCGGCCGACGTGAGGTGGCTGAAGATGATCACCGGCAAGGTGGGGTTGGTGCGACGGATCTCCGCCAACGTCGCGAAACCGTCCATCTCCGGCATCTCGAGGTCGAGCAGCACGATGTCGGGACGCAGCCGGGCGATCTTCTCCAGAGCGACGCGGCCGTTGGGGGCGACGCCGGCGAGCTCTGTCGACGGTTCGGCCGTAATCACGCGGGCCACGAGCTGGCGCACGACCACTGAGTCGTCGACGACCAGCACCCGCGACGGCGCGGCGGTCAACCCGCTCATACTTCGAGGCCGAGGAGTTGGAGCTTCTCGACGATTGCCTCGCGCGTGAAGGGCTTCATGACGTACTCGTCGGCGCCGGCTTCGAGGGCCCGCACCATCTGCGGCACCTCTGTCTCGGTGGTCACCATCATCACGCGGGCGGTAGAGGAATACGGGGGTTGACGTACCGCGGTCACGAAGTCGATGCCCGACATCTCGGGCATGTTCCAATCGACGAGCACTAGGTCGGGCGTCAGTCCGACCTCGAGACAGGCCAATGCCTCTCGTCCGTTCGTCGCCTCGTCGACCTCGAATCCGAGATCGCGCAGCATGCGGCCAAGTATCAGTCGGATGGCTCGTGAATCATCGATTACCAACGCGTGCACGTGAATCTCCCTCCTCGCTCGCAACCGCGAGCGTTTGGTCGGTGTCGAGCGCGAGCATCAGGTCCCCGCTGAGCTTGTATGCGCCGGTGGTCAGCGCTCGGATGGTGGCGGCGGCCGTGACGGGCACCTCGACAAGGCAATCGTCGTCGACTTCGACGACATCGCCTGCTCGATCGACGAGGAGACCGACAGCCTCTTCATCGGTGCGGATGACGACGATGGTCGACGCGCTCGTATCGCTCCGCGCGGTCAAGCCGAGGCGT
>JBDTLT010000393.1:0-3948 GCA_039934635.1 Acidimicrobiales bacterium
TGGTGGTCGGGCGGGGCGTCGATCCCCGGACCTACCGCTTTTCAGGCGGTCGCTCTGCCGACTGAGCTACCCGACCGTGCTTGTTTGCACGAGAAAACGTCCCCGCGGGGACGTTTTCGGCGCGGTCCCGACGGGATTTGAACCCGCGGCCTCCGCCTTGACAGGGCGGCGTGCACTCCAAACTGCACTACGGGACCGTATTGCTTTGCAGAGTTGACCTTACGGCAAACCCGGCAAGTACCCCCAACGGGATTCGAACCCGTGTTGTCGCCGTGAAAGGGCGATGTCCTAGGCCTCTGAACGATGGGGGCTCGACCTTTGGGGCCAGTAAACGTTAGCAGTCGGCCTACGGGCCTAGACAAAATATCGGATGGGCCGGCGAATTCGACCCCCCTCAATAGGTAGTCCGACCCCCCTCAATAGGCAAGACGCACCTTACGGAGTGCGCAGTGCCCCCGTACCCTCCGGTGGTACTCGTCGCGCTAGGAGGGATCGGTTTGACCACGCACTTCGACCTGTCTCCCGCAGGCGACCAAGGGATCAGCGGATATCAGACGCACGGTGTGGCGGTTCTGACGACGCCCGCGACGTGCCGTTCGATCACGCCGGTCGATCGTCGTGCCCGGTCTCTGCGCAAGCAACGCGTGATCACGGCCGATTTCGTCGTTGCGTCGACTGCGGCGGTCGTGGCGGCCCGGCTATGGGCGGGTCCGGGCGCCACGGCACTGCAGCAACACCGTTGGATCTTCGTGGTTGGCCTCCTCGCCCTTCCCCTGCTGCTCGCCAACTGCGGCCTGTACCGAGCGGGCTTGCTGGCCCGCCGAGCCGACGAGGTGCGCCGTCTCGTCAGCGCGGTCGCGCTGTGGTTCGTGGGCCTCATCCTCCTCGAGTACGTGACGAATACGCCTCCGGCGAATGGCCTTCTGCTCGTCGTCGCTCCTTCGGTGTTCGCGGCCCTCGTCGTCGAGCGCGAGTTGGTCCGGCGGCTCTTCGAACGGCTGCGAGCGTCTGGATCCCTCGTCCGTCGCGCCATCCTCGTCGGCGACCGCGCGAGTCTGACCGACGTCGCGAAATCCTTCGAGCACTCACCCCGCGGTTACCAGGTGGTCGGCGCCTCGATGATCGGTACCGACGCCGATACCGATCTGGAGGATCGCACCGTCGCCGGGCTCCCGATACTCGCCGACCTCGACAGTTTGAACCAGGCGATCCACGACTTCGACATCGACACGGTCGTCATTGCCACGAGAGGTGTCGACGCGGCGGTCACGACCAGGCTGATGCGTCGGCTCGCCGACACGGGCGTGCACATCGAATTGTCGTTCGCGGTGCGCGACGTAGCCCAGGATCGCCTCGTCGTCACCGAGCGCGGACGCCTTGCAGTCGCACACGTTCTTCCCCCGATCCGCAACGGATGGAGGGCGTTGGCGAAGCGATCGTTCGACGTGACCCTAGCGGTTGGCACGATGCTTCTCGCTGCACCACTACTCGCGATCGTGGCGGTGGCAATCAAGCTCGACTCGTCCGGGCCCGTGTTCTTCCGGCAAAAGCGCGTCGGCCGTGGCGGCGAAGTATTCGGCATGCTGAAGCTGCGCACGATGGTCACCAACGCAGATGCCCTCAAGGCCGAGCTCGCGTCGCGCAATGAAGCCGCGGGTCCGTTGTTCAAGATGCGGGACGATCCGCGTGTGACGAGGGTCGGTCGCTTGCTGCGCAAGACATCGCTGGACGAGCTGCCACAACTGTGGAATGTGGTGCGCGGCGATATGAGCCTCGTCGGCCCACGCCCGGCGATTCCCGACGAAGTCAGCGCGTGGACTGCCGATCTGCACCATCGTTTGCGCGTGCGACCGGGGCTCACCGGGCTATGGCAGATCAGCGGCCGGTCGGACGCGTCGTTCGAGTCATACGAGCATCTCGATCTGTACTACACCGACAACTGGTCGTTGGCGCGAGACCTTTGGATCATCGCCCGCACGATCCCCGCAGTCATCGCGCAACGCGGCGCGCATTAGCTGTGCGAGTCAGAACGGGTCGCCTTCGGTGCCGTCGACCGGCACCGTGCTGAACAACACATCGACGATCTGCTCGAGCAGGTAGCCGAGGATGTAATAGAGCACTCGTTGCTGCGCGTCGGGCGCGTCGGCGTCGGGCAACTCGTCGCCTTCGCCGACGTCGAGGATCGTGCCCAACACGAGTCGCACCGAGTTGACGCCGTGCATCCACGCCTCGAGCTGCGCGTCGGTCAGCGTCGTCGCGCTGAGGCTGTTCTCCATGGCCTCGATGCTGTCGAGCCGCTGGGCGAGCAAGGTGTCGTGCACGAGCGAGCGGTAACCCTCTTCGAGCTCTTCGTGCTTGGGATACGCGGTGGGATACAAGCGGCGCAGACCGGGATGATCTTCTGTCATCAATAGCTCGCGCAGCTCGTCGAGCAACGTGCGCAAGGCCTCACGGATGCCCTCGTCGATGTCGACGATGACGTCACCATTGCGATTGCGCTCGATCCATCGTTCAATGCGCATGCGACGTCGCCAACGACTCACGAATCTTGTTCCATGGTCGCCCACAAGCCGTGTTCGTGCAGCCGCGAGACATCGAGCTCGGCCTTCTCCTGCGTACCCGACGAGACGATGGCCCGACCCTTGTGGTGGACGTCGAGCATCATCTTTTCGGCTTTGGCCCGGCTGTAGCCGAACAACTTCTGGAGCACGAAGGTCACATACGACATCAGGTTGATCGGATCGTTCCAGACGATCACCAGCCAGGGCTTGTCGAGATCGACGACGGATTCGACTTCGGGCTCGTCGAGTTCGACTGGGCTCGTCGTGGGCGCCGGCATGGCTCAAGTCTCCGTGGAGACGTGCCCATTCGCAACCTCGTCACTATGAAGCACGGCCGGCCGGATGGGCTGCTCGACGGCGAAGCGGCGGAGGTAGAACCACACCATCGTGATCCACAGTGTCGTGGCCCCGGCGACGTGAATGCCCACGAGCAACGGTGGAACATCGCTGAAGTACTGCACGTAGCCGACGGCCGCCTGCGCCACGAGCACGGTGAGCAATGTCGTCAGGTCGCGACGAGCCCGTTGCGCGGCGGCGGAGTCGGACTCGACCGAACCGGGTCGCAGCATCCATCCGAGCGCGAGCGTGGCGGCGAGGAACACGAGCATCGCGGTGCCGTGCAGCCGCGCGACGTTGTGCACGGCGAACGGCAACCGCTCGACGAACTGGTCACCGTGGGCACCCGAGTGCGGGCCTGATCCGGTGACGATCGTGCCGGTGAAGATCACCACCATCGAGAGAACGACGAGGAGACGGGTCGTCATCGTGAGGCGAGGCGACAGTGTCGAGACGCGCGGGCCGTTGGGCATGCGAGCGCGGTGGTGCAACACGACTGCGTTCCATACCAACACCATCGACAGCGCGAAGTGACCGAGCACGAGCCACGGCGAAAGATCGAACAACACGACCAGCCCACCGAGCACGATCTGTCCGATGACCCCGGCCACGAGACCGAGGGACCAAAAGGTCAGGTCGCGACGGCGTTGGTCGAGCCTCAGCGAGCCGAGCACCGCCAAGATCACCGCTACCGACACGACACCGGTGAAGGTGCGGTTGATGAATTCGACGAGCTGATGGAATTCGCCTTCGGCAACGAAGCGCTTTTCGCTGCAGCGGGGCCAGTCTTCGCACCCGAGGCCCGATCCGGTGAGGCGCACGGCCGCCCCGCTCACCACGATCACGGCCAACGCCACCAGCGCCAGCAGGGTGATGCGGCGATAGCGGGGGAGGGTGATTCGGCGCCGCGGCGCTCGCGTCATGCGTCGGTTCTATCTCGCCGGACGCCGACATCGCGATGTGGCCCAAGGTGACGTCGGCCCGTAGCCTCGCGATTGATGCTTGCGGAGGAGTCAATGCCGGCTGGCTTGACCGAGTTACCGGCCACTCG
>JBDTLT010000394.1:0-3892 GCA_039934635.1 Acidimicrobiales bacterium
CGGCGTTGAGCACGCCCGCGCACGACTCCTTGCGCTCCGCGAAACGAATGCGGTAGTCGCGGTCTCCATCGGTGAGCGACCTTACGCATTGTCAGAGGTGCGGGCGGCTCTCGACGGCGTCGAGTTGGCGACGATCAGCGATGACCGGCGTGCGGCAACGGCGATTGGCAAGTGCGCCGCTTTGGATCGTTGGCTCCGCCGATCGGAGATCGTGCGCACGGCGACTTCGTTGTTGGACCGCGTGCGGAGCCTGCACCGCGAGAGCGCGGTGGCGTCGTGACGACGATCGATCTCGACGACGTACTCGTCCGGCGCATTCGCGTATCAATCGCCAGCGAGTTGACCAGACGCGCGCGCGTGGCCGAGGTCGACGGAACCCGTCGCCTCCAGCCCGAAGACGAGCAGGCGCTCGCTCGTCAACTTGTGAACGCCGAGCTGGAACAGCTTGCCCGACAATCGATCGCCGCCGGTGCACCGCTTCGCGACGAGCGCGACGAAGACGAGATCGCTCGCGCGGTGTTCGACCGGCTGTTCCAATTCGGTCGACTGCAACCGTTGCTCGACGACGAACGCATCCAGAACATCACCGCCAACGGATGCGATCAGGTCTTCATTGAATACGCCGACGGCAGCAAGGTCGCCGGCCCCCGAATCGCCGACACCGACGCCGATCTCATTGACACCCTGCGAGAGATCGGCCGCCGATACGGCCTGTCCGAACGCGAATTCAACCCGGGTCGGCCATCGCTCAACCTGCAACTTCCAAACGGAAGTCGTCTGTTCGCCGTCGCGTGGGTCTGCGATCGGCCGTCGGTTTCGATCCGGCGCCATCGGTTCATGAAAGTCACACTCGATGACCTCGTACGACTGGGAGCACTCGACGAAGAACTCCGCGACTTCTTGGCCGCCGCGGTGCGCGCCCGACAGCAGATCATCATCGCCGGAGCCACCGGAGCAGGAAAGACAACCATGCTGCGCGCCCTCGCCGCAGAGATCCCGCCCGAAGAGCGGATCGTGACCATCGAGACAGAGCTCGAGCTCGGACTCGACCGCTTTCCTGATCTGCATCCCGACGTCGTCGCGCTCGAAGCCCGCGAAGCCAACGTCGAAGGCGTCGGCTTGGTGTCGGCCGCCGACCTCGTCCGCATGAGCCTGCGAATGAACCCCGATCGGGTCGTCGTGGGCGAAGTACGGGGTGAGGAAATCATCCCGATGCTCAACGCAATGAGCCAAGGCAACGACGGCTCCATGTGCACGCTGCACGCCGACTCATCGGCGACCGTCTTCAACAAGCTCGCGCTCTACGCCATGCAGTCCCCCGAACGATTGTCGCTGGAAGCGACGAATCAGCTCGCGGCGTCGGCGATCGATCTCGTCGTGTTCATCGCCAAGTCACAGCACGGCCGCTTCGTAGCGTCGATTCGTCAGGTCGTCGGCGCCGACGGGCGACAGGTCATCACCAATGAGCTCTACGCGCCGGGTCCCGATGGTCGGGCCGTCGCCGCAATGCCGATTCCACGCGACCTCGCCGATCAGTTGATGGCGCACGGTCATGAACCAGAAGGTTCAGCCAGATCCGGGCGGCTCCGATGACGGCTCTGATTGCGATACTTGGTGCAGGTCTCGCCGCCGGCATCCTTCTTGTGGTGTCAGGGTTGCACCGCCGGCCGCAAGAGCTGCGCCCGAAGCCCCGACATCGAGCGCTCGGTGTCGAAGCGCGCAGCCGGGCGACACGAGCGGCCGCCCTCGGCGGCGCGACGCTTGTCCTCACACGGTGGCCGGTGGCATCGCTGGCTTGCGGAGTGCTCGGATGGTTCTCCGCCGACCTTCTCGGCGGGCGCGCCGCCCGCGACGCCGCCGTACTTCGCACCGAGGCCATCGCATCCTGGGCCGAGATGTTGCGCGACACGATCGCCGCCGCGCACGGCCTCGAAGCCGCAATCACCGCGACGGCTGGAGTCGCCCCAGAGGCGATTCGAGCCGAGGCGCTCGCGTTGGCCATTGCGATCGAACGTGAACCGCTCCCGACGGCGCTTGCCCAACTCGCCGACGACCTCGCGCATCCCATCGCCGATCTGGTCGTCTCGGCGCTGACCGTCGCCGCGAGCGGCTCAGTTCGGGAACTCGCAGACCTCCTCGGCACGCTCGCGCAATCGGCGCGCGACGAAGCGGGTATGCAACTCCGCGTCGAGGCCGCCCGCGCCCGCATGCGCACTGCCGTTCGCGTCATCACAGGGTGCACCCTCGTTACCGCTGCAGGACTTGTTGTACTCAACCCGGGCTACGTCAACGTCTACTCGACCGCGATCGGACAGATCACACTCGCGCTCATCTCGATCTGTTGGGGCACCGCGTTGTGGTGGCTGGCTCGCATGAGCCAGTTCCGCAGCCCCGAGCGATTCCTCGTCACGATCACCAACGCGCCGGCACGTCCATGACGGCCGCGCTGCTCCTCGGCGTCGGCCTCGCGTTCGGGGTGTTGATCACGATCGGCGGTCTCATTCCACCGCAGCCTCCATTGGCGCTCGCTCTCACCCGGCTCCATCGACCGCGCCTCAGCCGCGTCGATACCCGCAACGAATCACTCGTCGTGCGTGCCATCGGTCGCCCGCTAGCGAAGACGTCGGTCGCTAGTCGCTTCAGCGAGCGATTCGCACGCGATCTCCGAGTGACGGCTCGCACCCACGAAGAGCTCCTCGCGAAGCAAGGGCTCTGCGCGATCTGCGGACTGTTGTGGGCGCCCGCAACTACCGCCTTGATGCAACTCGGAGGCGTACATGTCTCCCTGTTCTTTCCGCTCTGGTGTTCAGCTCTTCTGGCGGCCACCGGGTTGTTCGTGCCACTCGTCGGCCTCAAGGTCGGCGCAACGGATCGACGACGCTCATTCCGCCATGCCCTCAGTTGCTACCTCGATCTCGTCGCGGTTCGCCTCGCCGGTGGCGCTGGTGTCGAGAGCGCAGTCGCCGGTAGCGCCAACGGAGGCAACGGCTGGGCGTTCAGCGAGATCCGCCAAGCCCTCGCCGAAGCGAGACGGATGGGCGAAGCCCCATGGGCTGGACTCGACCGCCTCGGCACCGAACTCGGCATCCGCGAACTGAACGAACTCGCAGCGTCGATCACGCTCGCCGGCGACGAAGGCGCCCGGGTGCGGGCATCGATCGCCGCCAAGGCCAAAGCAATCCGTGTACACGGCCTCGCCGACGCAGAGAGCGCCGCGCAATCCGCCAGCGAACGCATGTCACTGCCCATCGTGTTGCTCATGCTCGGCTTCGTCGTCTTTCTCGGCTACCCCGCCGTGATGCAAGTCCTCACCGGACTCTGAAAAGGCGATGAGTTCATGATTTCTGAAGGTCGTTTCTCTTCGAACCCAAGGCGTGAGGCGCTGTGCGGGGTGGTTGCGTGCGTGGGTTCGGGAACTGGCGTGCGTGCGGGCGGTGCTGTCACTGCGAGGTCAACCCGTTTTGGTCTGCGCGTGTGCGCGGGTGGCGAGGAGTTGGTGGACGCGCTGGTGCGAGATGCCGAGGATGGTGGCGGCGTCGCGCATGGTGATCCCTTTGCTGGCGAGCTCGGCGGCGGCTCGTTGCATCTTCTCGACGGCGAGACGGTCGGCGTTGCGGGCTTGGTCTCGGGCTTGTCGGGCTTGTTCGACGGTGCGCATGGCGGCTTTGGTCAGTATGGGTTTGGGGACGAGCTTGATGGAGGCTTCGTCGGTCTCGAACCACATGGCGGCGGCCTCGAGCATCCGTGTGAGGGCTTGGTCGATGGTCTTGCCCCAGGTGTGGACGCGGGGTTCCTCTTCGAGTTCGACCGACCAGCGCCCATCGGTTTCTCGTTCGAGGCGGGCGGTGTAGGTCTTCATGTTGTCCTCCGTCTTGTTCGTCGTTGCGTTGTT
>JBDTLT010000395.1:0-3862 GCA_039934635.1 Acidimicrobiales bacterium
ACGAGCGGATTCCAGCGCCATCTGTTCGGTGTTGCCGCCCCATCGGCGCGAGCGGATCCCTGTCCGCTGTTCGATCCACGCGGCGTCGACTGACAGCCGCTCGGCCAATGCTTCGTTGGGAACCACATCAGGACCCAGGCTCACGCCAAAGCCCCACGTCGCGATGCCGCGGCCAGCGGTCATCGCTTGGGCATTTCAAAAGCGATACTTGTCGGCGCAGTCAATGGCACGCTCACAACTCGCTTCGATACGGCAATTTTCCTGCGATGTACATCGGCACAACCGGCGCCAACCAAGATCCCAAGGCACGCCCGCGACAGACCGTCAGTGCCGAAGTCAGGAACCTCGCCTTGACGCCGCGATAACGAGCGGTCAGCCATTGGCCATATGTTGCTGGTCGGCTCGATTCGGGGACAAGACGTAGATCGAACGTCGCCCGCAGGCCAGTCGGGCTTGGTGCCATCAGGGTCAGCGGGCGTGGGTTCCGGCCGGAGGGGGAGGACACCCACGCGCGCTGACGATCCACACCAGACATCGTCTACATGCCTGAACATGGTGGCTGCGTGCACCGCGAGAATGTAGTACATCCGATATTTGGGTGTACAGCCTTCCCTCCATCCAGGGAGTTCTGGCACCAAACCAAGATCCCACGATCACGCAAATGCCCTGGGTCCTTGAGGGATTGACAAAGGCGGCAAACCATCCGCGGACACGGGCGATATCAGATTCGCGTCGAATGGAGGCGACTCGAACCGCGTGCATCTGACTGCTCGGCGGGTACGAGCCAAGCAACCCGACGCGGCCTGTGCGCAATTCGTCGCGCGATGAACGACCTGGTATTCGAACGCATGGTGTACCGGGTTCCTGGGGGCGGTTCGTTTGCTCCAAAGCCAGACGGTCGTTACCTCCGACACTTTGGCTCGATCGAGGATCTGATGGCGCGGTCTGCCGACACGGTCTTGGATCTCATCGCTCCGCAGCAACGGCGCGTTGATGTCGGCGAGACTCTTGCGCTGTTCCGACCAATCTGCCGGTTGAGCAGAGTCCTCACTACTCAGTAGCGAGCGCTGGGCACAGTTGCCACCGGGCCCTCGTAGACTTTGAATAGTCCGAGACTCCAGCGACGTGTTTGGGTGAGTCGGGTCCTTGGGTGAGTATGCCGCGGTCGGCACCAGACATGTCGACCAGACCTTTGAGATCTGGGTAGCGGTGGACATGGTCGGGCGAGTCTGCAGCGACAGGCCAAAGGCGACTCATCTTATTAAACTCGCTTGTCGCACGATCTGCCACAACGTGTGAGCGGCCAAGGCGTCGCCGGCGGGTACGGCGCGGGCGTAGCAGTCGAGTGTGGTTGAAAAGCAGGTGATCCAATCGTCGTGAAACGACGGGTAGCGCCACGCCAGCTTCGAGCATTTGCGTGGCCATGAAGTGTCGGAGATCGTGTAGACGGAACTGGCGTAAGCCCGCATCGCGGCGGAGTCGTCCGAATGCCTTGGTGACCCGGTTCGGTTTCCACGCCGTGGCACCGTCGGCGTCGTCGCTGAACACGAATCCGTCCGGGTTCAACACCTCGCGGTTGCCAGCGCGGCAACGTTGCGCGTGTGCGATAAGAACGTTGATGCTGGCCGCGCCGAAGTCGACGACGTGGCGCCGTCTCGTTTTCGTCGCGGTGAGAACCGGCCCTTCGGGGCTTTCTACCCACCGGGCGCAAAACGATAGATGGCCATGGTCGAAGTCCACGTTGCGCGACCGCAAGCCCAATAACTGCGAGCGACGACCGCCGCTGAACGCTGCCACGACCACGAGCGTGTGCAAGGCCGAGCCCCGACTTGCACATGTCGAGTAGCACACGCAGTTCGTCAGGCGTGGGCGGAGAGAGTTCCGGAGCGACGCTGATGATGCGATGGGCACGCTCGGGCAGGGTTGTCCCAGATCCGCTTGCGCCAACGCGGCGTGCAACACGAAATGCACCCGAGCCAGAGTCCCCGGCGACAGCGGCTGACCGCGCATCCCGCCGCCGCGATGCAGCGCCGCGTACAGCGCGTCGATCGCCGCTGGCGTCAGATCCCCCACCGCCACCTCGCCGATACGGGATGGAGATAGCACGTCAACGCCGAACGGGTCTGACGATCGTGGTGGGAGTCCAACTCACCGACGCGATCGCGAACCACGCCTCCAAGAGATCGCTCATCGAGGCACGCAACCCGACCTCGCGGACAGAACGTGTCGACGCCACCATGGCGTCGAGTTCGCGCTGCGCGTCAGAACGACTGCCGCGCACCTCACCGACCGGTCTTGAATCAGAATGGTCTGTCGACGCGAGACCGCCAGGCCGCCTCAACTATCGCAAGTTCGGTCGCACGCCAGGCTTCGAGCGCTTGTCTCGCGACCACGACTGCCGCGCAGGCGTCGGGCACTGGAGCCAGAACAAACCGGCGCGCGTCGATGTCGGCCACCCATGCGTAACAGCGCCAACCGCACGGCCACGACGCCACCTCCAGCACGTGCCCGAGCTGAAGATCGACCGGTGCGATTGCACGCCGCGTGTTCGTATCGATCGGCCACTGCACGCGCGCCCACCGGTCGGGTTGCGTGGCATCGGGCCACACGTTGGCGAACGTCGGATTGACCATGCCCCACGCTTCGTCGATCACCGTTCGGTCTACGGCGAGGCGAACGACGACGGGCTCACGTGGAGCGATGTTCGCCAGAGGCGGGATTGGCACCTGCGGCACACCGGCAGGGCGACGGCGACTCCAGGGTCGCATGCCGCGATCATACGCACCTCAGGCCACGGCTCGCGCCAATGCCATCTCGGCGCGGAGTCGGCGGCGACGCAGACTCTGCGGTTGGTAGCCGTGCGCTTCGGCCAACGCGTTGATATCGACATCGCCGAGGCGGGTGAGCGCGATTACTCGCGCGTCGAAGGTCCCAAGGTGCCCGTTGCGTACCGCCTCGTCGAGTAGCGACACGATCTGGTCAGCCGCGGGCGGCTGCGGCTCCTCGACCGGCCAGTTGGCAATGTCGTCCGTCAGCACTTCACGAACACGGCGACGACACTGACGCCGACTCACCCGCTGTCGCGTATCGAGCACGATGTTGGCGGCGATCCGTCGCGGGCGGCGCTGCACCGGGTAGGTCCGGATGCGTTCGAACGCGATCGCGACGACGATGGCGTCGATCTCTTCGTCGTTGTCGACCGTCGGACGGAAGCTCACGGCAATCGGGATCAGCAAGTAGAGCACGCACTGCAACAGGGTCCGTGCGGCCAACGGCTCTGCTGCCGCTCGCGCCGCTAGGCACCGCAAGACGTCGTCGCGATCGTCGATGCCGCGCGCCGTCCGAGCAAACGTGGCGAGTTCGTCAAGATTGCCGAAGCGGGCGAGATGGGCGTCCTCAATCCCCCACCTCCGCAGGGACTCGAGTGCGGTCGCTGATCGAGCGAGGTCTGCCCACTCGGTCTCGAGGTTCGTGAAAAGGGAAAGGGCCACAGAGTCACTCCTGGGTTCAACGGTGTGGCCGTAACCGTGGATGGCACGCCTACGCGGCATCCTCAGCAAAGAGCTGAGCAACTTCCCCGACGCGACCCTCAACAAGGCCGTTGATCAGGCAGTCGGTAGAACAAATCGCTGCTCGTTGAGGTTGTTGTTCAGGTTCTCGTCCAGCGACGAGACCGCAAGCGGAGTAGTGCCCTCCGGCCCCTATGCGCCCGCGCCTACGTCTGGCACACTCCTTTTCAAAGGACAGGGATGTCTCCCCAGCACACATTTGTCCGACGCGCTGAGCACTTCGATGCGTCGTTACTCGCCACCACCACCGGTCTCGCACCGTGGTCACTGACGACCCAAAACGTCTTGACGAT
>JBDTLT010000396.1:0-3845 GCA_039934635.1 Acidimicrobiales bacterium
GGTCGACGAGGTCGACGACGTCACGGTCGTCGATGGGTTCGTCGTCGTGGAGGTTTGCAGGCCCCCGTCAGCGGTGGTCGATGGCGCGACCAACGGTTCGTCGTCGTCGCTCGCTGCCGCAAACGCAATCGCCGCGATCGAGACGGCCGCAAGAACGCAGACGAGCGCGATCACTTTTCGCATTCGCGTCAATCTCACTGCGCCGCCGCCATGGCGGCGACGCTACCGCTCAACACCCCTGGGATTCGTCGCGTGACGTTGCACTTCGGTGGCAGATAGATGACCATGCGCCAAAACGGGAAGAAGCCGGTGGGGGGACCGGCTTCTTCCTACGCCCTGATTCCGACGGGGGGATGTCGTCCTCGGGCCTCGCCGGTGAGCCTGGGGGGAGGCTTCGTTCCCGGCGGTATGTGTTGCCTATTGTGAACGCAAGCACAAGATCTGTCAAGTAAATCCGAGTGATATGTGGCATCATTACCAGCGATGGATCTTCGACAGCTCCGAGCCTTGGTCGCCGTGGCCGACCACGCCAGCTTTTCGGCCGCCGCCCGCTCTCTTCATACGGTCCAATCCAACGTTTCCACCCATGTGGCCCGGCTCGAGCGCGAGCTCGGGGTGATCCTCGTCGAACGCAGCACGGGCAAGCTCACCGTCGAAGGCGAGGCCGTCGTCGAGCGAGCCCGCCGCATCGAGGCCGAGCTCCAGGCGATCGACGCCGACCTGGCCTCCAACGCCGGCGAGATCCGCGGCGTGGTGCGCATGGGGGTGATCGGCACGACCGCCCGCTGGCTGGTGCCGGCACTACTCCGCGAGCTCACCGAGCACTATCCCCGCGTCCAGCTGATCGTCATCGACGCCACCACCACCTCGCTGCTCCCCCAGGTCACGAGCGGCCGCCTCGACAGCGCGGTCGTCAACCTGCCGATCAACGATCCCGATATCGACACCGAGGTGCTCTTCGACGAGGACCGCATCGTCCTCGCGCCACCCGACCATCCGCTGGCCGCGTTCGACGAGATCGACCTGCAGACGTTGTCCGAGCACCCCATCATGCTCACGCCTCGCGGCACCACCTTTCGCGACTCGGTCGATCAAGAGGCCGAAGCCGCCGGCGTGCGGCTCAAGATCCACGCCGAAGTCGACGGCATGTTGTTGTTGGCCTCGCTCGCGTACGAAGGCTTCGGTCCGGCCCTGTTGCCCGCCAGCGCCGCTCCCACTTGGGCCACCGGTACATGGAAGACCGTCCGTGTCCGCGGCCTGACGCGGCGCACGGTGGGTCTGGCCACGTATCGCCGCAGCGCACCCGCCGCGCCGGCTCGGGCCGTCCGCGAGAGCCTGCGGGCGGTGATCCCGGTCGTCGCCGCTCGCCAGCCGGGCATTCACGTCGTCACGCCGTCCGTCGTGCCCACGCCGATCTGAGCGCAGCGATCGGGCCCGAGCGGCCCTTCAGAGCGGGGATTGCGGCATCGGCCGCGCGGGATTGTGGAAGAGTTGACGGCAATGGCCACCCTCGCCGTCAATCCCGAACGACTCCCCTTCCGCTCTGGCACCAAAGGTTCGGTGCGCGTGGGTTTCGGGGCGATGGACGACCGCCCGGTGGTCGCGATCTCGATCGACCCCCGAGACGGGCAGACCGCCCTGACATCTTCCGACGGAGAGTCCTTGGCGGTCGCCGCGCAGATGGCGTTCGAAAAGCGCGTCCCTCTCGTCGCCTCGATCGCCTCTTCGGGGTCCGACGTCGAAGAAGGCGTCGCCGCCATGCACAGTTGGGGCCATGCGGCCCGCGCCATCGTTCGTTGTTCGGGCGTGGTCCCACTGGTCTTCGCCGTCGACGGCCCGGCCGTTGCCGCCCCCGCCATGTTGCTCGGCCTCGCCGACCTCGTGGTGATGACGAGCGATTCGTACGCGTTCGTGACGGGGCCGCACATGGTCCGTCAGTTCACCGGCGAGCAACTGACCAACGCACAACTCGGCGGCGCGGCGATGCACGAGCGGACTTCAGGAGTCGCGAGCCTCGTCGCCACCGACGCCGCAACCGCGCAATCGATGATCGGTTCGTTGCTCTCGTACCTGCCGGCGCACTGCGACGAGCTCCCACCGCAATGGACCTCGACGGACCCGCCCGACCGGGCCGTACCCGAGGTCTGCCACATCATTCCCGAGTCATCGATGGGCAGCTACGACGTGCGTCACATCATCGAGACCGTGACCGATGTCGGTTCGTTCCTCGAGCTGCGCGCCGGCTTCGCGCCCAACCTGGTCACCGGCTTCGCCATGATCGCCGGGCGCTCGGTCGGCGTCGTCGCCAATCAACCCCAAGCACTCGCGGGCACGCTCGACATCGGGGCCTCACAAAAGGGTGCACGGTTCGTGGCGATGTGTGACGCGTTCAATCTGCCGCTGCTCACCTTCGTCGACACGTCGGGCTTCTACCCCGGCAAAGATCTCGAATGGCGCGGCATGATTCGCTACGGCGCGCAGATGGCGTTCGCCTATGCCCGCGCCCGCGTTCCCCGAGTCTGCGTGACCCTGCGCAAGTCCTACGGCGGCGCGTACATCGTGATGGATTCGAAGTACATGGGCAATGACCTGTCCATCGCCTGGCCAACCGCCGAAATCGCAGTGATGGGCGCCAAAGGTGCCGTCGAGATTCTGCATCGCCGTGCGTCTGTTGAGGAACGGGCAGAGTACGAGCTGGCCTACGAGGACCGGTTGCTCAACCCCTATATCGCGGCAGAACGCGGCTCGGTCGACCGGGTGATCGACCCGGCCGATACCCGCGCCGAGGTTGCCCGCGCATTCGACATCCTCGCGACCAAACGAGAGAAGCTTGCCCGTCGTCGCCACGACAACACGCCTTTGTGAACAGTGGTGGTATTTCTGGCAGCCACTGAGGTCGCTCTTGTCGCCCGGCTGGTTGACGAGGATACGATCCGCCCTCAGAAGTCGACTTGCGCGGGCAGCGCGAAGGAGTTGCGGGGACTGTGGCCGAAAGCGTAACCATCACCGATAACCGCACGGGCGAGTCCGTCGAGATACCGATCGTCAACGGGGGCGTCGATTCGGGCCCGTGGTCCAAGTTGCTTCCCGGCATCTGGTTCTCCGACCCGAGCTTCGGTACGACCGCAGCGGCCTCATCGGCGATCACCGAGCTCGATGGCGAAGTCGGCATCCTGCGCTACCGCGGCTATCCGATCGAGCAGCTGGCCGAAAAGTCGACGTACCTAGAGGTCGCGTATCTGTTGATCCACGGCGAGTTGCCCACGGCGGAGCAATACGACGCTTGGGTACACGAGATCACGTATCACACGTACATCCACGAACACATCCGCAAGCGGTTCCTCGAAGGCTTCCACTACAACGCGCACCCGATGGGCATGTTGGTGTCGTCGGTCGCGGCGCTGTCGACCTTCTATCCCGAAGCGAAGGACATCGACGATCCCGAAAATCGCATGAAGCAAGTAGTGCGACTCATTGCCAAGCTGCCGACATTGGCGGCTGCGGCGCACCGCTTCAGCGTCGGGATGCCGTTCGTCTACCCCGACAATTCGCTCGATTTCGCCACCAATTACTTGTCGATGATGTTCAAGGTCGCAGAGCCCCGCTTCGAATGCGATCCGCGTCTCACGCGTGCACTCGACATCTTGTTCATCCTCCACGCCGACCACGAGCAAAACTGCTCGACCACTGCCGCTCGCGTCGTCGGATCGTCGCACGCCGACCCGTATTCGACCATGGCCGCCGCCTGCGCCGGGTTGTACGGGCCGCGTCACGGCGGTGCCAACGAAGCCGTACTCAACATGCTCACCGAGATCGGCAGCTACGACCGCATCGACGACTTCATC
>JBDTLT010000397.1:0-3816 GCA_039934635.1 Acidimicrobiales bacterium
TGATGGTGGTCGGGCGGGGCGTCGATCCCCGGACCTACCGCTTTTCAGGCGGCTCACGCCCGAATTCTGGCGGACGCCCGCGAACGATTATGTACTCTGACCAGGATATTTGTCAGGCAGCCGGACGTGCACGCACCAGCGCGAATGGCTGCACGCGCGCGATAAACGCGCGATGGAGTTCGGTCGGCGCGCCAGCCAACCCTTCAGACCGTTCGCAATTGGCGCCGGCCTTGGGACCGTGAGCGGGGTCTCCTGGGCCCCCACCTTCTGATCGGTAGCTCTTGTACACCGGATCGTCAGGAACGCCGGCGGTCAGGCACGCATCGTGATCTGGTCCAGCGCAAGGCCGCCAGACAGTGGCGAACGCTTGCGACTGACTGGGGACGCGGGATGGACTGGCGCGTTGAGCTCTCGATGGTCAGCGCGCCGTGACGCTCCATGAAGTGCCCTGTGGCCGATTGCCGAGTCGCCGATCCGAGGACGCTGGTCTCGTTGAGCTCGGCTTCGTCGCGTCGCGATCTCCGTGCCTGAACTTGCGCGGATCACTCTGATTAGTGGAGCGGTCGGCTCCGAGCCGCGAGCTTGCACAGTCGGCCCTTCCAAACGTTCACGCATTCCACGGCGAAGCAGGGGGCACGAGAACGGGTCTCCTCGATCGCGCGAGGAGCAACAGTCGGCTTCGGGTGTGCGCTGAGCCAGACATATCAGTGCGCGAAGTCCGTCGATAGGTGTATGTCGACCTCTACGATCCGCGCAATGGTGGTGAATTCCGGAGCTTTATGAACTACGTGTGGGACTGGGGCTTCCTTCGCGCATTCGTGCACGCACTTGGATGATGGTGATTCCGACTATGTATCAACGTCGCATAGGACCCACGTTCGCGATCTCAATTGCGATGTTGTTGGCGACGTTGGCGTGCTCGTGTAGCGGTGTCTCGAGCACAGGCAACTGGCAAGTCTTGCCTGTTGACGGATTGACGTCGCCGGAGGACGTCGTTTCGATCGACTGGATCGACGACGCGCACTGGCTCATCGCGTCGGCAGGGCCTCACGATGTCAGCGCTCGGTTGTTCGAGCTTCCGGCCGAGAGGGAGCGGGATCGAGTCGTGCTGGGGGCGCCGCGCGAGATTGTTCTTGTAGGCGACACGTGTCCGCAGCCGTCGAGCATGTACTGGGCGCGGATGGTGAGCGTCGATACCTTCATGACAACGCGTGACTGCAACGGCTCTCGCTCCGAGTTGTTGTTCGTGGGTCTGCGCACAGGCCGTGTCGATCGAGCGGTCGCGGTCAATGGGCTGTGGGTGTCGCTCTCCTCGGCGGAGCCGAGTGGCTATGTCGGGCTCGTCGGCGAATGTCGTCGCATCGAGCAGTTGACCCCCCAGGGATCGAAGCGGATCAACGCCGAGGTGAGCGTCGGCAAATTGCGCTGGAACCTCGACGACCACTCTTGCAGCGACAGCGTCGGGCTCGTCGAGTACCCCTCGGTGCTGCCGTCAGGTGGCGTCGTGTTCCGCGCCGGCGCGCGGTACAGCCCACTCACCGAAGACCAACCACCGCAGACGCTGTTCTTCTGGGATGGAGCCAGCCCACGCGCCGTCGCTTGGCGAGAAGGCATCACCACGGTCGGCACAACAGTCGTCGCGCATCGAAGCGACACCGTCGCGTTGACGATCGAACGCGGCGGCAAGAACCACACCGAACTCATCGGAAGCGCCAATAAGCACAACACGATCTACACCGGTCCCCGCACTGCGGAGTCCTGGGCGCCTGACGACGCGATGCTCATCGTCCACGATAAGACTGGTGCCGACGTACTCGTCAGGAAGTAGTCCATGAGCGTGCCCGCCGCCCTCGGATGCTGGCGCTCCGACACAGCTACTGTCACATGTGCAGCCCCATCGACTACGAAAACCCACCGCATCGAGATACACCTAGCCAGCGATGGTCGGGAGTTGTGCGATGGCGTGGCCGAGTTCGACGTGGTTGCGGTTGAAGCCGTATCCGTCGCGCGTCCGTGCGCCGTTGAGGCGCGACGCGAGGAATCGGATCGCCTCGGGAATTGTCGCGTAGGTGGGGGACGGGATCCGTCGTCGCGTGGGCGCTCAGTTGGTTGTTCTTCGGAGCGCCGGTCCGGCACTGAGGCATCGTCAGTATCGCGTGGCGCGGTGACAGCGCCGTGCTTCGTCGCTGTTTGAACAGTGCGTCGCTCGGCTCGAGCGTGGACTTGTCGCGGCTCACGGGCCGGCTCTCGCGTCCGCTCTACGCACGTGGGAGGCGTGGGGTCCGGTCGCGTGTCTTGCCTTTGGGACCGGCTGTCGGCGTCAAGGGTCGCTGCGGGCCTCCCGACTTCGTCGTTCGGTTCTCGCTCGCCTTCGGCGACCCTTGACTCCGCCGGTCCCGACGGCGCTTGGACGGCCAAGGCCTGCAGCGGCTGCTGGGGCCGCTCGGACAGGAGGCAGTCATGCGCATCGAAGTTGTCCATATCCGACTCATCGACAACCCGAACACGCACGCGCGGTTCTTCGCGATCGACCACCCGTACATCGAGCACTACTGGCTGTCCGTCGCAATCGGCGACCAACCACACAGCCGCCAGCCTTCGGGCATGTTGGTGGGGTCGATCTCGCTGAGCGGGTCGAACCCGTACACCTCGCCGAGACGCAGCCGTCGTCGGATGGTGTCGTCGAAGAGATCGTTCTTCACCGACGACAGCACGGCGGGCCGTCCCATTCCAGGATCGAGCACCACACGTTGGAGGTCTTGCCGCACTGCGACGGGCCGATCATCGCGACGGCAACGCGAAACGCCCTCGTGTCTGTTCGCGCACGATGAGTGGCGCAACATCGCGTAGGGTCGCCATGCGGCTGCGGGGATCGACACCGAGCCGCTCGCGGCGCTCGAGGCCGACTTTCGGCGCCGAAAAACGAAGCCACAGCCACACTCTGCGAACGACCTGAATGCAGCCACTGACAAGATCGTGCACGGCCAGTAGACGCCGGCGCCGGGCAGCTGTACTCGAGACGGCGGTGGCGTGGAGAAGCTCGCGTTCGGTGATGGCCACGGCGAGCGCGGCGCCGCACCACACCGCCACAGTCAGTGCTGCGACGGCGATGACGGCGGCGGCGAGGAGATTGTCGGACGCGGTGGTGGTCATGCGACCTTCGCGATGGCGCGCTCGGCGCGCGACCGTCGCCGCAGGAGGGTGTCGCGGGTGGCGCCGAAGCGGTCGGTGAGCTCGTGGGTTTCCCAGCCGCCGACGCGGGTCAGCCAGACCAGTTGCGCGTCGGATTCCGACACGACGCCGCTGCGCGCGGCTCGCACGAGGATGTCGCGCAGATCGGCGAGCGTCACCGACGGCTCACTCGATGGCGGGATCAGCTCGATGTCGGTCTGGGCGAGTTGCTCGCGGATCAACTGCGACACGATCGGTTCGACCTTGCGGCCGAGCTTGCTGCGTAGATAGGTGATCGGCCAGTCGAGGTCGCGGCCCGCCGCCTGTGCGATGACCGCCACCATTGTCGTGACCACAATCTGGGTGGCTTCGTCGAGGTCGATCTCCACTCCCGAGCGGGCACAGTTGTCGCGGATGGCGCGGATGCGGCCGCACATCACCGGGATCATCACCTGCAGGACCGCCCGCCGGGCGAGCGGCTCCGACACCGCGAGTCGTATCAACGAGCGCGCATCACTCGGACAGAGTCGGGTTGGTCCATCCGCTGGATCCCGGCGACGATCACGCCGAGAGCGGGGAACTCGGCGAGGTCGGGCTCGGCGATTCGCCACGTGGCGAGTCGTGCCCGTGCGTCGCTACTGGAGG
>JBDTLT010000398.1:0-3804 GCA_039934635.1 Acidimicrobiales bacterium
CGGAAATGAGACCAGGCGAGAGCAGCTGACTACGCGGCTTGTGTGCCGTGTCGCGGTGATTGGTCGGGTCGGTCGGTCTCATTGGGGGCCCGGGGGGCGCCGTAGACGATGCGATCGCGGCCGGCCCGCTTTCCTTCGAACAGGGCGAGGTCGGCGTGGCGCATGAGCGTGTCGAGGTCACGAGCGTGTTCGGTGTGGATGACGCCGTAGGTGGCCGTGACCGGCGGAAGCCCGGCGGTCTGCAGGGCTACGCGGTAGTTGTGTTGCAGTCGTTCGAGCAGCATTACGGTGTTTTCGGCGTCGCAGTGTGGCAGGACAACGGCGAACTCTTCGCCGCCGTATCGGCACAGCAGGTCGCCGCCGCGAAGCGTTGCCCGCATCGTGGTAGCGAAGAGCAGCAACGCCCGGTCGCCGGTCTCGTGACCAAAGGTGTCATTCAGCGTCTTGAACTGATCGAGGTCGGCCATGACCGCGGTGAGGTTCCGGTCGTCGTCGGGTAGCGCCCGGAACCGATCCTGGAGCGCTCGCCGGTTCAGCAAGCCGGTGAGTGAGTCGGTGGTGGCCTGTAGTTGGCTGTCGGCCAACAGTCGCAGCATCCCTAGGCGGGTACCGAGCTGCGTCGCCACTGTCTCGAGCTGGGTGATCGCCCCGGCGCTCGAGGGGATGTCGGGGGCGGCGATGCTGTGCAGCACGCCGATGGTCCGTCCCATGATTGACACGGGAATACATACCGCCGAGCATCGTCCGCCAGGTCTGCCGCGAAGCTTGGGACACGCACCGAGCGCGTCGCTGTCGCTGAACATTTGAGTCCGCGATCGACGGGCCGCGGGACAGTTTTCCGGCGAGTCGACGAGACAGCCATCGGCGCGGTCGTCGACGTTCACGGCGAGGACCTGCGCAAGATGCGCGTGGCTGTTGTCAGCTAGCAGCAGCTCGACCGAGCGTGCGGGTGCGGCGATCGCGACTGCGCAGTGTACGGCCTCGTAGATTTCGTCCTCGGTGTCGGCTATATCGAGCGCCTCGCCGAACGCGTTCTCAAACTCGCGCAGAGCGACCTGGGAACGGATGGCATTCTCACGCTCGATCGCGAGCGTGTTGATCTGGCGAGTCTGCCGCGCTGCGATTACATACATCGCGCAAAACGCCGGGACACACATCACCAAGACCAGACCGGCGGCGAGCAGATCACGCCCGCGACCATGATCGATGAGAACGCCCGCAATCGCGGAGCCGCCAAAGGTCGTAACGGTCAGCAACACGAGCGCAGCAATGATGTCGACCAGAGCAGTCCGCAGCAGTGCAGCCCGCGCCGACTCGAGCTCTCTGTCGGCGACGCTCGAATCCTGCGCGTTTGCGACGGGCGAAAAATGAACAGTGTTTGTCCGGTGCGAGTTTAGGTGGCGGGCTGGTCGGTGGCGGCGCGGATGCTGGGGAGGGTGTCGATGCCGCGGTTTCGGAGGCGGTAGCTGGCGCCTTTCAGTGTGAGGACGTCGGCGTGGTGAACGATGCGATCGATCATCGCGGCGGCGACGGCTTGATCGCCGAACACGCCGCCCCAGCTCGAGAACGGCAGGTTCGAGGTCAAGATGAGCGACGCGTGTTCATAGCGCGAGGACACGAGTTGGAAGACCAGGTTCGCGGCGTCTTGATCGAACGGGAGGTAGCCGACTTCGTCGATGATGATCAGTCCGTAGCGGCGCAAGCGGGCGAGCTCGGCGGGGAGGCGCCCGAGGCGATGGGCGTCTTGGATACGGGCAACCCAATCGACCGCGGTGGCGAACAAGACGCGGTGTCCGTGACGGGCGGCGATGATGCCGAGCCCGATGGCGAGATGGGTTTTGCCGGTGCCGGGCGGACCGAGGAGCACGATGTTGCGTGCCTCGGTTAGGAACGCGCCCGACGCGAGCGCGGTGATAGCGGCCCGGTTCGGGCGTTGCTGGTCCCAGTCGAAATCGTCGAGGGTCTTGCGGGCCGGGAACCCGGCGGCGCGAACGCGTAGGGCCGCGCCCGAAGCGTTGCGTGCCGACACTTCACGCTCGAGCACGGCGGCGAGGTAGTCCTCGAAACTCCAGGCGTTGTCACGGGCTTGGTCGGCGAGCCGGGCGGCGGCCTCGACAATGCGGGGTGCTTTCAACGCGCCAGCCAAGAACTGGATCTGTTTGACCGCGTCTGCGGGTGGCGTGGTCTTGGCCATCACGCCACCTCGCTGTCATCGACACCGAACGCCCGGTCGTAGTCCGCGAGATCTCGAACCATCGGCTCGCTATCAACGAGTCGTGGTTGCCCGAATCGTTCGCGCAGCACGCCGGCGACCGCGAGATGTGCCGGGTCGGTGATGGTGGCGTGGCGAGCCCAGTGTCGCCGATGATCAGCAACGAGTCGCCCATCGAGGCGGACCTGCACGCGGGCCAGATCAGCGGTGATCGAGACCAGCCGCCCGATCGCGTTCGGGTCGACGGAGTAGTCATTGGTGTCGACGCGCAAGTAATAGTCGCGACCTAAACGGATCTCGCGGGCCCATCCCAGAGATGGTGGGATCGGCGGCAACCCGACCATCGCGCCACGATCAACCTCAAGCAGATCGATCGGTCGAGCCTTGATGGTGCGCACCAGCCGCCCGTTGGCTCGCTCCAACCAGTCGCCGAACTGGGCGTTGAAATCAGCGGGCGAGTCGAAACTGCGTCCGGGCAGAAACGAGGTCTCGAAGAACCCGTTGCGTCGCTCGACCACACCTTTGGATTCGGGGTCATAGGGTTTGAGTTGTTGCACGCGTGTCGCTAACACGCCACAGAACTCACCGACACCGGTCGCGAGCCGGCCTCGTTGGCCGATGCCGGGTTCGTTGTCCCAGATCAACCGGTGCGGCACCCGACCCAACTGTTGAATCAGTGACCACATTCCCAACAACAGATCCGGGGTTTGGCGCGTCGGGAGCATCGTGGCGACCGTGAAACGCGAGAACGCCGACACGATCACCAGCACCGGCAACACCGCGGTTGTGCCGTCCTCCAGCGGGATGCGTTTCGCGGGGAACCACAAATCGCACTGCGCAGCGTCCCCGGGTGCCCACGTCAACCGATCCGCTGGGTCAGGGCGGCGATGCTCCGGACGAAGGCGGCGAACGTTGTCCCGAAACCAGGTGATCGACCCGGGCCACCCCACCCGTTCCGCGAGCACGGTTGCGGGCATCTCCGGGAACTCGGCCAGCAACGCCCGCACCCGCGGCTCGAACACCGCGAACGACGTCGCCGCCGCCCGCCGCTCGTATTTCGGCGGAGCCGACGACGCCACCGCCTTCACCACCGTCGTGCGCGAGATCCCCAACCGCTCAGCAATCCGCTTCTTCGGCACACCCTCGGCCGCCAACCGCCGGATCAACGCCCAATCCTCCACAGTGATCACTCCCCAATCGTTGAGTGTTCACTTTTCGAGCGTCGCTACTGACCAGTTTTCGAGCGTCGTCGACACCTTGCGCCGTTGTCGGGTCGAGGCCCATCCGGATTGCGGCCCAGGGCGATCAAGCCGACCCATCGGCTGGTCAGGTCTTCTGATCGACCGCGTTCCCTTGCCACAAGTCCGCACCGTATCTGGCTCGCCCGCGGACATGCTCGCTTGGCGATCGACACCACAGACCAAACCCGGCACGCACAATCATCCGACCGAACGGAACGATCGACCGATATCGTCCCGCTCATGGCTCCAATCGTCGAGGCGACGGCGTGGCGGGCGTTCGCAGCGTGCAGGGAACACCCGGAGCTTGAGTTCGTTCCGAAATCACAGAACTTCAATCCGAACGCGCAGCGC
>JBDTLT010000399.1:0-3804 GCA_039934635.1 Acidimicrobiales bacterium
CCCAGATGCAGGGCTGCGGCGGACGACGCGATTGCTGCGGCGATCAGCAGCAGCAGCGGCCACCAGCGGGCGTCGCCGAAGGCGCGTGTCTGCTCGGCCCAGCCCAGCGGCGAGAGCCACACCAGGGCGTTGTCACGCACGTCGCCGATGCCGCGAATGATGAAGGCGACGACGAGGATCGCGACCCCGAGCGCGTTCACCATGCGCGAGGACGCGACGAGCTGGGCGCACACGGCTCCAGCGGCGGTGAACGCGATGCCGAGCAGAGCGAGCGCCAGCGGGTACAGCACCACCCCTGGCCATTTGAGGTCCAGCGCGACAAGCACGGTCGCCATCCCGACGGCCACCAAGAGGAATGCCGCCGAGGTCAGCACGAGCGCCGACTTGAGAGCCGCCGTGCGCCCCACGACGCCGCCACGCAGGAGCTCCATACGGCCCGTCTGCTCCTCGAGCCTGGTCATGCGTGTCATGAGGATGATTCCCATGAGTGGGAACGCGATCGCGGCGACGAACCCGAACTCATAGACGATCGGCCCGCCGAGGTTGCCCAGCCCGTAGGGCCGGCCGTTGATCGCGTAGAGCGCCGAGCCCGCTGTCGCGGCATCGGCATAGGTCTTGAGCTCGGCCGCGGTCCCGAAGAGGTTGTTGATCGATGCCGCGGTGCCGGCGAAGACGGCAATCAGTCCGAACGTCCACCCGAGGATCTGTCGTCGGTTGCTGCGCCACGAAATGGACAGCATCTCGCCACCGGTTACGGACGCGAGATTCTTCACAACGGAGCTCTGGTGGTGGTGGTGGTGGTGGCGCTCGACTCGTCCTCGTACGCCCGGCGGAAGACCTCATCCAGGCTGGGCGGTGTCGCCGTGAGCGCGTGCAAACCGGCGGCATGCAGTACTCCGATGGCGCCGTCGAGATGTTCGACATCGACAGCGAACTTGATGTCGAACAACGAGTCGGCGCTCTCCACGTCAAGTCCCACGACACCGTCGATCTCGCGAATCCCGTCCGGCGCCGATCGCGTGACGGCGTGGACAAGGGTGCGGGTGTGTCGCCGTAGCTCCGCGAGCGTTCCGGTCATGACAGTGCTCCCCTGCCGGATGATGCTGACCCGGTCGGCGAGCGACTCGACCTCGGCAAGGACGTGGCTGGACAACAGGATCGTGCATCCCTCGGCCCGACGCTCTCGGATGATGGCCTGGAAGACTTGCTCCATCAGCGGATCGAGGCCAGACGTCGGCTCGTCCAGGATCAACAACTCCGCGTCGACGGCCAGCGCCGCGACGAGTGCGACCTTCTGCCGGTTGCCCTTGGAGTAGCCCTGGGACTTGCGAGACGGGTCGAGATCGAAGCGGTCGATCATCTCGGCGCGCCGCTGCGGGCGGAGTCCGCCGTGCGACGACGCAAGGATGTCGAGACACTCGCCCCCGGTCAGCCCCGGCCACAGCGAAACATCACCGGGTACGTACGCGAGGCGGCTGTGCAAGCTGACCGCGTCGCGCCACGGGTCGCCGCGGAACAGCTCCGCCTCGCCGCCACTGGCGCGCACGAGGCCGAGCAGCACACGAATAGTCGTCGATTTCCCGGAGCCGTTCGGGCCGAGGAAACCGTGCACCTCGCCGGCGCGGACCGTGAGGTCCAGTCCGTCGAGAGCCACGACGTCGCCGAAGCTCTTGCGTAGGCCCGCGGTCCGAATGATCGGGGCCGCAGCTTGGTGGTCGGTGGGCATCAGGGTTGCCTTTCCGCAAACGCAGAGCGCGAACTCATCGTTTACACGCAAGCACTTCGCGAGCGAGGCAACGTCACCGAGATGGACCGCTGACTTCGCCGCCTCTGCGACGACACCGTCGTCAGGAATGTGAACCGCGGCGTCGGTCATAGATACCTGATCGGCAGGACTCGATCACCCGGCGACTCTCCTTCGACGCCGACCAGCACGCACCGTTCGATCAACGCCAGGCCGCACGGGGAGTCCACGACCGTCGGCGACCTCGATTCTCACGCCGGACCTCCGCTGCTTGGGCGTCCGATCGGATGGTGTTTCGCTCGGGTCGGTCAACCTGAACTCGCGCATCCCCCTCGGCATGTCCTTAAATGCCGACACATCCAGACCGGAGGACACCAGACACGTATGCCACCCGTCGACGTCAGCCAGGATGATGTAGCAGCCGTCGTGGTTGTCGTGAGGCTTGAGCCCGTGAATCAGGTCGAGGTCGAACACGCTCGGGTCGTTGAGCTGAACGAACGCGAACCCATCGTCATAGCGGTTGACGGTGAACCCCACTGTGCGGCGTCGGCTTCGCTCGACGCAGACCGCGAAGGCGCTCACCGCGCCGCTTCGTGAGGAGTGTTCACAGCGTCTCTCGCAGGGCGCGGTTGTTTCTGGGTTCGGTGCGGTTCTTGGCATCGGAGATCTGCCGTACCAGGTCATCGCGAACCTCGGCGAGCGCGGCATCGAGATCCGTGCGACTCGACGTGGCGACGAGGCGTGGATGACCGGCGAACCACCCCTCGAGTGTCGTTCGCTGGCTCGCCGTGTCGCGTTCCTTGACGCTCAGTTGCAATTCGACCGTGCCCGCGGGGAACGAGCGGAGTCGATCGTCGAGCCGGGAGAGAATTGCGACGACCCGGTCGAACTCGGCCTGTTCGATGCCATGGGCGAGCTGAAGGGTGTCAGCGACGGTTGGTGTGGTCATGGGGCTTCCTTCCGACTGCGTGGGTTGCTCAGATCACGGTCGGCGCGCGGCCGCACGCTACGAATCGGATTCGTCCGATGGCGGCTCGCCGCTGACGACGAGCACGGGACGGTACGTTTCGCGAACGATCCCGACGGCCACAGACGGGTCGATCAGTCGACGCAACGCCGACTTGTCGTGGGAACCGACAACGATCACGTCAACATCGTGATCTTCGGCCGCGAGACAGACAAGGCGCACGGGGTTGCCGGTTGTCGTGAGTGCTTCAGCGTCAGACAAGCCAGCTGCCTCGGCCCGAGCGACCAGCGCGATCTCGGGCTGTCCCTGCATCGTCGAGCCATGCGGAATCCATCGCCAGCGGTGCGACCATCCCGTACCCGAACGGGTACCCGCCTCCGCCGGCCCACATCAGTGGGAACGGAGTCACGTTGATCACCAAGAATGCTGCGTCCTCGCCCGAGAACAGCCGGCGCGCTTCGCGTGCGGCTCGTGCCGAGACCGGTGATTCATCGAGGGCGATCAAGATCTTCATGCCGGCGCAGCGTTCGACATCGATGGTGCGATGAACCCGTCGACGTGGTGGACCAGTTCGAACCCGCGTGGTGATCGTCGTTCGAGATGCGCGATCAATCCGAGAAGCCGACCGGGTTTTCCACGGGCGCCCCGCAACGTCAGCGTCCTGTCGTCGGCTTCGACGATGTTGCGAGCGGCAACGATCCCGCCATATCCGCCACAATCCATGAACGCCAGCCCGGAAAGGTCGACCACGACAGACCGATGGTGGCGGACGGTGCAGGCCGCGAACAACAGATCGCGTGTGCCCAGATCGAGATCGCCGGTGACCCGCACGACGTAACAGGCGCCGTCGAAGCTGGCTGAAACACCGAGATCTTGCTCACCTCGAGTCGGCTGTGAGGAGATCTCGGGTGCGGTCCGGACAGTGATGGTGGTCATCGCGCTCCCTCAACGAGGCGCAACCTAGGAGACTGCTGAGCAATCGTGACTGTCCTGCCCGCGTTTCGCCCGGGCGGCGACAATGGTGCGATGCAGGGTTCTTCTCGTCCGGATCGTGAGCTGCTCGATGCGGCGGCGTTGTGTGGCCATCTGCTCG
>JBDTLT010000400.1:0-3787 GCA_039934635.1 Acidimicrobiales bacterium
CGTTGCGGCGCAGCCGCACTACACAGTGCGGCAGCCGAGCAACGTGTTGGGGCCGACTCCGCTGTTGTTGATGCCGTATGCACACACCTGCGTGAGCGCATTCGGTATCGACAGCGTCACGTCGAACCCGTGTCGATCGCCGCGATTGAGGATCGCTTGGATATCGGCGCGCGATCGATCGGCGGTCGTGGCGGTGCCGGCCTGACCGACGTAGATGTGCACTGCGATCGGTTCGTTGGTGTCGGGGTCGAGTGACCAACCGGCCACGCGTACGGTGGCGCCCGACCGACTCACGAGATCGACCGAGCCGACCGGCGCGGCAGCGTCACGCGGGACGATGGTGACCGATCGGCACGCGAGCAGGGTGTGGTCGGGGGGCCCGTCGTTGATGGCGTAGGCGCAGACGTTGTGGGCACCGGGCGTGGCATCGAAGGTGGCGTCGAAACCGTGGGAGGGGCCCGACGCAGGGAAGATCGCGCCGATGTCGGCACGGTTTCGGTTCGCGGGGGTACCGCTGGCAAGCTTGCCGTCGACGTAGACGTGCACGTCGATGGGGCCGGTGGTGTCGGGGTCGATGGCCCAACCCGCGACGTTGAGGGCACCGTTCACACTGGCCACGACGTCCAAGGAGCCGAACGGCTTTTCGGCGTGCGGCGGCAACACCAACACGTTGCGACAACCCAAGAGCACGTGACTGCCGGGGCCGACGTTGATCGCGTACGCACAGACGTCGTGTTGTCCGGGCGCCGCTCCGATGACGCCATCGAACGCGTGGCTCGACCCCCAGCTGCCCAGCGCCGCCGCGAGGTCACCGCGTTCGCGGTTGGCGACGAGACCGGTGATCTGGCCGTCGACGTAGACGTGGATCTCGAGTGGCCCTTGGGTCTGAGGGTCGACGGCCCATCCGGCGACGCGTAGCGAATTACCGGCATTGGCCGCGACGTCGAAGGACCCCATCGGTTGCGTCGGCACGGTGATCGTCTTGCATCCGAGTGGGAACAGCGTGGAGTTGCCCGGTAGGTGCGCGTTGACGCACACGTTGGACGTCGCATTCTGCACGGGCACGAGGGCGTCGAAGCCGGCGTTGGTCGGCGCGCCCGGGATCACGGCGGCGACGTCGCCGCGTGCGCCGCCGGATGCGACATCGGCCATCACGTTGCCGTCGACGGTGACTTGCACCTGCGCGATCGAGCCCGAATACGGGTAGTACGTCCACCCGGCGACGCGCACGCCACCCGGCGAGAAGCCCACGGCGTCGAACGAACCGTTCGGCTTGATGAAGACCAGGCTCGACGGCAGTTGCCGGCTACCGGGTGCGTTGGCGTTGATCGTCCCCATCAACTGGCCGCCGGTGATCTGCGTGGTGCCTTTGGTGCCGGTGATGCGGATCTGCGAACGGTCGATGCGCCCCGATGCGCCGAATGGGCCGAGGAAGTCGAGCCTGGTCACGTCGCCGATGTCGGTGCTGCGACTGGCCCTCAGCCACGCGCCCAATTCGGCGCCGCTGTAGGTGCGCTTCCAGCGGAAGTTGGTGTTGCCCGCGACGTTGTCGAATGGATCGGGAATCGATCGTGCATAGGGGAGTGGCGTGACGAACACGTACTCGCTGTTCTCGGTGGCGCCGCCGCTCGACGAGAAGTAGAAGGCGGTGATGGGATCGCCGTTGTACGTGACGATCTGGTTGTTGGTGTCGTTGACCGCGGCGACCCAACGGCTGGCCTGATCGCTGAACTCTTTTTCGTAACCGGTGTAGTTCTGATCCTGCGTCGTCGAGTAGATGTCGAAGTTTGTGCTCTGCGGGTATCGCAAACGCGCCGCCGCGTACGTCCGCGCCGCGATGGCCTGGGCCTTGAGGGCTTCGGTGGCCCACGACGATGGCACCTCGGAGATGCCGTAGAGATAGGCCTGCATGGACAAGCTGTCGAGCGTGACCTGCAACGAGTTGGTCGCGCCGCGGCGCATCACCAAACGACCGTAGTGGTAGCGGTTGCCGGTGGCGCCGACGCGCACCGGTTGCCCGCTGGTCAGTGCGATCGACACGGTGTCGTTGGCATTGCCCAACACCATCTCGGAGCCGCCGGACTTCTGCATGCGAATCGAGTCTCCGACCGCGCGCACCGCCACGGTGTCGCCGGCGCCGCTGGTGGTCGTCGCCACGCCATTGACCAACCAGTTGACGGCTCCGGTGAAGGAGAACGTCGTCTCGCCCACGTCGGCCAAGTGCACCCGGATGTTGGCGAGGGTCTGCGAGGTGAGTTGCGTGTTCTGGTAGTACGCCTGGAGGATCTGCGCCGCCGACTGGCCGGCGTCGGCGCGCCCCTTGGCGCCCCATTGGCTCATGCCGACACCGTGACCCCAGCCGCCCCCTTCGAAATCGAAGCTCGTCTGCACGGGTTGGGCGGCGGCCATCGGCGCGGCCCCGGCCACGATGAAGGAGGCAACGAGGGTCACCGCACCGGCGATGAGACCCACGCGGCGCGAGAAGCTGGGCATAGACGTATTCCCTCGATGCTGGTTTGGGCCGCCCGCCCGGGCGACACTCTACGACCGGCGCAGCGCCCCTCGGCAGTCGCCCCGGGCGAGGGGTGCCGCGGCGGGGCACCGTGGCACGGTTTCGGGCCGCACGGCCGCTAGCCTGCGTTTCTCGGCGAGAGAGGCTTTTGTTTGTCCAGCGTCGCGGAAATCGTCGAATCACGAGAACTGATCGTCAATCTCACCCTGCGTGAGCTACGCGGCCGGTACAAACGTTCGGTTCTCGGGTGGACATGGTCACTGCTGAACCCGTTGTCGACGGTCGTGATCTACTCGATCGTGTTCGGGGTGTTGCTCAACGGCAACCCGCCCAAGGGCGACCCCAGCGGCCTGCACAACTTCACCGTGTGGTTGTTGTGTGGCCTGCTGCCGTGGAACTTCTTCGGCAACAGCCTCAACGGCGCGATGGGTGTGTTGACGGGTAATGCCGGACTCATCCGCAAGGTGTACTTCCCCCGCGAAGGCCTCGTGTTGTCGTTCGTGGCGTCGATGCTCGTCACGTTTCTGATCGAGATGGGCGTGCTGTTGGTGATCCTCGTGATCTACGGCAACAACATCTGGCCGTGGCTGCCCCTCGTTGCGGTGTTGATGGCGGTGCAGACCGTCTTCGTCACCGGCTTCTCGCTCGCGCTGTCGGTGCTCAACGTCTACTTCCGCGACATCCAATATCTCGTAGGCGCCATTTTGTTGCAGGCCTGGTTCTTCCTGACACCGATCGTGTACGGCGTCGACCTCGTCAACGGCAAGGCGAGCAAGCCCGTCGCCCGCCTGTACACGTTCAACCCCATGGTGCGTTACGTCGAGACCTATCGCGATCTGCTGTACGACAACCGCGGCCCGACGCTCGTCAATTGCATCTACTTGACGGGCACGGCCGCCATCGTTCTCGTCATCGGCGCGGCGATTTTCCGTCGATACGAATCACGTCTCGCCGAGGAATTGTGATGACTGCCGCGATCGTCGTCGACGGCGTCTCCAAGCGCTACCGCCTCTATCAGGAACGCAACACGAGCCTCAAGGCCACTGTGCTGAAGCGCCGGCGTGCGGTGTTCAAAGATCTGTGGGCGTTACAGGATGTCTCGTTCGATGTCCCCGAAGGCCAGTCGTTCGGACTCATCGGGCACAACGGTTCGGGCAAGAGCACGTTGCTCAAGTGCATTGCCAAGATCTTGACGCCCAACATGGGATCGATCACGACCCACGGCAAGATCTCGGCGTTGCTCGAGCTCGGCGCGGGCTTCCATCCCGAGCTGTC